>CAZEVP010000053.1:0-22957 GCA_964515735.1 uncultured Verrucomicrobiaceae bacterium | reverse complement strand
CGCCCCGCTCGCGCCTCACACCAGGTTCGTATGCTGTCGTACCACTGACATTCGTAGCGTCGGGGTGGTGACTTGCTCCGTGACCGCCGGCGGGAGCCGGCCCCATGAGCGAAGCGAATGCTTTGGGTCCATGGATGCCGCCGACGAGCCCCCAGGGACGGGTTCACGGCGAGTCACGGAGTGAGTCACCACCTCGGCGCCGGCACAAACTGAGCTCCCAAACAGAGAACGACCATGGCAAAAGACAAAGAGAAGGTCATCGACGAAGTCTGGACCGAGGAGCGCATCGCCGAATTCCTCGACACCAAACCCATCGCCGGCGTCGACGCCGATTTCCACGTGCTGCAAAAAGCCTATCAGGCGATGCGCGCCGAGGATTTCGCCACCTTCGTCGAACTGTTCAAGCGTCAGGGGCGCAACCTCGACGCCACCGACCCGAGCGGCCGCACGTTGCTCTTCTACATCCGCCAGCACCGTAAGGCTGCGGAGTTCGCCCGCATCCTCGAACAGCACGGCGCGCACTGACGAAAAATTTTCGGGAGAAATTTCCATCGCCGCGCCAGCGGCGGCCCGAAGGGCGGCAGGCCCCGGTTGGCCTGCCATGAAAAACGCCGGGGCAAGCCCGGCGTTTGTGGAAACGACACCCCGGTCGGAACCCGACCGGGGTATCACACCTGCGAGGTGTAGCGACCCGCTCAGCCGCGCAGGTCGAAGCGGTCGAGCTCCATCACCTTGTTCCACGCGCTGACGAAGTCGCGCACGAACCGCTCGCGGGCATCGTCGCCGGCGTAGTGCTCGGCAACCGCGCGCAGCTCCGAGTTGGAACCGAACACCAGATCGACCGGCGTCGCCGTCCACTTGACCTTGCCGGTCTTGCGGTCGCGGCCCTCGTACACCCCTTCGGCCGACGCCTTCGACCAGACCGTCGACATGTCGAGCAGGTTGACGAAGAAGTCGTTCGACAGCTGACCCGGACGGCTGGTCAGCACGCCGTGCCTGGCACCGCCGGCGTTGGCATCCAGCGTGCGCAGGCCGCCGACCAGCACGGTCATCTCCGGCACGCTGAGCGTCAGCAGGTTGGCCTTGTCGACCAGCGCCTCGATCGGTGCCAGCCGCGCCTGCTTGTCGTAGTAGTTCCGGAAGCCATCGGCCTTGGGTTCCAGCACGGCGAACGAGGCGGCGTCGGTCTTCTCCTGCGTGGTGTCCATGCGACCCGGGGTGAACGGCACCTCGACCGCGTAACCGGCCTTGCCGGCGGCCGATTCGACCGCGGCCGAGCCGGCCAGCACGATGACGTCGGCGAGCGAAACCCGCTTGCCGCCGCTCAGGCCGGCATTGAACTCCTTCTGCACCCGCTCCAGCCGCACCAGCACCTTCGCCAGTTCGGCCGGGTCGTTGGCGGCCCACGCCTTCTGCGGTGCGAGACGGACGCGAGCACCGTTGGCGCCACCGCGCATGTCGCTGCCGCGGAACGACGAGGCCGACGCCCAGGCGGTGCGCACCAGCTGGGACGTGGTCAGCCCCGAGGCGAGGATCTTGCTCTTGAGCGCGGCGATGTCGGCACTGTCGATCAGCGGGTGGTCGAGCGCCGGGATCGGGTCCTGCCACAACAGCTCTTCCGTCGGCGCGTCGGCACCGAGGTAACGCGTGCTCGGACCGAGGTCGCGGTGAGTCAGCTTGAACCAGGCCTTGGCGAAGGCCAGCTCGAACTCCCTCGGGTTCTCCAGGAAGCGGCGCGAGATCTTCTCGTAGGCCGGGTCCATGCGCAGCGCCATGTCGGTGGTGAACATGATCGGCGCGTGGCGCTTGTCCTTGATGTGCGCGTCCGGAACCATCGCCGAGGCCGCCGGGTCGGCCGGAATCCACTGGGTCGCACCGGCCGGACTCTTGCTCGGCACCCAGTTCCAGGCGAACAGGTTGGACAGGAACATAGTGGTGAACGTGGTCGGGCTGGAGGTCCAGGCGCCTTCCAGGCCGCTGGTGATGGTGTCCTCGGCATTGCCCTTGCCACAGCGGTTGTTCCAGCCCAGCCCCTGCTTCTCGACCGGCGCAGCGGCCGGATCGGCGTCGAGGCATTTCTCCGGGTTGTGCGCGCCGTGCGCCTTGCCGAAGGTGTGGCCGCCGGCGATCAGCGCCACTGTCTCCTCGTCGTTCATCGCCATGCGGCCGAACGACTCGCGGATGTCGTGGGCGGCGGCGAGCGGATCGGGGTTGCCGTTCGGACCCTCGGGGTTGACGTAGATCAGCCCCATCTGCACCGCGGCGAGCGAACCTTCCAGCTTGCGTTCGCCGTGGTGGCGGTTGTCGCCGAGCCAGACCGATTCCGGCCCCCAGTAGACGAGGTCGGGCTCCCAGTCATCGGCGCGGCCGCCGGCGAAGCCGAAGGTCTTCATTCCCATCGACTCCATCGCGACGGTGCCGGCCAGCACCATCAGGTCGCCCCAGGAGAGACTGGCGCCGTACTTCTGCTTGATCGGCCACAGCAGCCGGCGCGCCTTGTCGAGGCTGACGTTGTCGGGCCAGTTGTTGAGCGGATCGAAGCGCTGCTGGCCGCCGTCGGAGCCACCGCGGCCATCCATCATCCGGTAGGTGCCGGCGCTGTGCCAGGCCATGCGGATGAAGAACGGGCCGTAGTTGCCGAAGTCGGCCGGCCACCAGTCCTGCGAGTCGGTCAGCGCCGCCTCGATGTCCTTCTTCACCGCGCTCAGGTCGAGGCTGTTGAACGCCCTGGCGTAATCGAAGTCCGCCCCCATCGGGCTGGACGAGGGGTTGTGCTGCCGCAACAGCGACAGGTCGAGCCTGTTCGGCCACCAGTCCTTGTTGGTCATCGGGCCCTGTTTGGCGGCCATCGACGCGGCGCCGACGTTGTCGGCGTGGACGGCGGGCGCCAGGGCGGCTGCCATGGCGACGGCGAGGGACAAGGTTTTTATGCGCATGAAGCAATTCCTTTGGGCAAGTGAAATCGGCGGTCGGGCAACGAACCGGGCCACGCGGTGATCGAGTCGATGGCGACACGCTCGATCGGCAGGGCATGGGGCAGTGCCGGGTGCCAATGTAAATCTGACACTTTTTCTGTGGGTATTGATTCTCGATATGGACGCGATAGGGGATCCGAACAGGAGGTCCGGGCGCGCGCCGGCAGCGCCCCCTGCACCACGTCACCAGCGCTGGTAAGCTGGCGGGTCGTCACCCCAACCGGTCTGCGATGCTGTCGTGAAACCGCCAACCAAAGCCGATATCCGCCGCGAGCTGGAGTCTCAGGTCGACGCCTTCCTGCGCGACGGCGGCGAAGTGCAGCAGGTGGAACGCGGCGTCAGCGGCCGCGATTCCGCCGAGGGCGCGCTGAAGGCACCGCCGCTGGCCGACGGCGAACTGCCGCGCAGCGAGCGCACCTACGTGCCGGAGGTGGTCGCCGCCATCGAGCAGCGCCGGCAGAGCCTGAGTAAGCGCCAGCAGAGCGCGGCGAACCGCCGCAAGAAGCCACGCAAGGTGATCATCTACGACGACTTCGGCGAACCGCTGCGCTGGCAGTGGGAAGAGAGCTGAAGGGAAAACGCTTGAAGGAACGTCAGTCGGCCGCGCCGACCGCAGCCGTCGGCTCGCGACTGGCGACCGGCCGCGACTGCGGCTGGTGACTGAGCGCGACGCCTCTGCGCGGCACCCCGATGCCGCTGCCGCTCTGCATCTCGAACGGGATCGAACTCCACTTCATGCCGGCGTTGTGCAGCACCGCGAAATGCAGGTGCGGCGCCGTCGAATAGCCGGTGTTGCCGGACTGGGCGAGGATCTGGCCGCGCTCGACGCGCTGCCCCGTCTGTACCAGCGCCGAACGGTGGCGCAGGTGGGCGTAGATGCCGAAGGTGCCGTCGTCGTGCATGACGTAGACGCTGTTGGTCTGGCTGCGGTAGCTCGGCGAGTTGCCGCCGGCGTTGAACTGGTCGGTGATGCTGGTGACGGTGCCGCCGCGCGCCGCGCGCACCGCGGTGCCGACCGGCATCGCGATGTCGACGGCATAGCGGCCGCTGTCGCCGCTGTGGCTGAAACCGCCGTTGAACGACTGCGTCACCGCGAAGCTGCCGCTGGCCGGAATCGGCGCCAGATAGGCGTAGTCGCTGTCGGGCCGGGCGGCCGGATCGCCGAGCTGCCAGCGATAGTCGTAATCGACACGGGTGGCGCCGGCACCGACCGGCTGCAGCTGCACCAGCGTCAGCTCACCGCGCGGCGGCACCAGAAAATGAGCCGGCAGCGAGCGGCCGGGACGCAGGTTGTCGAGCCGTTTCAGATCGAGCTTCAGCTGCACCGGCGCGTGGTTCTGGTTGATGGCGACCAGCACCGGCGCGGCCGGGTCGCCGCGCTTCTCGACCCGTACCGTGCGCTGCTGCGCCCTGGTGGCGCCGAACAGCTGCAGCACCTCCAGCTGCTGGTGGCCGCCGCCGCGCGGGCGCTGGTCGGAGTAGTGCCAGACGCCGCTGGCGTCGCGGTACTTGAACACGGTCGTCGCCTGCGCCGTCGCCGCCAGCAGCAGCAGCGCCGCGCCCAGTGCGCCGATGTGACCCAGACCTTGTTTCACCGCCACCGCCCACGCCAGTCGATTTCACGCCGTGCCCACTGCGCGGCCCTCGGAACCGGGCACCCCCGGAGCCTCTCAAGCGTAATCGCTCTCGCCGATTTCTCCAGTTGCCGCCCCGGCCGCGTCGCCCGTCTGTGAGCGAGCGCGCACCAGCCTGGCGCAGGCCACCCCGCCGTCGCGGTACAGCGTTGGCGGCGACGGCCGATTGACGCCCTTTTCGCGATACTGGAACGGCTCCTGCATTGCAGTCGGGCAGGAAGGCCTCCCGGAGCACGGCTGACACCAAGATCGAGGCGCGACACAGGAGCTCGACATGCCTGTCATCGGCAACGAACCCGCGCGGGAAGAGCGCGCCAGCCACGGGCTGAAGTACTACTCACTCCACTTCCGCTACCGCGGCAACGGCCGGTCGCTGCGGCTGATCGGCTGGAGCGAGGCATCCGTGATGAGGGAGTTCCGCGAGCGATTCCCGGAAGCGCAGCCGGAGCGGATCGAGTATCTCGGAGATATTTAGAAGCAGACGCCCCTCTCCCTGAAGGGAGAGGGAACAACCTCAAAGCACGCCGAGCGCCTTCAACACCGGCGTGTCGGGGAAGCCGTCAGGCACCAGCCCGCGCTGCTGCTGGAAACGGCGCAGCGCATCGCGTGTCGCCGGCCCGAGCACACCGTCCACTTCGCCCGCCGAAAAGCCCAGCGCCGCCAGCCGCTGCTGCATCGTCTCGACCTGCGCGCGGCTCAGTCGCGGCGCATCGACCGGCGGCGTCACCTTCAGCGCCGCCGCACCGGCCAGCCGGTCGGCCAGAAGGCCGACCGCCAGCGCGTAGGACTCGGAGCGGTTCCAGCGCAGGATCACCTCGTAGTTGTCGCCGACCAGAAACGCCGGACCGCGATGGCCCGACGGCACCAGCAGCGCCAGCGAGCGCGACGGCTCGCCATCGATGCCGGCGATGCCGAGCTCGCGCCACGCCGCCAGCGACTGCGGCCGCTGGCGGCCGGCCAGGTCATAGGCGAAACCGGCCGGCAGCACCACCTCGTCGCCCCAGCGCTGGCCGCGCTTCCAGCCGATCCGCTGCAGATAGTTGGCGGCCGAGGTCAGCGCGTCGGCGGTGGAGTTCCACAGGTCGATGCGGCCGTCGCCATCACCATCGACGGCGTAGCGCAGCCAGGTCGACGGCATGAACTGGGTGTGCCCCATCGCGCCGGCCCACGAGCCGATCATCTGTTCGGGCCGCGCCTGACCGCGATCGACCAGCCGCAGCGCATTCAGCAGCTCCTCGCTGAAATAGCTGGCGCGGCGCTCGTCGCAGGCCAGCGTCGCCAATGAATTGAGCACCGGAATGCGGCCGAAGAAGCCGCCGTAGTTGGTCTCCAGCCCCCAGAACGACACCAGCACCTCGGCCGGCACGCCGTAGCGCTCTTCGAGCTGCGTCAACAGCGCGCGGTGACGGCGCAGCAACGCCTTGCCGGCGCCGATGCGCTCCGGCGTCAACCGCCGGTCGAGATAGTTGGCGAAGGTATCGACGAACTCGGGCTGGCGGCGATCGGCGTCGATCACCTGCTGCTCGTAGCGGATGCCGGCCAGCGCGCGCGCCACGGCCGGCGTGGTCAGCCCCTCAGCGCGGGCGCGTTCGCCAATCCGGTCGACGCACTGGCGGAACGGATCGGCCGGTTGCGCCAGCGTCGCCAGCGGCAGGGAGAGAGCGGCAAGCAGCGCCGCGCGCGCGAAGATCCGGTACATCGTCGAAGAGCGTCCGCGTTGAAAGAGGCTCGCGCCAGAAGATGTCTGCCGCGAGCGGGCCGCCAAGGGTCACAGAGGGCGCCGGCAGCGTCAACCGACCTCGTCAAACGTCACTGGTTCACTTTTGGCGCCACACTGCCTACGCTGGCGGGCGGCCCTGCCGCACCGGCATTGCGCCCACCACCGGAGGCAACGACATGGAAAACGCCGCACCGGCACCGGACCGCCGCCATTTTCGCCATTGGCGCACCACGACCGACATCGACGGCCTGCTGTGGCTGACGCTCGATTGCGACGGCGCCACGCTGAACACGCTCGGCAGCGCCGTGCTCGACGAACTCGAACAGCTGGTCGGCGCGATCGAACGCAACCCGCCCGCCGGCGTCGCGCTGCTGTCGGGCAAGCACGGCAGTTTCATCGCCGGTGCCGACGTGCGCGAATTCGAGCAGGTCGCCGATGTCGCGATGGCGCGCGCGCAGATCGGCCGCGTGCACCAGCTGTTCGATCGCATCGAGCGGCTGCCCTGCCCGACCGTGGCCGCCATCGACGGCGTCTGCCTCGGCGGCGGCCTCGAGCTGGCGCTGGCCTTCGGCTACCGCATCGCGCGCGACGTGCCGGCCACCCGCATCGGTTTTCCCGAGATCAAGCTCGGCATCTACCCCGGCTTCGGCGGCAGCGCCCGCAGCATCGCCAGGCTCGGCGGCCACCAGGCGCTGCCGCTGATGTTGCAGACGCGCACGCTGTCGGCCGGTCAGGCGCGCGCGCTCGGGCTGGTCGATCAGGTCGCCGGCGAACACGAATCGCTGCGCTGGGCGGCGCGGCGCGCGCTGCTGGCCAAACGCCGCTCGCGCGAGCCGGGGCTGCTGGTGAAGCTGGTCAACAGCACGCCGGTGCGGCCGCTGCTGGCGTCGTTCATCCGCAAGGCGACGGCGAAACAGGCGCGCCCCGACATCTACCCGGCGCCGTTCGCGCTGATCGACGCCTTCGAGAAGCACGGCGACGACCGCGAGGCACTGCTGACCGACGAAATCGAGAACGTGTCGGCACTGCTGGTCGGCCCGGTGTCGCGCAACCTGCGCCGCGTATTCGCGCTGATGGAGCGGCTGAAGGCCGAGGGCAAGGGCGACGCCGGTGAAAAGGTCGCCCTGCGCCGCGTGCATGTGGTCGGCGCCGGCGTCATGGGCGGCGACATCGCCGCCTGGTGCGCGCTGCAGGGGCTGGAGGTGACGCTGCAGGATCGCGGCCTCGAACAGATCGAGCCGGCACTGAAACGCGCGCGCGCACTGTTCAACAAAAAACTGAAGACACCCGCCGCGCGGCAGGCGGCGGTCAGCCGGCTGCGCGCCGATGTCGACGGCGCCGGCGCCGCGCGCGCCGATCTCGTCATCGAGGCGATCTTCGAGAACCTCGACGCGAAGCAGCAGCTGTTCCGCGCGCTCGAACCGAAACTGCGCCCGAACGCGCTGCTCGCCACCAACACCTCGGCGCTGCCGCTGGCCGACATCGCCGGCGCGCTGGCGCAGCCGCAGCGGCTGATCGGCCTGCACTTCTTCAACCCGGTGGCGCAGATGCCGCTGGTCGAGGTGGTCTACGAACCCGGCCAGACCGATCCGGCGCTAATCCGGCGCGGCAGTGGTGCTGTCGTCGCGTTCGGCAAGTTCCCGCTGCCGGTGAAGAGTTCGCCGGGCTTCCTCGTCAACCGCGTGCTGGCCGCCTACATGAGCCGCGCGCTGGAGCTGCACCGCGCCGGCCACCCGATGCAGACGATCGACGCCGCCGCCGAGAAATTCGGCATGCCGGTCGGCCCGGTGGAGCTGGCCGATCAGGTCGGGCTCGACGTCGGGCGGTCGGTGTTGAAGACACTCTACGGCGACAGCCGGCCGGAGCTGCTGGCCGAGCTGCAGCGCCACATCGACGCCGGCCGTCTCGGCCGCAAGAGCGGCGAGGGCTTCTATGCGTGGAAGGAGGGCAAGGCGCAGAAGCCGCCGCACAGCGACAGCGCCGACCTCGACGCGCTGGCGCGCGAGCTGATGACGCCGTACCTGCTGACCTGCCGCGACGCGCTCGACGAGGGGCTGGTGGCCGATGCCGACCTGCTCGACGCCGGCATGATCTTCGGCACCGGCTTCCCGCCGCACCTCGGCGGGCCGCTGCACTACTTGTCTCAACACCCGGAGTTGTCTCAACGCCCGGAGCAGTCCCAGCACCCGGAACAGATGCCGCAGAACAACGACGCACAGGGAGCCGCCCATGAATAACGCACTGCAACGCGTCGCCGTCATCGGCGGCGTGCGCATCCCGTTCTGCCGCGCCGGCGGCTCCTACGCCGACAGCTCCAACCTCGACATGCTGACCGCCGCACTGCAGGGGCTCAGCAACCGCTTCCAGCTCGCCGGCACCAAGATCGACGAGGTCGCCGCCGGCGCCATCACCACGCACTCGAAGGACTGGAACCTGGCGCGCGAAGCGGTGCTCGGCACCGACCTGTCGCCGCTGTCGCCGGCGATCACGCTGCAACAGGCCTGCGCCACCAGCCTGCAGGCGGCGCTGATCGGCGCGGCCAAGATCGCCACCGGCCAGATCGACTGCGCCATCGCCGCCGGCAGCGACACGGCGTCGGACGCGCCGATCACCTTCACGCAGCGTTTCGCGCGGCGACTGGCCAGACTGTCGAAGGCGCGCGACCTGAAGAGCCGGCTGGAAACGTTGCGCGGTTTCTCGCTGAAGGAGCTGGCGCCGCAGGCGCCGCGCGCCGCCGAGCCGCGCACCGGGCTGTCGATGGGCGAACACTGCGAGCGCATGGCACGCGAGTGGAGGATCGAGCGCGCGGCGCAGGATGCACTGGCGCTCGACTCGCACCGCAAGGCGTGGCAGGCGTGGGAGCACGGTTTCTTCGACGACATGGTGGTGCCGTTCGCCGGCGTCACCCGCGACGACAACCTGCGCCCGGACAGCACGCCGGAGCAGCTCGCCAGACTGAAACCGTCGTTCGCCGCCAACGGCACGCTGACCGCCGCCAACAGCACGCCGCTGACCGACGGCGCGGCATCGGTGCTGCTGGCATCGGAACAGTGGGCGCGCGAGCGCGGCCTGCCGGTGCAGTGCTACCTGACGCTCGGCCGCGCCGCCGCCGTCGATTTCGTCAACGACGAAGGGCTGCTGATGGCGCCGACCGTCGCCGTCGCCGAACTGCTGCAACGCACGGGGTTGTCGCTGCAGGATTTCGACCTCTACGAAATTCACGAGGCGTTCGCCGCGCAGGTGCTGTGCACGCTGAAGGCATGGGAGGACGAGCGCTACTGCCGCGAACGGCTCGGCCTCAATGGTGCGCTCGGCAGCATCGACCCGGCGAAGATCAACCCGTTCGGATCGAGCCTCGCGGTCGGCCACCCGTTCGCCGCCACCGGCGCGCGCGTACTGGCGACGGCGGCACAGCAGCTCGAACAGCGCGGCGGCGGGCGCGCGCTGCTGTCGGTCTGCACGGCGGGGGGAATGGGTGTGGCGGCGATACTGGAGCGATAGAACGCGATGAAACCCGAACCCTGGCGCCAGCAACTTTCCACTTATCCGTTCACCTTCGACATCGTCACCCGCTATGGCGATGTCGACCGCAACGACCACATCAACAACGTCGCCATCGCGCAGCTGTATGAGGAGCTGCGCGTGCGCTTCGCGCATCAGGCGCGCGAGGGCGGCAGCAAGGCGCTGGCGGAGTGGACCAAGATGGTGGTGGGCGAGGTGCGAATCAGCTACCTGCGCGAGATGCACTACCCCGGCACGGTCACCGGCGCCATCGGCATCCTGCGCATCGGCAATGCGTCGTATCAGCTCGGCTGCGCACTGTTCCAGGATGGCCACTGCACCTCGGTGGCCGAGGTGACGCTGGTCTGCTTCAACGAGGGCCGCAGCCAGCCGATTCCCGACGTGATCCGCACGCGTCTCAACGACTGGCTGATCACACCGCCGGCGTGACCGCAGCCGGTGCGTACGGCGCCGGCACCGCCGTCGCGGTGGCGATCGCCAAACGTTTTCCCTCGGGCGAACACAACTCCGTTTCGAAGAAGGCGGCGCGCTTGCCCCAGCGCAGCACGCGCGCCTTCGCGATCACCGTGCCGGGACCGACGCGCTCCAGAAATTTCACGCTGATGTCGAGCGTGAAGACGATCTGTTTTGCATCCGAGTGCGCGATCGCCGCAAAGGCGATCGCCTGATCCATCCACGCCGTGATGAATCCGCCCTGCACGATGGTGCCGTTGGTATGGCAGAACTCGCGGCGCGCGTTGAACTCGACCTCGGCACAGCCGGGGTTGCTGGACCACGCAAACAGCCGGCCACCGCCGAGTGATGCCATCAGTGCGGGCGTTGGAGTGAAACCGGGAATGATGATTTCTTCGGACACGGTAAAGACCTTCCAAAAGAGCTGGATCTCAATCTCAAAATCGAAGTTGGCACTGCGCTTGAAGCAGCTCGTGTCGTGAGGCGTTTCAGCAGCGTCGGAGACAGGACGTCTCCGACGCAGGTTACAGGGATGTACTTGTGCCGGTGCTGAAACGCCTCACGACACGGGCTGCCAGCACGATGCACACATTCTTGCAGCGAGTGATTTTGAGATTTGGGTACTAGGCAGTCCGCCCACGCTGAAGCTGCTCGCGATTCTTCTGCTTGTCGCGCTCGCCCTTGCGCAGCATCACGTAGACCGCGCCGGTGCCGCCGTGCATCGGCTGCGCCGAGCAGTAGGCCTGCACCTCGTCGAACTCCGGCAGCCATTTGTTGACGTAGCTTTTCAGGATCGCCTCCGGCGCCTGTGAATGGGTGCCGCGACCGGGCACGATCATGACGTTGCGCAATTCGTAGGCGACCGCCTCGCGAATGAAGGCGAACAGCTCCTGCCGCGCCTGCTCGACGGTGAGCCGGTGCAGATCGAGGCGCGCCTCCATCTCGTACCTGCCCTGCTTCAGCTTGCGGAACACGCCGATCTGCACGCCGGCGCGGCGGAATTCGAGCGGGTACCACGGGTCGAGCAGCTCGACGTCTGACAGCGTCAGGAAATTGAGATCGCGCACCGGGTCGCGCACGGCGGCCTCGCGGCGCGCGGCGGCGGCGAGTGCCGATATCGGCGAACGGTTGACGGCGACGCGCTCCTCGGTGCGCTGGCGGCGCACCCCCTGCATCTCGCTGCGGAACAGCTCGTCGTCGGTATCGTCTCCACCGGTCATGGCTTCTACATCTCCGGAACACCCATGAGGGGGACAGCGGCCGGCCACCTTAGCGCCGCGCCGAAAGCAGCGTCAACGCGGCGGCGGTGCGTTTTCGGCGACACGTTTTCAGCGACAATGGCCACCCGTCGATTCCGCGTGTTTCCGCCGTGCCAACTCCCGCCAGCGACACTCCCTCCACCGCGCCGGACACCGCCCGCTGCCCCGGCTGCGGCGCCGCGAACGGCTGCGCCATCGCCGTCGGTCTGGCCGCCGCCGACTGCTGGTGCATGACGGCGCCACGCGCACTGCCGGTGCCGAACGACGCCGCCAGCTGCTGGTGCCCGCGCTGCCTGCAACGGCTGGCGGAAGCGGTCACGACACCGCCACGGGAGCGATGAGAACGCTTCTTATTTGATCATCGATGATAAACCTGTAACCTTGCGCGCTCGCCCGACCGGCCCCGTCGCCGGCACCCCCGGATGGAGAACGCCATGTCCAGCCCCCTGCTTTCTCGCCTGCTCGGTATCACCGCGGCCGGCCTGCTCTGCCTGTCGCCACTGCCGGCACTGGCCGCCGACAAAACGGTCACGGCCGATGCCGTGCTGCGGACCTACGCCGACATCGCCCAGGCCGCCTACGAGGATTCGCTGGCCACCGCCCGCCAGCTCGACGCCGCCATCGCCACGCTCGCCGCCAAGCCGTCCGAGGCCACCCTCGGCGCCGCCCGCGAGGCCTGGCTGGCCGCGCGCGTGCCGTACATGCAGACCGAGGCCTACCGCTTCGGTAACCCGATCGTCGACGAGTGGGAAGGGCGCGTTAACGCGTGGCCGCTGGACGAGGGGCTGATCGACTACGTCGACGCCAGCTACGGCACCGAGTCCGACGCCAACGCCTTCTACGCCGCCAACATCATCGCCAACCCGGTGGTGAAGATCGGCGGCCGCACCATCGACGCCAGCCAGATCACGCCGGAACTGCTGTCGAAAACGCTGCACGAGATCGGCGGCATCGAGGCCAACGTCGGCAGCGGCTACCACGCCATCGAATTCCTGCTGTGGGGGCAGGATCTGAACGGCACCGGTCCCGGCGCCGGCAAGCGCCCGGCCACCGACTTCGACGTAAAGAACTGCACCGGTGGCAACTGCCAGCGCCGCATCGACTTCCTGAAGGCGGCGTCGATGCTGCTGCTCGACGACCTGCGCGAGATGGTCGGCAACTGGCAGCCGGACGGCACCGCCCGCGCCGCGCTGACGGCGGAAGGCGCCAGCAGCGGCCTCTCCGCGATGCTGACCGGCCTCGGCAGCCTCTCCTACGGCGAGCTGGCCGGCGAGCGGATGAAGCTCGGCCTGATGCTGCACGACCCGGAGGAGGAGCACGACTGCTTCGCCGACAACACCCACAACTCACACTATTACGATCAGGTCGGCATGCGCAACGTCTATCTGGGCAGCTACGCGCGCGTCGACGGCAAGGTGGTACAGGGGCCGTCGCTGTCGGATCTGGTGCGGGCGAAGAACCCGGCGCTCGACACCGAGATGCGCGCCAGACTCGACGCCACGCTGGCGGCGATGGCAACGATGAAGAAACGCGCCGAGACGGTCGAGGCCTACGACCAGATGATCGGCGAGGGCAACGCGGAAGGTAACGCCGTGGTGCAGGCCGTCATCGACCGGCTGGTCGAACAGACGCGCTCGATCGAGCGCGTGGTGACGGCGCTGGGCCTCGGCGCCATCGCCATCGAGGGCTCGGACAGCCTCGACAACCCGGATGCCGTTTTCGAGTAAACGCTGATCCACCGCAGCGGCACCCGCCGCTGCGGCGTGGCAACATGGCGCCGCCAAAAACGTCGCCAGCCGAGGTCGCCTTGCTTCTGCGCCATTTATCCCCCGCCGCCCGCCGCCTTTCGGCCCTGACACTGCTGACCGCACTGGGACTGCCCGGCCAGTTGCCGGCCGCACCCGTCGTCGATGCCGTCACCCGCAGCGATCTGAACGACAAGGATCGCGAGCGCGTGCGCCGCATCACCGCGCCGACCGGCGACTTCAGCAAGCCGGAGCAGTTCGAGCCGCTGCCGGGCGGCGCCGCGACGGTGCGCGACAAAGCGATCAACCGCGACATCTTTTCGCACCCGTCCGCCAACATCTCGTTCGAGGGGCGCCAGCGCTTCCAGATCGGCAACGGCCTGTTCCGCAAGGACTGGGTGTCGGCGCCGTCGTCGACGCAGGCCTCCGACGGCCTCGGCCCGCTGTTCAACGCCCGCTCCTGCCAGGGCTGCCACCTGAAGGATGGCCGCGGCGTGGTGCCGGAAGCCGGCGAAGAGGCGGTGTCGCTGTTCCTGCGGCTGTCGATTCCGCCGCGCAACGCCGACGAGCGACGCCAGCTCGCCGAGCACCGGCAGGCGGTCATCGCCGAGCCGGTCTACGGCACCCAGCTGCAGAACTTCGCCGTGCCGGGGCTGGCCGCCGAGGGGCGGATGCAGATCGCCTGGCAGGAGGTGCCGGTCGAGCTGAACGGCGGCGAGACGGTGTCACTGCGCCAGCCGACCTACACCATCGCCGACCTCGGCTACGGCCCGCTGCACAAGGAGGCGATGCTGTCGCCGCGTCTGGCGCAGCCGATGATCGGGCTCGGGCTGCTGGAGGCGATCCACGACGACGACATCCTCGCCAACGCCAACCGTCGCGACGACCCCGACGGCGTCATCGGCAAGCCGAACTACAGCTACGACATCGAGCGCCGGCAGGTGGCACTCGGCCGCTTCGGCTGGAAGGCCGGCCAGCCGACCGTCAAGCAGCAGGGGGCGCACGCCTTCTTCGGCGACATGGGGCTGTCGACGCCGATGCTGCCGACCCACTACGGCGACTGCACGCCGGCACAGAAGGAGTGCCTGAAACAGCCGCACGGCGCGCAGCCGAAACTCGGCGCCGAGGAGGTGCCGGGCGAGCTGATGGATTTCGTCGCCTTCTACTCGTCGCATCTGGCGGTGCCGGCGCGGCGCGATAGCGGCGATGCCCGCGTGCTGGCCGGCAAGCAGCTGTTCTACGAGGCGCGCTGCCACGTCTGCCACACGCCGAAGTTCGTCACCCGCCGCGACGCCGGGTTGCCGGAACTGCGCTTCCAGCTGATCTGGCCCTACAGCGATCTGCTGTTGCACGACATGGGCGACGGACTGGCGGACAACCGCCCGGAAGGGGCGGCGACAGGCCTCGAGTGGCGCACGCCGCCGCTGTGGGGCATCGGCCTCAGCACCACCGTCAACGAGCGCGCCACCTACCTGCACGACGGCCGCGCCCGCAGCGTGCTGGAGGCGATACTGTGGCACGGCGGCGAAGCGCAGAACGCACGCGACCGCGTCGTCGGCATGACACCGGCGCAGCGCGCCGACCTGCTTCGCTTCATCGAATCGCTGTGAGGAGCGCCATGCCTGTTCCGATCGCTTCGTGCCGCCGCCCGCTGCGCAGCGCGCTGCTGTCAATCGTCTGCTGCCTGACGATCGCGCTGCCGGCACACGCCGCCAGACTGCCGGCCGATCTCGGCCAGCGCCTCGTGCGCGACTACATCCAGCCGGCAACGCAGCGCTTCGCACAGCAGGGCGAGGTGCTGCAAACGGCACTGAAAACCTATTGCGAAAAACCGGCCGACACGCAGCGCCGCGCGGCGGTGGAAAAACAGTTCGGCGCCACCGTCGAGGCGTGGGCCGGCATCGAGTTCCTGCGCTTCGGACCACTGCAGCAGCAGAACCGGCTGGAGCGAATTTTCTTCTTCCCCGACCCGCGCGGCGTCACGTTGCGGCAGATACAGGCACTGCTGGCCAGCAAAGATGAAAGCGCGCTCGACGCACAAGCGCTGCGCGGCCGCAGCGTCGCCGTGCAAGGACTGCCGGCGCTGGAATTTTTGCTCTACGGCAGCGGCGCCACGTTCAGCGGCGACGATGCCGGCAGATACCGCTGCGCACTCGCAGTCGCCATCGCCGGCAACGTCCGCCAGCTCGGCCTCGAGGTCGCGACGGCGTGGCGCGACAACAATGGCATCGCCGCCGAATTCGCCACACCGTCGGAGCAGCGCTCGCTCTATCGCAGCCACGGCGAAGTGGCGACCGAGACGATCAAGACGCTGTCGACCGGCCTGCAATTCACCCGCGACATGAAACTGCTGCCGGCGCTCGGCGACAGCGCGGAAAAAGCCAACGGCCGCCGCGCGCCGCTGTGGCGCAGCGACCTGACGACGCGCTCACTGAAAGCCAACGTGCGAGGGCTGCTCGATTTCTACCGCGCCGCGAATCTCGCCGCACAGCTGCCGGAAGCGGAGCGCTGGATCGACGACACGCTGCAATCGGAGGGGCGTTTCGCGATTGCCGATCTCGACGCGGTGACGCAGCCGTTCGAGCAGGCCGTCGGTGGCGGCGACGACCGCGAAGCGCTGCACCACGCCGCGCTGGTGCTGAAGAACATGCAGGCCGTAGTGGTCGAATATCTGGCGCCCGGTTTCGGTATCAACCTCGGCTTCAACTCCCTCGATGGCGACTGATTCGCGCTCCTTTCAGCGCCGCCAGCTGCTGCGCATGGCCGCAAACGCTGGCCTGCTGACGCTGTGCCGACCGCTGCTGGCAGCGAGCACCTCATCTAACGAATCACCACAGGCGCAATATCTCACCGCGCGCCAGCGCGACGGCCGCTTCGAGGCGGTGCTGCTCGACGCCGACGGCCGCGACCTGAAGGTGGTGGCGCTGCCCGATCGCGGCCACAGCTTCGCCATCGACCACGCCGGCCGCCGCGCCGTCGCATTCGGCCGCCAGCCCGGCTTCTTCGCGCTGGCGTTCGGGCTCGACGACGACCTGCCGCCGCAGCCGCTGGCGCTGCCGGCCGATCGCCACTTCTTCGGCCACGGCTGCTTCTCCGCCGATGGCAACCGGCTGTTCGCCACCGAGAACGACTTCGACGGCGAGCGCGGCGTGCTCGGCATCTACGACGCCACGCCCGGCGGCGGCTGGCGCCGGCTCGGCGAGTTCGACAGCGGCGGTATCGGCCCGCACGAAATCCTGTCGATGCCGGATGGCAGGACGCTGTGCGTCGCCAACGGCGGCATCCTGACCCACCCGGACTACGGCAAGCGCGAGCTGAATCTCGACAGCATGCGGCCGTCGCTGGCCTACCTCGACGCCGCCGACGGCCGCCTGCTGGAGCGGCACGAGCCGCCGGCGCAACTGCACCAGCTGTCGATCCGCCACCTCGCGCTCGGCGGCGACGGCACGGTCTGGTTCGGCTGCCAGTACTCGGGCCCGCTGTCGGACAAACCGGCGCTGGTCGGGCGCCACAAGCGTGGCGACGGAGAGAAACGCAGCACGGGCGAGAACCTTGGCGAAGAACAGCGGCGCGGCAGCCAGCTCGAATGGTTCGCCGCTCCCGACCCGGTGCAGCACGCGCTGCGCGGCTACATCGGCTCGATCAGCGCCGACGACGGCGGCGACGTCATCGCCACCTCCAGCCCGGTCGGCGGCCTGACCTGTTACTGGCGCGCCGCCGACGGCGCCTTCCTCGGCAGCACCGAACGGCCCGACGGCTGCGGCGTGGCACCGGCCGGCACCGGCCGTTTCCTGCTCAGCGATGGTTTCGGCGCCATCGTCCGCGGCGGTCCCGGCCACGCACCGTCGCCGCTGCTCGACAGCGATGGCGCCACCGCCTGGGACAACCATTTCCGCAAGGTCTGAGCGGGGTACTCCCCTCTCCCGTCAGGGAGAGGGGACTTGATCAGCGCGGACTCAGGCACAAATGAGAACCAGCATCAGTTACGATACGCGCCTGCCCGACCGGCGCCGCTCGACCCGCTCGACGCGCGCCAACCAGACCGACACAGGCCGCCGATGACCTCCGCCGTTTCGCTGACCACCCCCGCCACCTCCACCGGCGCGGCCGCCGCCCTGACCGTCGATGGCCTGCGCCAGATCTACGGCGGGCGCGCGGCGGTCGACGGCGTGTCGTGGAGCGCGGCCGCCGGCGACACGGTCTGCCTGCTCGGCCACTCCGGCTGCGGCAAGACCACGCTGCTGCGGCTGATCGCCGGCCTCGAAGTGCCGGCCGCCGGCCGTGTGCTGCTGGACGGCCAGACGCTGAGCGACTCCAGCCTGTTCGTGCCACCGGAGCGGCGCCACATCGGCCTGGTGTTCCAGGATTACGCGCTGTTCCCGCACCTCGACGTGCTCGACAACGTCCGCTTCGGCCTGAAAGGCGACAGACGCCACGCCGACGGCGGCCGCGAGCGCGCACGGCAGGCGCTGGCGCGGGTCGGGCTGGCCGACCGCGCCGCGCACTTCCCGCACCAGCTCTCCGGCGGCGAGCAGCAGCGCGTGGCGCTGGCGCGCGCACTGGCGCCGGAGCCGCGCGTGCTGCTGATGGACGAACCGTTCTCCAACCTCGACCGCCGCCTGCGCGACCGCGTGCGCGAACAGACGATGGCACTGCTGCGCGAAACCGGCACCACCGCCGTCGTCGTCACCCACGACCCGGAAGAGGCGCTGCGCATCGCCGACCGCATCGTGCTGATGCACGCCGGCCGCGTCGAACAGAGCGGCTCGCCGGCGGCGCTGTACGAACGGCCGGCCTCGCTGTTCGCCGCGCGCTACTTCTCCGACCTCAACACGCTGCCGGGCCGGGCCATTGACGGCGGCATCGACACGCCGCTGGGGCGCTTCCCCGGCACCGCCCCGAGCGGCGCCGAAGTCGACGTCCACCTGCGGCCGCAGCACATCCGTCTCGGCGCTCCCGCTGACGGCACCCCCGGCCGCGTGCTGCAGCGCACCTACCTCGGCAGCGGCGCGGAGCTGCGGGTGGCGGTCGACGGCATCGCCACACCGCTGCTGCTGCAGCTGCCGGAAGCCGCCGGCGCCGAGGCCGGCGCCACGGTCTGGCTGGTGCCGCAGCGCGAACGCGCACTGATCTTCCCGGCCGGCGGCTGACACCCCGGCCCTCCCCCGCTCCCGACGACACCGACACGAGAGACCGACCATGTCACTGCCCAACCTGCGCCGTCCCCTGCTGCTGCTCGCCGCCCTGTTGCTGACGCCGCTCGCCACCAGCGCCGCCGAGGTCAACCTCTACACCACGCGCGAGCCGGGGCTGATCCAGCCGCTGCTGAAGGCGTTCACGCAGTCGAGCGGCATCAAGGTCAACACCGTGTTCGTCAAGGACGGGCTGGCCGAGCGCGTCGCCGCCGAGGGCAGACGCTCGCCGGCCGACGTGCTGATGGCGGTCGACTTCGGCAACCTGACCGATCTGGTCGACAAGGAGCTGGTGCTGCCGCTGCGCTCGCCGGTGCTGGAGGCGGCAATTCCGCCGCAGCTGCGCGACGCCGACGGCCGCTGGTTCGCGCTGTCGCTGCGGGCGCGGCTGCTGTACGCATCGAAGGATCGGGTCGAGCTGACGCAGTTCCACTACGAGGATTTGGCCGACCCGCAGTGGCAGGGCCGCATCTGCATCCGCTCCGGCCTGCATCCGTACAACACCGCGCTGATCGCCGCCTACATCGCCCACCACGGCGAGGCCGCGGCAGAGAAATGGCTGCGCGCGGTCAAGGCCAACCTCGGCCGCAAGCCGGGCGGCGGCGATCGCGAGGTGGCGCGCGACATCCTCGGCCAGATCTGCGACATCGGCGTCGGCAACTCCTATTACGTCGGCCGCATGCTCAGCGGCGACGGCGGTCCCGACCAGAAGAAGTGGGGCGAGGCGATCCGCGTCGTGTTGCCGACCTTCGAGAACGGCGGCACCCACGTCAACGTCTCCGGCGCCGCCATCGCCAGACACGCGCCGAACCGCGCGCAGGCGCAGCAGCTGCTCGAATACCTGGTCTCCGACGAGGCGCAGAAGATCTACGCGCAGGTCGACTTCGAATACCCGGTCAAGGCCGGCGTCACGGCCGACCCGATCATCGCCGGCTTCGGTGCGCTGACGCCGGACAGCGTGTCGCTGACCGACATCGCCAGATACCGCAAGGCCGCCAGCCTGCTGGCCGAGCGCGTCGGCTTCGACAACTGACCTCGTCGACATGACCGACGCCGCCGCGCCCGCCCTGCCCGCCACCGCATCGACGCCGGCCCGCCCGCGCGCCGACGGTCGCGGCTGGCAGATCGGCGCCGGCCTGATCGCGCTGCTGGTTCTTCTGCCACTGGGGCTGCTGCTGTTCACCGCGCTCGGCGGCGACAACGCCGAGCTGTGGCCGCACCTGCTGCGCTACGTGCTGCCGCCGACCGTCATCGATACGCTGGTGCTGCTGACCGGCGTCGGCGCGCTGGTGATCGCCATCGGCACCGGCGCCGCCTGGCTGGTGACCGCCTACGACTTCCGCGGCCGCGCCGTGCTCGACTGGGCGCTGCTGCTGCCGCTGGCGGTGCCGACCTACATCGTCGCCTACGCCTACATGGACCTGCTGCACCCGATCGGGCCGATCCAGACCGCGCTGCGGACGCTGCTCGCCATCGACAACCCGCGCGACCTGCGGCTACCGGAGGTGCGCTCGCTCGGCGGCTGCGTGCTGCTGCTCGGCTTCGTGCTCTACCCGTACGTCTACCTGAGCGTACGGGCGATGTTCCTGATGCAGTCGGCCAGCCTGCTGGAGGCGGCGCGTACGCTCGGCCAGAGCCGCCACGGCATCTTCCTGCGCGTGGCGCTGCCGCTGGCGCGGCCGGCACTGGCGGTCGGCGCCAGCCTGGCGCTGATGGAGACGATCAACGACATCGGCGCCTCCGAATTCCTCGGCGTGCGCACGCTGACCATCTCGATCTACTCGACCTGGGTCAACCGCTCCGACCTCGCCGGCGCCGCCCAGATCGCCATCGCGCTGCTGCTGTTCGTGGTGGCGCTGCTGCTGCTCGAGCGCGCCGGCCGCCGCCGCCAGCGCTACACAGTGGCGGCGCAGCGGGCACGGCGGATGACGCCGCAGCGGCTGCGCGGCTGGCGCGCGCTGGTGGCGCTGCTGCTGGGCGCGCTGCCGGTGCTGCTCGGCTTCGTGCTGCCGGCCGCCTATCTGGTCGACCAGTCGATCCGCCGGCTGCGCTTCGCCGGCTTTCCGGAGACGCTGCTGCAAGCGACCTGGAACACCGTCTGGCTGGCCGCCGTCGCCACGCTGACAACGCTGCTGCTGGGGCTGATCGTGGCGTGGGCGGCGCGGCTGCGGCCGGGTGCGCTGTCGCGCGGCATCGAGCGCGGCGCCAGCCTCGGCTACGCGGTGCCCGGCACCGTGCTGGCGATCGGCCTGCTGCTGGTGGTCGGCCCGCTCGACGGCTGGCTCGCCGATGCGCTGGAGGCGGTCGGCATCGGCAGCGGCCTGCTGCTGCTCGGCTCCGGCGCGGCGCTGATCTACGCCTACGCCGCGCGCTTCCTCGCCGTCTCCGCCGGCAACATCGAGGCGGGCCTCGGCCGTGTCGCGCCGTCACTGGACCACGCCGCGCGCACCCTCGGTCGCAGCCCCGGCGCCGTGCTGCGGCAGGTGCACCTGCCGCTGATCCGGCCGGCGCTGGCCGCCGGCGCGCTGCTGGTGTTCGTCGACTGCATGAAGGAGCTGCCGGCAACGCTGCTGCTGCGGCCGCTGAACCTGGAGACACTGGCGACCACGCTCTACGCCGAGGCCGCCCGCGGCACCTACGAAGAGGGCGCCATCGCCGCGCTGATCATCGTCGCCGCCGGCCTGCTGCCGGTGATGCTGCTGGCGCGCGTCGGCCGCGACCTGAACGCCACCGAGCCGCCACTGTGACCGCCCCGCTGCCGGACGCAGAACCGATGCGCCTGAACGAACTGCCGAAAGGGGTCGACGCGGTGATCGTCACGGTCGAGCCGCAGAGCGATGACGACCTCGTCGCCAGCCGCCTGCGCGACCTCGGCTTCGTCGCCGACGAACCGGTGCGCGTCGTCGCCCGCGACCCGTTCGGCGGCCCGCTGGTGGTGCAGATCGGCTTCACCCGTTTCGCGCTGCGCCGCGCCGAGGCGGCGCGCATCATCGTCAGCCGCGCCGACGAGCGCACCCCGCCCGTGCCGGAACCCCGATGACCACCGCCGAACCGACACCGACCTTCGCCACCCGCGTCGCGCTGGTCGGCAACCCCAACTGCGGCAAGACCGCGCTGTTCAACCAGCTGACCGGCAGCCGCCAGAAGGTGGCCAACTACGCCGGCGTCACCGTCGAGCGCAAGGAAGGCCAGCTGCGCACACCGGCCGGCCGCAGCCTGCGCATTCTCGATCTGCCCGGCGCCTACAGCCTCGCCGCCACCAGCCTCGACGAAGCGGTCACGCGCGACGTCTGCCTCGGCCGCTTCCCCGGCGAACAGCGCCCCGACCTGCTGATCTGCGTGCTCGACGCCACCAACCTGCGCCTGCATCTGCGCTTCGCCCTCGAACTGCGCCAGCTCGGGCTGCCGATGGTGGTGGTGCTGAACATGATGGATGCGGCGCAGCGGCGCGGCATCCGCATCGACGTGGCCCGGCTGCAGCGCGCGCTCGGCGTGCCGGTGGCGGAGACGGTGGCGGTGCGGCGCAACGGCGCCGACGCCCTGTTGCAACTGCTCGACGCGCCGCTGCCACCGGCGCCGGCGGCGACGCTGGCCGGCCCCGACCTGCGTGCCCCCGACCCGCACGACGAGGTGCGCCGCATTCTCACCGATGCGGTCAGCGTGCCGCACCGCACCGCGCGCACCGACGACGCGCTCGACCGCTGGGCACTGCACCCGCTGTGGGGGCCGCTGATCCTGGCGGCGGTGATGTTCCTGATGTTTCAGGCGGTGTTCGCGTGGGCGGCGCCGGTCATGGACGGCATCGATACCGGCGTCGGCGCCATCGGCGCGTGGGTCGGCGCGGCGCTGCCGGACGGGCTGCTGAGAAGCCTGCTGGTCGACGGCGTCATCGCCGGCCTCGGCGGTGTCGTCATCTTCCTGCCGCAGATCCTGTTTCTGTTCCTGTTCATCCTCGCGCTGGAGCAGTCCGGCTACCTGCCTCGCGCCGCCTACCTGCTCGACCGCGCCATGGTCGGCGCCGGCCTCAGCGGGCGCTCGTTCATCCCGCTGCTGTCCGGCTTCGCCTGCGCCATCCCGGCGATCATGGCGACACGGACGATCCAGGACGAGCGCGACCGGCTGGTGACGATTCTAGTGACGCCGCTGATGACCTGCTCGGCGCGGCTGCCGGTCTACGCGCTGCTGATCGCCGCCTTCATCCCGAACCGAACCATCGCCGGTCTGTTCAACCTGCAGGGGCTGGTGCTGTTCGGCCTCTACGCCGGCGCCGTGGTCAGCGCGGTGACGGTGGCGTGGGTCATAAAACGGCTGCACCGCGTGCGCGAGCAGCACACGCTGCTGCTGGAACTGCCCTCCTACCGGCTGCCGAACCCGCGCGACATCGCCATCGGGCTGTGGGAGCGGGCGTCGATCTTCCTGCGCCGCGTCGGCACCATCATCCTGGCGCTGACCATCGG
>CAZEVP010000052.1:0-23238 GCA_964515735.1 uncultured Verrucomicrobiaceae bacterium | reverse complement strand
CCAGCGAGTTCATGTAGATCATGTCCTCGACGCCGGTGATCTCCTGCTCCAGCGGTGCCGACACGGTGTCGGCGATCACCTGCGGGTTGGCACCGGGATACTGCGCGGTGACGACGATGGTCGGCGGGCTGACTTCCGGGTATTCGGCGATCGGCAGCTGGAACGCAGCGATGCCGCCGGCGATCAGCAGCAGTACCGACAGCACGCTGGCGAAGATCGGCCGCTCGATGAAGAAGTGGGTGAATTTCATCGCTGCCTCACCGCGCCTGAGCGACGTTGTCAGGTTCCGGCTCCGCCGTCACCGGCATCCCCGGCCGCACACGCTGAAGGCCGCCGACGATGATGCGCTCACCGGCACGCAGCCCCTTGCGCACCACGCGCCCCTGCGCGTGCACGCCGCCCGGCTCGATCTGGCGGTACCGGGCGGTGCCGTCGGCGCCGACCACCATCACGTACTTGCGATCCTGATCGGTGCCGATCGCCTTCTCGTCGATCACCGGCGCCGAGTACTGGCCGCTGCCCTGCAGCTGCACGCGCGCCAGCATGCCCGGCGTGTAGAGGCGCTGGTCGTTGCGGACCACGGCGCGCATGCGGATGGTGCCGGTCTCCGGGTTCAGCGCGTTGTCGACGAAATTCATCGTCGCCGCGTGTGGAAAACCGCTCTCGTTGGCCAGCCCGATGTTTACTTGGTTGGCGCTGTCGCTCGAATCGGGGCGCTCGCCGCGCTTGGCCAGTTCGTTGTATTTCAGGAAGGTCTGCTCGTCGCCCTCGAACACGACGTGGATCGGATCGAGCGAAACCACCGACGTCAGCACCGTCTGGCCGGCGGTGACGTAGTTGCCCGCCGTCACCTCGGCGCGCGAAACGCGGCCGTCGATCGGCGCCGTCACCTTCGTGTATTCGAAATCGAGCGCGGCGGCGTCGACCGCCGCCTGTGCCGCCTGCAGGTCGGCCAGATACTGGCTGTTCTGGCTGGCGCGCCGGTCGAACTCCTCCTGCGACACGGCGTGCGTGCGCAGCAGCTTCTGCACCCGCGCCAGCTCGATGCCGGCGAGATCGCTCTGCGCCCTGGCGCGCGCCAGCTCGGCCTGCGCCTGCTCCAGCCGCACGCGATAGGGACGCTGATCGATGACGAACAGGATGTCGCCCTTCTTCACCTCGGAACCCTCGAGATATCGCACCGACTCGATGTAACCGCTGACGCGCGGCCGCAGCCTGACGCTGTCGATCGCCTCGAAACGGCCGGTGAAGGTGTCCCAGTCGGTGACCTCGTGCTCGGTGACGGTGGCGACCCGCACCGGCACCGCCGCCGGTGCGGCCGGCGCCGTCGCCGAATTGCCATCGCTGCAGCCGGCCAGCCCGAGCGCGATGCAGAGCAGCCCGGTGACCAGCACCAGCGCGTGGAGCCGCCCCCAGACATAGGGTGTGGCGATGGCCGTCGACGGCGGGACGACGGCGGCCCGCGGCTCGGCCGCGGCCGGCTGCGACATCGGTTTTCGCGTGTTCATGGTTGCCCCCTGAGGTGGCCGACGGCGGCGCATCCAATGGCCATGCGACGTCGGCTATACTGCGGACCGCTCTTCGCCGGAGCCGCAGCGATAACAAGAAAAGCGTGTTGATCAAGGCACTTGCGAACGATCGGGCAGCGGCGGAAGGCGTGGCATCCGCACCGCGGACACGCCGGGCGCGGATAGAGATCGCCGTGCGATCGCATGAATACTCACCGGTATTTACCCGACGGGCGTCGGTGTTACACTGCGACCCGTTAGTTACCGGTAAGTAACATTTGGCGGAGGTTACTCAGCAGTAACAGCCGTGGTCAAGAGAATTTTTTGCCATGTCGAAAACTGACAAGCCCGCGGCGCCGAGGCCCGCCACGAAGTTCGAGCCCGGCGACGGCGAATGCGCCAAACCGCGCGTGCGCGACCGCATCTTCGACACCGCTTGCGATCTGTTCTATCGGCAGGGCATTCGCAGCGTCGGCGTCGACACGATCGCCAGCGAAGCCGGCACCAACAAGATGAGCTTCTACCGCAACTTCCCGTCGAAGGACGATCTGATCAGCGAGTACCTGCGCAAGGAGTCAGACGAGTTCTTCGCGCACTGGGAGGCGACCATCGCCCCGTACGCCGGCAACCCGCGCCGCCAGATCGAGGCGCTGTTCGAAGCGCAGGTCGAAAAGATCCTGAACGGCGACGACTGCCACGGCTGCGCCTTCATGAACGCCGCCGTCGAATTGCGCGACGCTGATCACCCGGCGCGCAAGATCATCCACGACAGCAAGGCCGAGACGCTGCGGCGCCTGCGCAAGCTGACGAAGGAGAGCGGCGCGCGCACGCCGGACCTGCTGGCCGACGCGCTGGCGCTGATCGCCAACGGCAACATGATGGCGCGGCTCTCCTATCCGGAGGCGCTGTGGCCGGGGCGGCAGTCGCTGAAGATCGTCCGCAAGCTGCTGCAGGCCTTCATCGATTGAGCTGTTGTTTCACTGCAAAGACGAAAAAGCCGCGAAATTCGCGGCTTTTTTCGTCATGGCGACCGGCAGCGATCACGCCTTGACCGGAATCCCGAAACGGTCGGTGTAATCCTTGAAGTGCGCGCGCACCTGCTCGCGGGTCAGGCCGTAATCTTCCAGTGCGTAGGTGTGCTTGCCGTGCTTGCCCTGCTGGTTGTTCTGCATGAAGGCGTTCATCGCCGCTTCCGCCTCGGCCGTGAACGGTTCGCCGAAGTGGGCGTAGATTTTCTTAATCTCGCCGATCGGGTCGCGCATCATGTCGGCGTACTGCAGGTCGTAGATCGAATCCCAGCCGTGCTTCTCCTTGTAGGCGATGGTGCGCTCGATCATCACGTCAAACGTCTCCAGCAGACACCGGCCGATCGCGTTCATATCGACGTTGTCGCTGAACATCGGGCGCACGGCCTTCAGCAGCGAACAGGCGGAACCGAGTACATCCACCGGGTCGCGGTGGGTCATCACCAGCTGGGCATCGGGGTAGACGGTGGTGAGCGCGTCCAGGTAGAGCGGATGCCAGGGGTTCTTCAGCGTCCAGCGGCCGCCGGCTTCCGCCTGCAGCAGCTGCAGGAAGCGCTTGTGGAAGCGGAACGCGGGCAGGTAGTCCGCCTCGTGCAGGAACCACTGGTGGTAGCCGGGAACGTGGTACTGGGAATCGTACACCTGCGAGACGAACGACGGCGTCATCGAGAACTGGCACTCGGTGGAGCTGTCGGCATCCTCGTAGTGAATCGCCGCGATGTGCGGCATCAGCTTGAGCGAGGCCTGGGTCTGGTCCTGCATCTTCTGGTAGCGGGGACCGGCGTGCAGCTCTTCCGGCTTCGGCGGCGGTACCGGATCGAACGCCTCCCAGCGCAGGAAGCAGCGACGGGCGGGGTCGACGCTGAGCAGGTTGATCACCAGCGTGGTACCGGTGCGCGGCAGCCCGAACACGAACAGCGGCTTCTCGACCGGGCGCTCCAGCAGCGCCGGATACTTGCTCAGGTAATCCTCGATCCTGAGGCGAAGGCTCAGGTTGTTGATCAGCGAGCCCTGAACGATCTGCTGGCCACGGGGCGAGAGATCGGCCTCGCGGTTGAGGGAGTCCACCAGGCGATTCAGGCCGTCGAAGATATTGTCATCACCGAAGTTGCCGAGGCCGGTCTGCTGCTTTGCTGCCGCGATCAGGGATTCAACGTTCATCTCGATTTTCCATATATGGAATGATATAGTTCAGAATTGGAAATATTCGCCTTCATCCTTCACCCTGTCAATCGCTTTGCGCGCGGTACCGGGAGTCCATCGCATGGCAGACACTTCCGGGTCCAATGGCCGGGTCATCGATGTCATCAACTTTCTCGCTGCCCACCCGACCGAATCGTTCACGCTGTCCGAGCTGGCCGGGCATCTCGGGCTCTCCAACGGCTCGGCCCATCGCGTGCTGTCGACGCTGACCGAGGCGCGCTACCTGTCGCGCCACCCGAAGCACAAGACCTATTCGCTCGGCGTCGCGCTGGTGGCGATCGGCCATGCCGCGCTGGAAAAACATCGCGGCATCGACGTCGCCCGCCGCGAGATGGCGCGGCTGACCGATGAACTGAAGGCACAGTGCATCGCCACCGCGATCGTCGACGACGAACTGCTGTTCCTGGCGAAGGAGGGGACGCCACAGACGCACGACGGCCTGAACCGGGTCGGCGAGCGGCGGCCGTTCGTACCGCCGCTCGGCCTCGGCCACATCGCCTGGGCCGACCGGTCCACCTTCGAGGCCTATCTCGCCAAGGCACCGACCGCGGTCAGCGACGGCGTTCGCCGCTATCTGGAGACGGTGCTCTCCACGATCCGCGCGCGCGGCTACGCCATCGCCGCCAACGGCCCGGCGCTGCGCGCACTGCGCCAGACCGCGATGCTGCCGATCCCCCGGCAACACGACGACGGCTACCAGGCGCGGGTGCAGCAGTTGATCGGCGAACTGTCGGAGCGCGAGATCCAGCTGCTCAACCTGGACGACATCGGCAGCGAAGGGGTCAGCTACATCTCGGTGCCGGTGTTCTCGCCGACCGGCAGCGTCGCGCTGGAGCTGTCGCTCAGCGGTATGCCGCACCATCTGGAAAGGGAAGAGATCGAGCGCTACATCGCGCGGCTGCAGACGACGGCGGCCATCGTCACCAGCGAGACGCACGGGCGGATACCGGGCAGCGGACAAACCCGCTTCTGACGCTCAACAGCTGCGCTGCAGCATCCGCTCGAGCGCCGCGCCGAAATCGCGCTGCAACCAGAAATTCAGAAACACCGTGGCGATGTGCAGCTGATTGCGCGCGGTGTCGCTGCGCAGGAAGAGCGGATCGTGCGGTCCGCTGGCCGCGGCCACCTCGGGCAGGCGATGGAGAATTCTGGCCGGCGCTTCGAGCAGCCACGCCAGCCCCATCGTCGCGACATAGAGCTGCAGGTGCTGCAGCAGCTCATCGACATCGAGCCGCGGGCCACCGTGGCGCTGAAATTCGTCGACGAACAGCGCCAGCAATTCATCCAGATGGTGATTCCAGACATCGAGCGTGGCACCGCTGAGACAGCCCCACAGCGCGTAGGCGACATTCATCTGCCGCACCCGGCCCCAGTCGATCAGCCCGCACTGCAGCGCGCCGGTCGCGTCGCGCCAGAACCAGGCGTTGTCGATGTGGGCATTCCAGTGACAGAGCGCGATGAGGTCGGCGTCGCTCTGCAGGAAGCGCTTGATCGCCATCTCATGCTGCAGGAATTGCCCGACCTCACGCGCCAGCGTGGCGAACAGCGACGGCGAACGAATCGCCGCCGGAAACAGCTGCGGATGCGCCGCGACGAATGCCTCGAACGCGGCGATCCGCTCGCGCAACTGGCGCTCGTCGAAACGGATCGGATCGCTGGCGACGGCCGCCTCGACGTCGAACGGGAACTGCTCCTCGACCGCCGCCGCCAGCTGCCCGGACTTGTGCGCGGCCGCCAGCCGCGCCAGCGCCGACACCAGCGTGCGGTAGTAGTCGAGCGGGTTGGCCAGTTCGTGGTCGCGGCATTTCAGATGCTGCGGCTCGATGCCATCGGCACCGAACGCGATCCGCTGCGTGATGATCAGCCCGGTGCCGGACGCGGCGTGGTAATCGGCGAAACAGGCGGTCGGTACATGGATCGGAAAACCCGGCAGATGCGAGATCGCCGCGAAGCGAACCTCCGACGCCATCTCGAAGCGGCCGCGATCGCGGATCGGGTCGTTGAAGTCGCGCGAGAATTTGACGAACAGCTCGCGCGGCAACTGCGGCGCCGGCGGATCGTATTCCACCGTCAGAAACAGCTTCTGACCGGTGCTGCCACCGGGGCAGGGCCGCTGCTGCACGATGCGGGCGACGCGGGTCTGGCCATCGATCGAGCCGAAGGCGCGGAAGGCCTCGGTCAGGAAGTCCACACCGGCGGTGCGCAGCGCCTCGCCATCGGCGGGAATGACGAGGCCGGTCGAGTCGCCGGTGACGCGCGGCATGGCCGCGCCGTCAGACATCGAGGTTGGCGACCCGCAGCGCGTTCTCCTCGATGAATTCGCGCCGCGGCTCGACGTTGTCGCCCATCAGGCAGGTGAAGATCTGGTCGGCGGCGATGGCGTCCTCGATCGTCACCCGCAACATGCGGCGAACGGCCGGGTCCATCGTCGTCTCCCACAGCTGCTCCGGGTTCATCTCGCCGAGACCCTTGTAGCGCTGGATCGTGTAGCCGCGCTCGGCCTGCGCCATCAGCCAGCTCAGCGCCTCGTCGAAACGGCTGACCGGCTGGCGCCGCTCGCCGCGCTGGACGTAGGCGCCCTCCTCGAGCAGGCCGTTCAGCCGCGCGCCCAGCGTCGTGATCAGCTGGTAGTCGCCAGAGCCGAAGAAATCGTGGCCGAAGCGATAGTGGGCGCTCACTCCATGAGCGGTGATATCGATGTGCGGCAGGAACAGGTGGCGCTCGGTGTCCTCGATGACATTGGCTTCGAAGCGGCTGCCGCGGTCGCCGGCCGCGATGACGGCGAGGCGGGCATCGAGCTGGGTGGTCCAGGCGGCAACCTGATCGCGGTCGGCGAGGGCAGCAACGCTCAGCGCCGGCAGGTAGACCATCTGCTCCATGATGACGTCGGGGTAGAGCTTCGACAGCCGCTGGATGCGAGCCATCACGGCGCGGTATTCGGTCACCAGCTGCTCCAGCGCCGGGCCGGTGATCGGCGGGGCGTCGGCATTGACGTGCAGCGCAGCCTCTTCCAGTGCCGAGTTGGTCAGGTACTGCGCCAGCGCGTCGTCATCCTTCAGATACTGGTGCTGCTTGCCGCGGGTGATCTTGTACAGCGGCGGCTGCGCGATGTAGACGTGGCCACGCTCGATGATCGGCGCCATCTGCCGGAAGAAGAAGGTCAGCAGCAGCGTGCGGATGTGGGAGCCGTCGACGTCGGCGTCGGTCATGATGATGATGCTGTGGTAGCGCAGCTTGTCGGGGTTGAACTCCTCCTTGCCGATGCCGCAGCCGAGCGCGGTGACGATGGTGCCGACCTCGGCGGAGGAGAGCATCTTGTCGAAACGCGCCTTCTCGACGTTCAGGATCTTGCCCTTCAGCGGCAGGATCGCCTGGGTGCGGCGGTCGCGCCCCTGCTTGGCCGAGCCGCCGGCGGAGTCGCCCTCGACCAGATAGAGCTCGGACAGGGCAGGGTCCTTCTCCTGGCAGTCGGCCAGCTTGCCGGGCAGGCCGGCGATGTCGAGCGCGCCCTTGCGGCGGGTCATCTCGCGCGCCTTGCGCGCCGCCTCGCGAGCGCGGGCGGCGTCGATCATCTTCTGCACGATGCTCTTGGAATCCTGCGGATTTTCAAGCAGATAGTCGCCGAACTGCTCGACCATGGCCTGCTCGACCGCCGTTTTCACCTCGGAGGAGACCAGCTTGTCCTTGGTCTGCGACGAGAACTTCGGATCGGGCACCTTGACCGAGATGATCGCGGTCAGACCCTCGCGCGCATCGTCGCCGGTGGTGCTGATCTTCTCCTTCTTGGCCATCCCCTCCTTCTCGATGTAGGTGTTCAGGCAGCGGGTCAGCGCGGCGCGGAAGCCGGCGAGGTGGGTGCCGCCGTCGCGTTGCGGGATGTTGTTGGTGTAGCAGAAGACGTTCTCCTGAAACGAGTCGTTCCACTGCATCGCCACCTCGACGCCAATCGCATCGTTCTGCACCGAGAAGTGGAACACCTTGTTCAGAGGGTTCTTGTTCTGGTTCAGGTAGTCGACGAAGGCGGAGAGGCCGCCCTGATAGGCGTAGGTCTCGCGCTTGCCGGAGCGCTCATCGTAGAGCTCGATATGGACGCCGGAGTTCAGGAACGCCAGCTCGCGCAGCCGTTTGGCCAGGTATTCGAAATGGAATTCGATGTTGGTGAAGGTCGACGAGGAGGGCTTGAAGTGGATCTCGGTGCCCGACCCTTCGGTCTCGCCGATGATGGCCAGCGGCGCCTGCGGAACGCCGTGGCGATAGATCTGCTCGTGTACCTTGCCGTTGCGACGAATGGTCAGCACCAGCTCTTCGGACAGCGCGTTGACAACCGAGACCCCGACACCGTGCAGACCACCGGAGACCTTGTAGGTGTTGTCGTCGAACTTACCGCCGGCGTGCAGCACGGTCATGATGACCTCGGCTGCCGACACCCCTTCCTCGTGCATGTCGACCGGAATACCGCGACCGTTGTCGGTGACGGTGATCGACTCATCCGGGTGAATGACGATCTCGATCTTCGAGCAGTAGCCGGCCAGCGCCTCGTCGATCGAGTTGTCGACCACCTCGAACACCATGTGGTGCAGGCCGGTGCCGTCATCGGTATCGCCGATGTACATGCCGGGACGCTTGCGCACCGCATCCAGCCCTTTCAGAACCTTGATGCTGGAGGAGTCGTAGGTGTTTTCGTCGCTCATGGGAACCTCGTTATTGGGAGGGGCCGACAGGGGAGGGGCCGGCACTCGATCATCCGTTCGGTGTCTGGGGCGCGGCCGCCGGCGCCGGCGCGGTTATCGTTCCATGTTCCACGTGGAACATTCGGGCATCTTCCAGCCGCAACCACTCCGGATCCAGCTCCTCCGGTTCGATCACGGTGACGAACAGCTGCTGCCCCAGTGCCGCCAGCTCCCGGCAGAAGCGGTGGCGGTGCTGACGATCGAGCTCCGCGCCCAGATCGTCGACGAGCAATACGCAGTCGCGCTCGCTCGCCACCAGTCGTCGTATCTGTGCCAGTCGCAGCGTCGCGACCAGCAGTTTGGTCTGGCCGCGCGACAGCACATCCGCCGCCGCGCGTCCGTTGGCCATCAACCGGAGATCGGCCCGATGCGGACCGAACAGCGTCTGTCCCATCCGCAGCTCGCGCTCGACATCGCCGCTCAGCGCCTGTTCGAGGTCGACCCCTTCCGGCCAGCCTCGGCGATAGGCGATCTCGATCGCGGGTGCCTCGGCGCCATAGAGCGCGTCCAGCACCGGCTGCATCTGCTCAGCCAATAGCTCTACCTGGGCATGCCGCCAACGGTCGATCTGCTCGCCGTGACGGGCATACTCCCGCGTCCAAATGGTCAATTGAGCGGGGTCGATTTTACCATGTCTGATCAAGCTGTTGCGTTGGCTCAGCGCGCGCTGGGCCGAGCGCCAGACCGGCATGAAACCATGTTCCACGTGGAACAATTGCCAATCCAGAAACTGCCGTCGCTGCGCCGGGCCACCGGTGACCAGCTCGAAGCTGTCGGCGTGCAGCGCCACCACCGGCAGGGCGTCGGCCAGCTCCGCCAGCGATGACAGCGCCTCGCCATCGCGCTTGGCCAGCGTCCGGCCATCCCGGGTCTTCTGCACACCGGTGTGATGAACATTGCCCGCCCCATCGACATGCTCGCCGAACACGGCGCAGGCCGGGACACCATCCTGGATCAGCGGGCGTGTCTGGTGATGGCGAAACGAGCGGCCTGCCAACAGCAGGTGCAGGGCTTCCAGCAGCGAGCTCTTGCCGGAGCCGTTGGCGCCGTGAAAGACGTTGATCCGGCCGAGCTCGTCGAGAGCGACTGCGGACAGGTTGCGAAGGGCGGAGACCTTGAGCCGGCGAATGCCGCTGATCATCGGAGCCGGGGAGGCGGCGGAGGTGGGCGGAACGGGGGAGGAGAGGGCGCCGCTGTCGCCGGCGCCCCCGTCGATCGCGATCAAAGCCGCATCGGCATGACGACATAGAGCGCATCGGCGCTCTCGGCTTCCTGCATCAGGGCGCTGCTGTTGGCGTCGGACATGCTGAGTTTGACGTTGCGATCGCGCAGCGCGCCAAGCACGTCGAGCAGGTAGGAGACGTTGAAACCGATCTCCAGCCCCTCGCCCTGGTAGTCGACCGAAATCTCCTCCTCGGCCTCCTCCTGCTCCGGGTTGTTGGCCAGCACCTTCAGGTTGCCGTCGGTCAGCGTCAGCCGGACGCCGCGATACTTCTCGTTGGAGAGGATCGAGGCACGGGTCAGCGCCTGTTTCAGCTCCTCGCGGTCGGAGAGGATCACCTTGGTGGTACCGCGCGGCAGCACGCGCTCGTACTCGGGAAACTTGCCGTCGACCAGCTTCGAGGTGAACTGGAAGGCGCCGGTGTTGGCGCGGAAGTGGTTGCTGCCGATGGTCAGGGCGACCTCGCCCTCTTCGTCCATCAGTAGCCGGCTCAGCTCCATCACACCCTTGCGCGGCAGGATGACCTGCAGCGTCTCGCCGACCGGAATCTCCTGCGGCAGCGTGCAGAGCGCCAGCCGATGGCCATCGGTGGCGACGGTGCGCAGCCGGTTGTCGCGGGTCTCCCACAGCATGCCGTTCAGGTAGTAGCGGACATCCTGCTGCGCCATCGCGAAGCTGGTGCGCTCGATCAGCTTCTTGATCTCGCCCTGCTTCAGCTGCAGCTCGATGCCACCCTGCTTCTCGTCGAGGCTCGGGTAGTCGCTGGCCGGCAGCGTCGACAACGTGAAGCGGCTGCGGCCCGAGCGCAGCACCAGCCGCTGCTCGTCGAGCGTGAATTCGAGCTGGCTGCCATCCGGCAGCGACTTGCAGATATCGACCAGCTTGCGGGCGGGAACGGTGATCTCGCCCTGCGACGCCGGCGCCTGTTCCAGGTCGACGTGACCGACCAGCTCGACCTCGAGGTCGGTACCGGTGATCGACAGCCGCTGGCCGTTCAGCACCAGCAGCACGTTGGAGAGGATCGGCAGGGTCTGGCGGCGTTCGACGACACCGGCGGCCAGGTTCAGCGGCTTCAGCAACGCCTCTCGCGGGATCGAGAATTTCATTGGAATCCTTGTTCGATCGAGTGGTTATCAGCAGGAAAATGGGTGCAATCTACCACGCGACCGGTCAGGTGGTAAGAGAGCGCAGCAGGTTCTGGTAATCCTCGGCGATATCGTGATCGGTATCGCGCATCTCCTTGATTTTGCGGCAGGCGTGCAGCACCGTCGTGTGGTCGCGGCCACCGAAGCTGTCGCCGATCTCGGGCAGGCTGTGGTTGGTCAGCTCCTTGGCCAGCGCCATCGCCACCTGGCGCGGACGGGCCACCGAGCGCGAGCGCCGCTTCGACATCAGGTCGGCCAGCTTGATCTTGTAGTACTCGGCGACGGTACGCTGGATATTGTCGAGGCTGACCTGCTTGTCCTGCAGCGCCAGCAGATCCTTCAGCGAATCCTTGATCAGCGCAATGTCGATGCCTCGCGCCGTGAAGTGAGCACTCGCCATCACCCGCTTCAGCGCCCCTTCGAGCTCGCGCACGTTGGAACGGATGCGCTGAGCGAGGAAGAAGGCAGCCTCCGGCGGCAGCTCCATGCCGGCCTGCTCGGCCTTCTTCATCAGGATCGCGACGCGTGTCTCCAGCTCCGGTGGCTCCACGGCGACGGTCAGCCCCCAGCCGAAACGCGACTTCAGCCGCTCCTCGAGGCCGTTGATCTCCTTCGGGTAGCGGTCGCAGGTCAGGATCATCTGCTGGCCGCCCTCGAGCAGCGCATTGAAGGTGTGGAAGAACTCCTCCTGACTGCGCTCCTTGTTGGCGAAGAACTGGATGTCGTCGATCAGCAACGCGTCGACCGAGCGGTAGTAGCGCTTGAACTCGTTGATCGCGTTCAGCTGCAGCGCCTTGACCATGTCGGCGACGAAGCGCTCCGAGTGCAGGTAGACGATGCGAGCGTTGGGATTGCGCTTCAGCAGCGCGTTGCCGACCGCGTGCATCAGGTGGGTCTTGCCGAGGCCGACGCCGCCATAAAGGAAGAGCGGGTTGTAGGCGCCGCCGGGGTTGTCGGCGACCTGGCGCGCGGCGGCGCGCGCCAGCTGGTTCGATTTGCCCTCGACGAAGCTGTCGAAGGTGTAGCCCTCGGTCAGGTTGCTCTGGTGCTTGATGCCGCCCTCGACCTCGACCTGGCGCGAACCGCTCATCGGCGTCGGCATCGGCACCGGGGTGGTCGCGACCGGGCGCTCGACCGTGGCGACCACCGCCACCGGCCGCCGCGGCGTTGCCGCCCCGCGCCCGCGGATGTCGACGACGACATCGAGCGGCTCCGGTGCGATCTCGGCCACCAGCTCCTGGATCCGGTTCAGGAAGCGATCGCTGACCCAGTCCTTGATGAAGCGGTTCGGCGCCAGCAGCCGCAGGCGGCCACCGTCGACGCTGGCCTCCAGCGGGCGGATCCAGGTGTTGAACTGCTGGGAGGGCAGTTCATCCTGCAGGAAGTCTCTGCATTTCTGCCACGCTATCTCCGGCAACTGATGCTCTCCCTTTTATTTATCGTGGTGACAGATGGCCCACCGACCCGGCAGGGCCGTGGCGACTGTCGAACCGAATACCCGATCCGACCTCAGAAGGGGCGCATTCTACTCTGCCGACCCGCACTTATCCACACTTGAGCGGCAATTGAGCGGCTCGGTTAACCAAGATTAATTTTCTTTAAATTCATATGCTTGTATTTAAAATGGAGCGGAGCCGAAAACTTTCATCACAAGCCAGAAACAGTCTGTGTATATGTATGCTGATTATCTGTGGATAAGTTTTGGACAACCCGGTACAGCCTGTGTCCGTTCGCCTGATCCGGTGCCAGACGGGCAGCGACACCGGTTGCAACCGGAGCGGCCGCTCTTCCTTCCTTATATAAGGGCGCTGCCGATTCGCGACGGGGTGGTGTCGGGAGCTCGTACAGGGCGTTTGCGTCGCACCCACTTATTCTCTAGAATGCGCCGTCTTTTTACCGGCCGCCTTTTCGGTGGCCGCTGACAACCGGTCGCGACGAGATCTGACGCCATGAAAAGAACCTTTCAACCGAGCAATCTGAAACGCAAGCGTGTGCACGGTTTCCGCGCCCGCATGGCAACCGCCAACGGCCGCAAAGTGCTGTCCCGCCGTCGTGCCAAGGGCCGTCATCGCCTGGTCGTCTGATTGCAATGCCCGTTGCTGCGCCGCCGTGTCCGAGCCTCCAGCGGAGAGCGATCTCTCCTTCGGTAAACAGCGGCGCCTGCTGACACCTCGCGATTTCCGGCAGGTCTTTCAGACGGCGACACTGAAAGTCTCCAGCAAGGATCTGCTGATTCTGGCGCGCATCAATCAGAGCCCCGTCGCCAGACTCGGGCTGGTGATCGCCAAGAAGCACGTCCGTCGCGCCAACCAGCGCAACCGGATCAAACGCGTCATTCGCGAATCGTTCCGGCAGCAGCGCCTGTTCACTGGACTCGACCTGGTCGTACTGGCCCGTGGCCCGCTGGATCAGCGCGACAACGAGGAGCTGTTCCAGCTGCTGGCGCAACTCTGGCAGCAGCTGCAGCGCAAACATCAGCGACATCCGTTGCGAGACGGTGACCGACCTGCCGATGCTTAGCCGACTGCTGCTCGCCCTGATCACCCTCTACCGCTGGACCCTCAGCCCGTTGCTGGGTCCGCGTTGCCGTTTCCATCCCAGCTGCTCGCAATACACCGCCGACGCGATCCGTACCCACGGTGCGCTGGCGGGCTGCTGGCTCGGCCTGCGCCGGCTGCTGCGCTGCCACCCGTGGCACCCCGGCGGCTACGACCCGGTGCCGCCGCGCTGCTGCGACTCTCCCTCCCACGCACACGACCCAGTGGAATCGTGACCATGGATTTCCAACGCTACCTGCTGATCGGCGCGATCGCCGTGCTCTCCTACATGCTGTTGATGGAGTGGAACCAGTTCCAGCAGCCCCACAACGCCAACGCCAGCGTGGCCGCCTACACCGCGCAGCAGCAGACACCGGCCGCCGCCGACCTGCCGGGCGACACGCCGTCGCAGCAGAATCCGTCCGACGTGCCGTCGGCCGAGGTGCCCGCCAGCGCCGAGGCCGTGCCGGCAAACGCCACCGCGCCGGCCGTCGTTCGCGTCTACACCGACGTGCTGGAGCTGCACATCGATCGCCACGGCGACATCGTGTTCGCCGCACTGCCGGCCTACAAGGCCGACATCGAGCGCCCGGAGCCGTTCGTGCTGCTCGACAACGGCCAGCGCACCTACCTCGCGCAGAGCGGCCTGGTCGGTCGCGACGGCATCGACAAGCCCGGCGGCCGCGCGCTGCTGCAGGCCTCGGCCAGTGAATTCCGGCTCGTCGATGGCGCCGACGAGCTGGTCGTTGACCTCAGCCACCGCACCGAGCAGGGCGTCGTCGTCACCAAGCGCTTCACGCTGCGCCGCGGCGACTATCTGGTCGACGTCGCCTACCTGATCGACAACCAGAGCGCGGCGCCGTGGCAGGGGCTGATGTATGGCCAGCTGCAGCGCGACAACAGCCCCGACCCGAGTTCGGCCGGCAACAACATGTTCAGCATCCAGCCGTTCCTCGGCGCCGCGACGACGACGCCGGACACGCTGTTCGAGAAGCTGCCGTTCAAGAAATTCGGCGAGAACCCGCTGAAGATGCAGCGCCAGGATGGCTGGATCGCGATGCTGCAACACTACTTCGTGTCGGCGTGGATTCCGGCCGCCGGCCAGACCTACAGCTACGAGACGCTGACCAACAGCAGCGGCAACCACCTGATCCGTTTCATGTCGCCGGCCGTCGACGTGGCGCCGGCCAGTCGCGGCGAACTGCGCGCGCAGTTCTACGCCGGCCCGAAGGATCAGTACCGGCTGGAGAAGATTTCATCCGGCCTCGAACTGTCGGTCGACTACGGCATCCTGTGGTGGATCGCGCAGCCGCTGTTCTGGTTGCTGACCCGCATCCACGGCCTGCTCGGCAACTGGGGCTGGTCGATCGTGGTGCTGACCATCATGGTCAAGGCCGCCTTCTACTGGCTCAACGCCAAGGCCTATTACTCGATGGCCAACATGCGCAAGGTGCAGCCGAAACTGCTGGCGATCCGCGAGCGCCATCCGGACGATCGCCAGAAACAGTCCGAAGAGATGATGAAGCTGTACAAGACCGAGAAGATCAATCCGCTCGGCGGCTGTCTGCCGATCCTGGTGCAGATGCCGGTGTTCCTCGCGCTGTACTGGGTGTTGATGGAGAGCGTCGAATTGCGGCAGGCGCCGTGGATCCTGTGGATCAAGGATCTCGCCGCGATGGACCCGTACTTCGTGCTGCCGCTGCTGATGGGCCTGTCGATGTTCCTGCAGCAGAAGCTGAACCCGGCGCCGCCCGATCCGATGCAGGCCAAGGTGATGCAGTGGATGCCGGTGATCTTCACGATCTTCTTCCTGTGGTTCCCGGCCGGCCTCGTGCTCTACTGGGTCGTCAACAACTCGCTGTCGATCGTCCAGCAGTACATCATCACCAAACGCATCGAGCGCACGGCCTGACCGTCGACGCGGCGGTGGCGGGCGATCCGCCATCGCCGTTCGCCGCCGCGACCGGCATCGGCTAGCATCGCCACCCGCCATGTCCAGCATGACCCCCGACAACGACACCATCGCCGCCATCGCCACGCCACCCGGTCGCGGCGGCGTCGGCATCGTGCGCGTCTCCGGTCCGGCGGCGGCGGCGATCGCCAGGCGGATCACCGCCGGCGCGCCATTGCGGCCGCGTCAGGCGCACTACGGTGCGTTCATCGACGGCAACGGCGACACCCTCGATCAGGGTCTTGCGCTGTGGTTTCCGGCACCGCACTCGTTCACTGGCGAGGATGTGCTGGAGCTGCACGGCCACGGCGGCCCGGTCATCCTCGACTGCCTGCTGCGCGAGGTGATCGCCCTCGGCGCCCGCACCGCTCGCCCCGGCGAGTTCTCCGAGCGCGCCTTCCTCAACGACAAGATCGATCTGGCGCAGGCCGAGGCGATCGCCGACCTGATCGACAGCGCGTCGGAACAGGCGGCGCGCAGCGCCGTGCGCTCGCTGTCGGGCGAGTTCAGCCAGCGCGTGCAGGCGCTGGTCGACGCGCTGATCGAACTGCGCATCTACGTCGAAGCGGCGATCGACTTTCCCGACGAGGAGATCGATTTCCTCGGCGACGGCCGCATCGCCGCCGCGCTGGCCGACCTGCAACAACGGCTGACCGAAGTGCAGGCCAGCGCGCGGCAGGGCGCATTGCTGCGCGACGGCATCACCGTCGTCATCGCCGGTCTGCCGAACGCCGGCAAGTCGAGCCTGCTGAACGCACTGGCCGGTCAGGAGCGCGCCATCGTCACGCCGATCGCCGGCACCACCCGCGACGTGCTGCGCGAACAGATCCAGATCGACGGCCTGCCGCTGCACATCATCGACACCGCCGGCCTGCGCGAGACGCCGGACGAGGTGGAGCGGGAAGGGGTGCGGCGCGCCTGGACCGAGATCGAACGGGCCGACCACATCCTGCTGGTGGTCGACAGCACGCACAGCACCGACCCCGATCCGCAGCGCTGGTGGCCGGCCGACGCACCGGTCGCGCTCGGCCGCGCGCCGGTCACGGTGCTGCTGAACAAATGCGACCTGTCGGGGCTGCCGGTGGCGCTGACACCAGCGACGGGCGGTGACCGGCCGACCGTCATCGCACTCAGCGCCCGCAGCGGCGCCGGCCTCGACCTGCTGCGCGACCACCTCAAGCGCTCCGTCGGCTACCAGCAGCAGAGCGAGGGCATCTTCTCGGCACGGCGCCGCCATCTCGATGCACTGGCGCGTGCCGCCGATCTGCTGCACGCCGGCGAACGGGCGCTGCTGCAGCGCGGCGCCGGCGAACTGCTGGCCGAGGATCTGCGTCAGGCACAGCAGGCGCTCGGCGAGATCACCGGCCAGTTCAGCCCGGACGAGCTGCTCGGCCGCATCTTCTCCAGCTTCTGCATCGGCAAATAACGCGCCGCGCCGGTGCGGCGCATCCGTCGCCGCCACTTTGCCGCAACCACCTGTTTTCCACCCGGTTTCCAGCGTGCACAATGGCCGGCGGTGACGCCAGCTCGCGCGTCGCCACGATCCGGAGACGTCTCGACATCGCCATGTCCAGCCACCCTCGCCTGATTGCGGGCCTGCTCTGCCTGACCCTGCTGCCGCCTGCCATCGCGCAGGCCGACGAATTCGACGCCGACATGCCGATGGTGCTGACGCCGGTTCGGCTGAAACAGCCGCGCACCGAGGTGCCGGCCAGCGTCACCGTGCTCGACCGCCGCTTCATCGAATCCACCGGCGTGCGCGAACTGGCGCAGCTGTTCCGCTTCGTGCCCGGCACCGCCGTCGCCGCCCGCGACGGCTGGAACTACACCGTCAGCTACCACGGCACCGGCTACCGCGACTCGCGCCGGATGCAGGTACTGGTCGACGGCCGCTCGGTCTATCAGGCCGGGCTGGCCACCATCGACTGGAACGACATCCCGCTGGCGATCGAGGACATCGAACGGATCGAAGTGGTGCGCGGCCCCAACACCGCCGCCTACGGCGCCAACGCCTTTCTCGGCGTCATCAACATCATCACCCGCCACCCCGACGACAGCCCGCAGCTGCGGCTGAAAACCACCCACGGCAGCGAATCGGTCGAGGATTACTACGGCTCGATGGCCGGCAACGCCGGCGACGCCAGCTACCGCATCAGCGCCGGCACGCGCCGCGATGCCGGCTTCGACCGCAAGAAGGATGGCCGCGAACGGCGCGACTCGAAGAACCTGCAGCACGTCGAGGGCCGTCTGGCGCTGTCGCCGCACCACAGCTGGAACCTGCAGCTGGCGGCCGGCTACAAGAACGGCACCTATCTCGACGACTATCGCGAACCCGAGCTGCTGGTGCACGGCCTGCCGCCAATGACCTCGCCGACGCCGCCCGATCAGCACGTCAAGGACTACTTCTTCTCGGTCGAATCGGAACACTTCCTCTCCGGCAGCGATTCGATCGGCTGGCAGATCGACTTCTCGCGCCAGCGCGAGAACATCGGCTGGCTCACCTGCATGCCGGCGCTGTTCCTCGGTTTCAGCGACCTGCGCGTGATCTGCGCCGATGCCAACGAAAACAGCTGGAACCAGCGCTTCGACCTCGACCTGCAGCACACCGTGGTCGGCGAGGCGCCGTGGAAACTGGTCTACGGCATCCACACCAAATTCGCCGAGGCCAACTCCGAAACCTTCTACGGCGGCGAGGTGCGGCGCGAGTCCTGGCAGCTGTTCGCCAACGCCGAATACCGCTTCCTGCCGCAGTGGTCGCTGACGCTCGGCGGTTCGCAGGAGTACCAGTCGTCGCAGGACGAGAACTTCTCGCCGCGCGTCGCCGTGCTGTTCGCGCCGAACGACAACCACACGCTGCGCACCAGCTGGTCCACCGCCGTGCGCACGCCGGATCTGCTGGAGACCGAGGCCGACTGGACCTATACCAGCCACAACCTGCGCTTCCCCGACGGCACCCCGTACCTCGCCACCAGCGGTCGTTTCCAGCTCAACACACGCGCGCCGGACGGCCTGCACGAAGAGGAGATCGAATCGTTCGAGGCCGGTTATTACGGACTCTGGTTCGATCGCCGGCTCGAGATCGACATCAAGTGGTTCCGCGACTATCTCGATGAACTGATCAGCAACAAGATCACCCTCAACACCGGCCTGCCGACCAACAACGGCTGGCTCGACCAGCAGGGCTATGAAACCGAGATCAAGCTGCAGCCGACACCGGCGCTGCAGCTGCGCGCCACCTACGCACTGATCCGGAGCAACACCAACCAGCGCTCGGAACAGGCGCTGACGCCGCGCCACTCCGGCAGCGCCTCGGTCATCTACCAGGTCGGCGGCTGGAACCTGTCGTCGCACTACTACCGCGCCGACAACATCAACAACCATGTGTTCGAACAGCTCGACCTGCGCGTCGCCAGGGCGCTTGCGCTCGGCACCTCCACGGTCGAACTCGGCGCCGTGATGCAGCATCTCTATCACCACGACATCGGCGACCTGTTCGACGACAATCGTTACGATGATCCGCGCCGGCTGCTGTTCACCATGGACGTTCGATTCTGAACGGCTGCGTCTCGCGCGGATCGTCGCTGTGGACCGATGCATGAGCCGACGTATGAACCGGCAGATATTGCGGATAGATGGACGCTACAGATAGATGGATGCCGTGAAACGGATTGCCCTGCTTCTGACCGCGTGGCTGGCGTGCGCAATGAGTGCGTTCGCGGCCCGCATCGACATCATCGTGCCGCCGGACAGCGCGACCCACACCGACCTCGCGCGCGCCGCCCGCTACGCGCTGCAGCAGCACGACCCCGGCCTGCAGATCGAGATCACCAGCGCCGACAGCGGCCGGCCGATGGATGCCGATCTCGCCATCGCCATCGGCGACCTGCTGCTGCCGTGGAGCGGTTCCAGTGCCAACCGCTACCCGGCGACGATCTGCTTCTATGTCGGCGCCAGCCGCTTCAAGGCGATCGCCGTCGACCGGCAGCGGCTCTCCGCGCTGTTCCGCGACCAACCGCTCGAACGCCAGCTCCATCTGGCCGAACTGCTGCTGCCGGAACAGGCGCGCTTCGCGCTGCTCTACGGCAGCGACGGACCACCGCTGCAGCTGCGGCGGCTGACCGACGCCGGCCAGCCGATCACCGCGGTCGACATCAGCGGCCGCAGCGACTGGCCGCGCGCGATCTCCGAACTGATGGTCAACCACAGCGCGCTGATCGCCATCGACGACGACCGGCTCTACAACCGCGACACCATCCGCAGCGTGCTGCTGACCACCTATCGCCACGGCCGTGTCGTCATCGGCCCGAGCCGGCCGTTCGTCAACGCCGGCAGCCTCGCCTCGGCCTACACCGCCTCCGACGAATACCTGAACCAGCTGACCGACATGGTGCTGCGCTTCCTGCGCGAGCGGCGCCTGCCGCCGCCGCAATACCCGAAGGTGTTCCGCGTGGCGGTCAACCAGCAGGTGGCCAGCTCGCTGGGGCTGAAGATTCCCGATGAAGATGAATTGACCGAACGCCTGCGGTACCTCGACCGCCAGCTCGGCCAGGAGTGCTCGGATGGGTGTTAAACGCCGCCTGCACCAGCTCAGCATCGCTCAGCACATCCTGCTGCTGAGCCTGATGCCGATGATGCTGCTGTTCATTGCGATCTTTCTGTTCCTGTTGTCGGCGCGACTCGACGACCTGGAGAAAATGCAGAAGGACCGCGGCGAACTGCTGGTGCAGCAGCTCGCCGTCGCCAGCGAGTTCGCCGTGCTGACCGGCAACCGCGCGCAGCTGCGCGACCTGCTGTCGCGCACCGCGGTCGGGCTGGTCGCCAGCATTCGCATCTGGGATGCGCGCAACGAGCTGATGGCCGCCGTCGGCCACGCCGACTCGCAACCGCACGCCGACCGCTTCAAGGCCGACATCCGCCTGACCACCATCAATGTCGACGACGCGCTGCTCGGCGCCACTGCCCGCGTCGAACCGGACAGCGGCAGGGTGATCGGCCGCGTCGAACTGTTCCTGTCGCGCGACAGCATCGTCAGCAACCGCAACGACGCCGTCACCATCAGCGTCATCGTCGGCGTGCCGCTGCTGCTGCTCGGCATCGCCATCGTCTGGTACTTCGGCCGCAAGCTGGCGCGCCCGGTGGTCAGGCTGACCGACGTCACCGTCGCGCTGGCCGGCGGCGATCTCGGCGTGCGCGCCGCCGAGGATGGTCCCGGCGAGATCGGCGTGCTGCAGCGCTCGGTCAACGGCATGGCGGCCGCGCTGGAGAAGAGCCGGCAGCGACTGCAGGAGAACCTCGAACAGCTCGATCACGCGCGCGCCAGCGCCGAGCAGGCCAACCGCGCCAAGAGCGAATTCCTGGCGACGATGAGCCACGAGCTGCGCACGCCGATGAACGGCGCGCTCGGCATGCTGGAGCTGCTGCAGAGCACCAGCCTGCAACCGCAGCAGCAGCAGTACGTCAATGTCGCCATCGACTCGACCCAGCACCTGCTGACGGTGGTCAACGACATCCTCGACTTCTCCCGCATCGAGCGCGGCCTGCTGCAGCTCGAACCGATCTACAGCGACGTCGCCGGGCTGATGCGGCAGGTGCAGGAGTCGTTCCGCATCGCCGCGAAACAGAAACACCTCGACCTGCAGCTGAAGCTCGACCCGGTGCTGGACGGCGTGCAGCTGCTGATCGACCCGGCGCGGTTGCGGCAGGTGATCGTCAATCTGATCGGCAATGCCATCAAGTTCACCTTCACCGGCGGCGTCACGCTCGAGGTCAAGGCCAGCTGGCGCGGCGACGACAACATGTACCTGGAGATCTGCGTCGCCGACACCGGCATCGGCATCCCGGCCGACAAGCAGAAGCTGATCTTCCACGCCTTCCGCCAAGCCGACGGCTCGACCATGCGCCGCTTCGGCGGCTCCGGCCTCGGGCTCGCCATCGTGCAGAAGATCTGCGAGCTGATGTCGGCCAGCGTCGATCTCGACAGCGCGCCGAACCGCGGTTCGCGCTTCACCGTGCGGCTGGAGGCGCCGGCGCGGCGCGCCACCAGCCCGGCGCGGATGCCCGAACAGCAGGCACCGCTACTGCAGGGCCGGGTGCTGGTGGTCGAAGACAACGTCGTCAACCTGATGGTGGTCGCCAGCATGCTGGAGACGCTCGGCATCACCGTGCACACCACCGCCAACGGCCGCGAGGCGCTGGAGCTGCTCGAACACCAGCCGGTCGATCTGGTGCTGATGGACTGCCAGATGCCGGAGATGGACGGTTATCAGGCCACCGCCGCCATCCGCAGCCACGCCAGCCGCACCATCGCACGGCTGCCGATCGTCGCGCTGACCGCCAACGCGATGGTCGAGGACCGCGAGCGCTGCCTCGCCGCCGGCATGAGCGACTACCTGAGCAAGCCGGTCACGCTGCAGCTGCTGCGCGAGAAGATCGCCCGCTGGCTGCCGCGCGGGCTGTAGTTGGTATCGATCGTTGCAACAGGTGAAGCAGGAGAGTGATGAAACCGTTGTGGAGAAACGCCAGCGACCGGTGGACAAACCCGGCCTTTTCGTCATCTTCGCCGCGACCGGCCCGATCTCGTGAAACTGTCCACAGCGCCATACCGTGGTCGTCCACCCCTTTCCAGCCCGCTTTCCAACCGGCTTATCTACTGGTCAATACGTTGTTTAAAAAGGGATTTTCAGGCTTTCACACAGATTTTGGCGGCACTAAACGTAGTTAAAGAAACAGAACTACATACAACCCAGAGAGATGAATAACTCTTTTCTTTGAAACAGCTTCTTTTTTAACTGATCACTTTTCACACAGTTTCATTCTCTAGCGGCTGGCGCTGCCGTATAATCCGCGCCCGCTTTGCCAACCCGCATTCAACGCCTGAGAGAGCCGTGGACTATCCGGATCGTTTCGATGTCATCGTCATAGGTGGCGGCCACGCCGGCACCGAGGCCTGCTTGGCCGCGGCGCGGATGGGCTGCCGCACACTGCTGCTGACCCACAACGTCGAGACGCTGGGGCAGATGTCGTGCAACCCGGCCATCGGCGGCATCGGCAAGAGCCATCTGGTCAAGGAGGTCGACGCGCTCGGCGGTGCGATGGCACGGGCGACCGACCGCGGCGGCATCCAGTTCCGCATCCTCAACGGCCGCAAGGGGCCGGCGGTGCGCGCCACCCGCGCCCAGGCCGACCGCGTGCTGTACAAGGCCGCGATCCGCGCCATCCTCGAGAACCAGCCAAACCTGCAGATCTTCCAGCAAGCGGTCGACGACCTGATCGTCGACGGCGACCGCGTGGTCGGCGCCGTCACCCAGACCGGCATCCGCTTTCGCGCCGAGGCGGTGGTGCTCTGTACCGGCACCTTCCTCGGCGGCCGCATCCACATCGGTCTCGACCACCACAGCGGCGGTCGCGCCGGCGATCCGCCGTCGATCGCGCTGGCGCAGCGGCTGCGCGAACTGCCGCTGCGGGTCGACCGGCTCAAGACCGGCACGCCGCCGCGCATCGATGCCAGATCGGTCGACTTCGACGGCCTCGAACAGCAGTGGGGCGATACGCCGATCCCGGTCATGAGCTTCATGGGATCTGCCGCCGAGCACCCGCGCCAGACCTGCTGCTGGATCACCCACACCAACGAGCGCACGCACGACATCATCCGCTCCGGCCTCGACCGCTCGCCGATGTACACCGGCGTCATCGAGGGCATTGGCCCGCGCTACTGTCCGTCGGTCGAGGACAAGATCCACCGCTTCGCCGACAAGTCGTCGCACCAGGTGTTCATCGAACCGGAGGGGCTCGACACCCACGAGCTCTACCCGAACGGCATTTCGACCAGCCTGCCGTTCGACATCCAGCTGGCGCTGGTGCGTTCGATCAAGGGCTTCGGGAACGCCCACATCACGCGCCCCGGCTACGCCATCGAGT
>CAZEVP010000051.1:0-23244 GCA_964515735.1 uncultured Verrucomicrobiaceae bacterium | reverse complement strand
TTCCACATCTTGCCGGAGTCGCGGATCATCGCCGGCATCGAGGCGTCGACGATGACGTCGCTCGGCACGTGCAGGTTGGTGATGCCCTTGTCGGAGTTGACCATCGCCAGCGGCGGACGCTTGGCGTAGACCGCCTTGATGTCGGCCTCGATCTCGGCCTGTTTGCCGGCCGGCAGCGCCTTGATCTTGGCGTAGAGGTCGCCGATGCCGTTGTTCAGATCGACGCCGAGCTCCCTGATGATGTCGGCGTGCTTGCTCAGTGCGTCGGCGTAGAAGACCGAGACGACGTGGCCGAACATGATCGGGTCGGAGACTTTCATCATCGTCGCCTTCAGGTGCAGCGACAGCAGCACGCCGCTGCCGTTGACCTCATCGATGGTCTGCTCGATGAAGCTGCACAGCGCCTTCTTGCTCATCACGGCGGCATCGATGATCTCGCTGGCCTGAACCGCGGTCTTCTCCTTCAGAACCTTGACGCTGCCATCGCTGCCGACCAGCTCGATCCGGACGTTGCCGGCGGCCGCGACCAGCGCCGATTTCTCGCTGCCGTAAAAGTCGCCGCCATTCATGTGAGTGACGCGGGTTTTCGAGTCCTTGCTCCAGGCGCCCATTCTGTGCGGATGCTTTTTCGCGTAGTTCTTCACCGACAGCGGCGCGCGGCGGTCGGAGTTGCCCTCGCGCAGCACCGGGTTGACGGCGCTGCCCTTGACCTTGTCGTAGCGCGCCTTGACCGATTTCTCCTCGTCGCTGGCCGGGCTCTCCGGGTAGTCCGGCAGTTTGTAGCCCTGCGCCTGCAGCTCCTTGATGGCGGCCTTCAGCTGCGGAATCGAAGCGCTGATATTCGGCAGCTTGACGATGTTGGCTTCGGGGGTCTTGGCGATGTCGCCGAGTTCGGCGAGGTGGTCGGAGATGCGTTGCTGTTCGGTCAGGTATTCGGGGAACAGGGAGATGATGCGGCCGGCCAGGGAGATGTCGCGGGTTTCGATGGCGATGCCCGACGGTGCGGTGAAGGCCTGGACGATCGGCAGCAGAGAGTAGGTGGCCAGAGCCGGCGCTTCATCCGTCTCGGTGTAAATGATGGTCGACGTTGGTTTGGTCATGTTTCGTGTTAACCCCGTAATACCGTGCGGTGGCAAGACAGGTCACACCCGTCCGGGGCAGGGCGCCCGAGGGGTGCTCCCTGAAATCAGGAAAGAAGAGGGGGACTGCCGTTGGCGCGGATCCGCAGGTCGACCCTGGCGGCTGTGGCGTTTGCTATGCGTGACTCTGCCATGCGTGACAACGCAATCCGGCCGAAAGGGAAAATCGCTGCTGCTCGTCGGTTGACACTGCCAGCCTATGAGCCGTCGATACTCCCGGCATCCCTTCGACGGAGCCGGATCGTAGCATGTTTGAGGCGGAGTCGGGTGGGCGTGGCCCTTGCGCCACATTGATCTGGATGCGGAAACGAATTGAAAACGGGTGTCTTTGGGAGGCGGGGCACTGCCCGCGATCGACATCGTGGCACCGCCGCGACATGCAGCGATGCCGCGTCGGGCCGCAGGCCTGTCGCTGGAGCGGGCCTCGGGTATGGGACGGGGACGATGCCCCTCAGGGCATGCTGGCGGCCATCGGGATTGCCGCAAGCCCCTCGGCGTCGTCGAGCGGGTCGCCATCGACCGCCCGGATGCACTTGGCGTGCAACCCTTTCGGCCCCGCTTCGGCTTCGAAGCTGACGGTCTGCCCCGCCTTCAGCGTTTTGTAACCGTCCATGTCGATGGCGGAGTAGTGCGCGAAGATATCGCCCTCGCCGTTGTCCGGAAGAATGAAGCCGTAGCCTTTGGTGTTATTGAACCATTTGACGGTGCCGGTCTGCATAGCAACGATCCTTTCGCTGCGCTCCCCCAGGAGCTACTTCTGGTGAACCATTATTCTTGTGTCGTTCCGATCAGCGGGCTTGACCGGCGCGCTGGTCAAAACTCGATCTCTTTTATCAGTTTTTGATCAATAGTCAAGAGGGGGATCGGTGGCCGTCGCAGGCGCTGTGGCGATATGATGCCGGCTCGGTATTTTTCGGCCGATCGCGTCATACAGTGGTTATCTAAGAGTCGTTCCTTCTTATGCTGCACACCGATTTTTCTCGGCTAACATTGACCATGGGGCCGGATGAGGACAACGCCGGCGGAGTGGGGCTGGTCGTCGAGCAGGCCAAGCCTGCGCTGAAACCTCCGCCGCTCTACAAGGTGGTTCTCCTGAATGACGACTATACCCCCATGGAATTTGTGGTTGAGGTTCTCGAGGTCTTTTTTCATATGAACCGGGAGCGGGCGACACAGGTGATGTTGACCGTTCATACTCAGGGCAAGGGCATTTGCGGTGTATTCAGCCGCGACATCGCTGAAACCAAGGCCGCTCAAGTCAATCAATATGCGAGAGATCATCAGCACCCCCTGTTAGCCGAGATCGAGGCATCCGAAGGCTGACCCACCCTGTCGATGAGGTAGCAGTATGCTCAGCAGAGACCTTGAAGTGACGCTCAATCAGGCGTTCAAAGGCGCACGTGCGAAGCGTCATGAGTTCATGACGGTCGAGCATCTGCTGCTGGCGCTGCTGGACAATGAGGTCGCCGCCAAGGTGCTGCGCGCGTGCGGCGCGGATCTGAACCGGCTGCGCACCGACCTCACCGATTTCGTCGACTCCACCACGCCGCTGATTCCCGAGGGTGACTCGAACCGGGAGACCCAGCCGACGCTCGGCTTCCAGCGCGTGCTGCAGCGCGCCGTCTTTCACGTCCAGTCGTCGGGCAAGAAGGAGGTCACCGGCGCCAATGTGCTGGTCGCGATCTTCAGCGAGCAGGAGAGTCAGGCGGTCTATTTCCTGAAACAGCAGAGCGTTGCCCGTCTCGACGTCGTCAATTTCATCACGCACGGCATCTCCAAGGTCTCCGATCACAGCGCCGATCACGGTGGCGACCAAGGGCGAGAGCAGTCCGACGACGAGTCGACACCGGGCGCCGATGGCGAGCGCAGCCCGCTGGAGGCCTACGCGACCAATCTCAACGAGGAGGCCCGCGCCGGTCGCATCGACCCGCTGATCGGTCGCCTCAACGAAGTCGAGCGGGTGGCGCAGATCCTGACCCGGCGCCGCAAGAACAATCCGCTGCTGGTCGGCGAGTCCGGCGTCGGCAAGACCGCCATCGCCGAGGGGCTGGCGAAGCTGATCGTCGACGGCGCCGTGCCGGAGATCCTGCAGCAGAGCATCGTCTATTCGCTCGACCTCGGTTCGCTGCTGGCCGGCACCAAATACCGCGGCGACTTCGAGAAGCGTTTCAAGGGGTTGCTGGCCGAACTGAAGAAACGGCCGAATGCGATCCTGTTCATCGACGAGATTCACACCATCATCGGCGCCGGCGCTGCTTCCGGCGGCGTCATGGATGCGTCGAACCTGCTCAAGCCGCTGCTGACCTCCGGGCAGATGCGCTGCATCGGCTCGACCACCTTCCAGGAGTATCGCGGCATCTTCGAGAAGGATCGCGCGCTGAGCCGCCGTTTCCAGAAGGTCGACGTGCCGGAGCCGAGCGTCGACGAGACCTACCAAATCCTGAAAGGGCTGAAGAGCCGCTTCGAGGAGCACCACGGCCTGAAGTACACCGACAAGGCGCTGCAGGCGGCCGCCGAGCTGTCGGCGCGCTACATCACCGATCGTTTCCTGCCGGACAAGGCGATCGACGTCATCGACGAGGCAGGTGCCTTCCAGCAACTGCAGTCGGCGAGCAAGCGCAAGAAGACGATCAACGTGGGTGAAATCGAGGCGGTGGTCGCCAAGATCGCGCGCATTCCACCGAAGACTGTCTCCAGCGACGATCGCGAGCAGCTGGCCAAGCTCGAAGATAACCTGCGGATGGTGGTGTTCGGGCAGGACGACGCCATCGCCGCGCTGTCCACGTCGATGAAGCTGGCGCGCGCGGGTCTGAAGCCGGTCGAGAAGCCGATCGGCTCCTTCCTGTTCGCCGGGCCGACCGGCGTCGGCAAGACCGAGGTCAGCCGCCAGCTGGCGAAGATTCTCGGCCTCGAACTGATCCGCTTCGACATGTCGGAGTACATGGAGCGCCACACCGTGTCGCGCCTGATCGGTGCACCGCCCGGTTATGTCGGTTTCGATCAGGGCGGCCTGCTGACCGATGCCGTCACCAAGCACCCGCATTGCGTGCTGCTGCTCGATGAGATCGAGAAGGCGCATCCGGAGGTGTTCAATCTTCTGTTGCAGGTCATGGATCACGGTTCGCTGACCGACAACAACGGTCGCAAGGCCGATTTCCGCAACGTCATCCTGATCATGACCACCAATGCCGGCGCCGAGAACATCAGCCGTCGCAGCATCGGTTTCTCGGTGCAGGATCACACCACCGACGCGACCGAAGCGATCAACCGCATGTTCACGCCGGAGTTCCGCAACCGCCTCGATGCGGTCATCACCTTCAAGCCGTTGCCGGAGTCGGTGGTGCTCAACGTCGTCGACAAGTTCCTGGTCGAGTTGCAGAGCCAGCTGGACGACAAGCGCGTGCATCTGGTCGTCGACGAGGATGCGCGGCAGTGGCTGGTGGAGAAGGGCTACGATCGCAACATGGGTGCGCGGCCGATGGCGCGGATCATCCACGAGCACATCAAGAAGCCGCTGGCGGAAATGGTGCTGTTCGGCGAGCTGGCGGAGCACGGCGGCACCGTGCATGTTTCGCTCGAAGGAGAGAAGCTGGCGCTGGAGACCGAGGTGGAGGAGCCGGCCTGAGCAGCTGTTTCCGCCGCCAACAAAAACGCCCGCGACAGCGGGCGTTTTTCATTGAGATGAAAACTCAGCGCGCGCGGTAAGTGATGCGGCCCTTGGTCAGATCGTACGGCGTCAGTTCCACCTTGACCTTGTCGCCGGTCAGGATGCGGATGTAGTTCTTGCGCATTTTGCCGGAGATGTGCGCGGTGACGACGTGACCATTGTCCAGGCGAACGCGGAAGGTGGTGTTGGGGAGGGTATCGATGACCTCACCTTCCATTTCGATCTGGTCTTCTTTCGACATGCAAAAACAACCTCGGTGGATGGAACTGCTGGCGGGGGTGGCGGCCAATTGGGGCCACCCCCGCAAAAATTGCGCGCATTCTGCACCAAGCGGCGGGCAATAGCCAACCCGTGGGGCCATGGAGTCAGGTCAGTTGACGGTCAGCCACTTGTTGCTGATCAGCAGCTCGATCGGCCGGTAGTCGATCTTGTAGCTCATCTTGCGGCACTCCTTGATCCAGTAGCCGAGGTAGACGTGCGGCAGCTGCAGCGTCCTGGCGTGCTCGATCTGCCACAGCACGGCGAAGGCGCCGAGGCTGCGCTGCGACAGGTCGGGATCGTAGAAGGTGTAGATGGCGGAGAGGCCGTTCTGCATGACATCGACCACCGCGACCGCCACCAGGTGTTCTCCGTCGTAGAAGCAGAAATAGCGGGTGATGTCCCATTCGCGGGTCAGGAACGAGTCGAACTGCTGGCGCGATGGCGGGTACATGTCGCCGTCGCGGTGGCGCCCTTCGATATAGCGGGCATAGAGCCGGTAGAACTCATCGCCATCGATCGACGCGAGATCGACGACGCGCAGATCCTGGTTGCGCGCCCAGATGCGCCGTTGCCGCCGGTTGCGAACGAACCGGTTCACCGGGACGCGGGCCGGAATGCAGGCGTTGCAGTGCGTGCAGTGCGGGCGGTAGAGGTGCGGGCCGCTGCGGCGAAAACCCATCTCCGACAGCTGGTCGTAGACGATTGCGTCGATGCGGGCGGCAGGATCGATGAACAGTGTGGTGGCCTGCTGATCGGGCAGATAGCTGCAGACGTGCGGATGGGTGGCGAAAACCCGGAGATTGGAGAGAACCGTCACGGCGATACCCCGTTAACCGTCACCCGGCCAATGCCAGTCCAGTTTCCAGTGCGACCCACCCGCATTACCTCCCGCCGCTATCGATGTCGCCAGCAACTGGCGGAAGGCCGAGCGATCGATGTCGATGGCGCCCATGGCGTAAGTGTGATCATTGCCGACCTGGCAGTCTATCAGCGCGAAATCCCAGCGCCGCAGCTGCCCGCACAGATGTACCAGTGCCACCTTGGAGGCGTCGTCGCGCCGGCTGAACATCGATTCGCCGAAAAATACGCGCCCCAGCGCCATTCCGTAAAGTCCGCCGACCAGCTCGCCATCGGCCCATACCTCCACCGAATGGGCGTGGCCGAGCCGGTGCATCGTCCCGAACGCGTTGCGGATGGCGGGGGTGATCCAGGTTTCCGGGCGCTGTGCCGTGGCGGTGGCGCAGCCCTCGACGACGGCATCGAAGGCACTGTCCATCGAGACGGTATAGCCGCCGCGTTTCAGTTGCCGTTTCAGGCTGCGCGAGATGTGGACCGCGTCGGGAGGGAGCACGGCGCGCGGGTCGGGTGCCCACCACAGGATCGGCTGCGGCTCCTGGTACCACGGAAAGATGCCGAGCCGGTAGGCCGCCAGCAGCCGCTCGGGGCGGAGGTCGCCGCCGAACGCCAGCAGGCCGTTGGGGTCACTGAGCGCCGAGTCGGGGTCCGGAAACCAGAGCTCGTCGGGGTCGAGCTGGGGAAGCTTTATCCGTCGGCGCAGCCGCATCCGCTTACTTCAGGTCGTCGAGATAGCGCTCGGCGTCGAGCGCGGCCATGCAGCCGAAGCCGGCCGACGTGACCGCCTGGCGGTAGACGTGGTCGGCGACGTCGCCGGCGGCGAAGATGCCTGCGATCGAGGTCTGCGTGGCATTGCCTTCGAGGCCGCTCTGGATCTGCAGGTAGCCATCCTTCATCGCCAGCTGGCCGGCGAAGATGTCGGTGTTGGGCTTGTGGCCGATGGCGATGAAGACGCCGGCGACCGGAATCTCCTGCTTGACGCCATCCTTCGTGCCGGCCAGACGCAGGCCGGTGACGCCGCTGCCGTCGCCGAGCACTTCGTCGAGGGTGTGGTTCCAGACGATACGGATCTTGCCTTCCTTCTCACGCGCGAACAGCTTGTCCTGCATGATCTTTTCGGCGCGCAGCGTGTCGCGGCGGTGCACCAGCGTGACGTGCTCGGCGATGTTGGCGAGGTAGAGCGCCTCCTCGACGGCGGTGTTGCCGCCGCCGACGACGGCAACCTTCTGGCCGCGATAGAAGAAGCCGTCACAGGTGGCGCAGGCGCTGACGCCCTTGCCCATGAACGCCTCCTCGGATGCCAGCCCGAGGTACTGCGCCGAGGCGCCGGTGGCGATGATCAGCGCGTCGCAGGTGTACTCGCCGCCGGAGCCCTTCAGCCGGAACGGGCGCTGGCGCAGCTCGGCCTCTTCGATGTGGTCGAAGATGATCCGGGTGTTGAAGCGTTCGGCGTGCTTCTGCATCCGCACCATCAGGTCGGGACCCTGCACACCCTGATCGTCGCCGGGCCAGTTGTCGACTTCGGTGGTGGTGGTCAGCTGGCCGCCCTGTTGCAGGCCGGTGATGATGACGGGGTTCAGGTTGGCGCGGGCGGCGTAGACGGCGGCGGTGTAGCCAGCGGGGCCGGAGCCGAGAATGATCAGGCGATGGTGCTGTGTCGAGCTCATGGAGGAATCCGAAGTAGACCGGCGAAGGGCGCGCAGTGTAACGGAGAGAAACCCCGCAGCTCCAAACGGTTCGCAAAACGGGTGCCGGATACACGGCGGGTGGAACGGTTTCTGCCGATTGGGCAGGTCCGGTGATAATATGGCCCCGCTTTTGGAATGAGCAATTGAACTATCCAATGAGTTCGCAGCAGTGCTGTTTATGGCCATGGCTGTTCGTGGTCGTGAATGGCTCGCTGCTGACCCCGCAGCCGTGGAGTGCCGTTTGAACAAGCCAAGCCAGTCCGCCCCGGTGTTCGGCGGCGCCAATCGGCGCCTGCTGCGGCTGCGCGAGGGGGCGTTCATCGGCTTCGTGGCGGTCTGCCTCTATCTGCTGATGGCGCTGCTGACCTATCACCATGGCGATCCGGGCTGGTCGCGCACCGGCGATGGTGGCCGCATCCACAATGCCGGCGGCCCGGCCGGCGCGTGGACCGCCGACGTGTTCCTGTCGTTGTTCGGCTACATGGCCTATCTGTTCCCGTTGCTGCTCGGTTACCGCGCCTGGGTGCTCTATCGCGAGCGCCACGAGGCGCAGCCGTTCGACTGGCCGGCATTCGCGGTGCGGGTGATCGGACTGACGCTGGTGATGATCGCCGCCACGGCGCTGGCCAGTCTCTCCGGCGACGGCGAAGCACTGCCGTTCGGTCCCGGCGGCGTGCTCGGGCAGGCGGTCGGCGGCGCCGCCTTCGAGGCGTTCTCGCGCATCGGCAGCCGGCTGGTGCTGCTGGCGATTCTGCTGTTCGGTCTGACCGTATTCATCGATATCTCGTGGCTGCGGCTGATGGACCGGCTTGGCGAGCTGATCCTGAGCGCCGGCGATCGCCTGCAGGAGTGGCTGCAGCGCCATCGCGAACGGCAGCAGCGCGAGTCCCGCGACCGCGAGCAGATCCGCCAGCGTCAGGAGACGGTGGCGCGTCAGGTCGCGCGCGATAAGGTCAAGCCGCCGCCGCGGATCGAGCCGCCACCGCCGCCGCCGAAACCGGCGCCGGTGCCGCGCGTCGAGAAGGAGCGGCAGAAGACGCTGTTCGACGGCCCGACCGGTGGTCCGCTGCCGGCGCTGGAACTGCTCGACGCCGCCGATCACGGCAACAAGAAGGGCTATTCGACCGAGACGCTGACGGCGATGTCGCGGCTGCTGGAGCTGAAGCTGGCCGATTTCGGTGTCAGCGCCGAGGTGGTCGCGGTGCTGCCGGGGCCGGTCATCACCCGTTTCGAGATCCAGCCGGCGGCCGGCACCAAGGCCAGCAAGATCACCAACCTGGCGAAGGACCTGGCGCGCTCGCTGGCGGTGATCAGCGTGCGCGTGGTCGAGGTCATTCCCGGCAAATCGGTGATCGGCATCGAGATCCCCAACGAGGATCGCGAAGTGGTCAACTTCCGCGAGGTGCTGTCGTCGCGCGCCTACGAGGAGGCGAAATCGCCGATCACGCTGGCGCTCGGTCACGACATCAGCGGCGAACCGGTGGTGGCCGACCTCGCCAGGATGCCGCACCTGCTGGTGGCCGGCACCACCGGCTCGGGCAAGTCGGTCGGCGTCAACGCGATGCTGATCTCGATCCTGTTCAAAGCGACGCCGGCCGAGGTGCGGCTGCTGCTGGTCGACCCGAAGATGCTGGAGTTGTCGGTCTACGAGGGCATTCCGCACCTGCTGGCGCCGGTCATCACCGACATGAAGGACGCCGCTGCCGGCCTGCGCTGGTGCGTGGCCGAGATGGAGCGCCGCTACAAATTGATGGCGGCGCTCGGCGTGCGCAACCTGGCCGGCTTCAACCGCAAGGTGGCCGACGCGATGATCGCCGGCGAGCCGATCCTCGACCCGTTCTTCAAACCCGAGGAAAACTATCAGGCCGGTGAGGCGGTGGCGAAGGCGCCGCCGCTGCAGCAGCTGCCGACCATCGTCGTCGTCATCGACGAGTTCGCCGACATGATGATGATCGTCGGCAAGAAGGTCGAAGAACTCATCGCGCGCATCGCGCAAAAGGCGCGCGCCGCCGGCATCCACCTGATCCTCGCCACGCAGCGGCCGTCGGTCGACGTCATCACCGGTCTGATCAAGGCCAACATTCCGACCCGTATCGCGTTCCAGGTGTCGTCGCGGATCGACTCGCGCACCATCCTCGACCAAGGCGGTGCCGAACAGCTGCTCGGCCACGGCGACATGCTCTACATGCCGCCCGGCAGTGGCCTGCCGATGCGCGTACATGGCGCCTTCGTCTCCGACGACGAGGTGCACCGCACCGTCGCTGACTGGAAACGGCGTGGCCAGCCCGACTACATCGACGGACTGCTGGAGGAGGGCAACGGCTACGACGGCGTGCCCGGCCTCGGCGGTGACGGTGGTGGCGAAGGCGGCGAGGGCAGCGAGGACGACGCGCTCTACGACGAGGCGGTGCGTTTCGTCTGCGAGAGCCGCCGCGCCTCGATCTCGGCCGTGCAGCGCAAGCTGCGCATCGGCTACAACCGCGCCGCGCGCCTGATCGAGTCGATGGAAGCGGCCGGCGTCGTCACCGAAATGAGCAGCAACGGCAGCCGCGAAGTGCTGGCGCCACCCCCGCCGCGAGACTGAACCCATGCAACGCCTTTCCCGTCTTCTGGTTCTGATCCTGCTGATCGGAACGCCACTGCAGTGGCTGCACGCGGCCGAGTCCGATGCACTTGCGCGTCTTGGCGAGCGCCTCGGCCCGCTGCGCGCGATGCAGGCCAACTTCGCGCAGACCGTCTACGACGATAGCGGCGAGCCGCTGCAGAGTTCCGAGGGGACGATGCTGGTGCAGCGCTCCGACCGCCTGCGCTGGGAGACGACCTCGCCGTTCAGCTACCTGATCGTCACCGACGGCGTCACGCTGTGGCGCTACGACGCCGATCTGGAGCAGGCGACGAAGCGGCCGTTCAGCGGCGAGCTGGCCGACACGCCGGCGCTGATCCTCGGCGGCGACATGGCCCGGATCGCCCGCCACTACGAGGTCGCCTGGGAACAGTCGAGCGACGGCGAGCTGTTCACGCTGGTGCCGCGCAACAAGGCGGCGCTGTTCCGCGAGCTGCGGCTGAAGTTTGCCGGCGGCGGCGTCAGCGAGCTGCAGCTGCGCGACAACCTCGACCAGCGCACCGAGATCCGTTTCTTCGCACTGAACGTCAACCCGACTCTGACTGCGAACAGCTTTCAGTTCACGCCGCCGGCCGGTGTCGACGTCATCGTCGAGACCGGCAGCGGATCGACAGAGCGGCCATGAGCGGCCTGTTCGACAGCGACACCGCGCCGTACCAGCCGCTGGCGGCGCGCATGCGACCGACGCGGCTGGAACAGTACAGCGGGCAGCAGCACCTGCTGGCGCCGGGCAAGCCGCTGCGCGAGGCGATCGACGCCGGCGCGCTGCACTCGATGATCCTGTGGGGGCCGCCCGGCGTCGGCAAGACCTCGCTGGCGAAGCTGATCGCGCAGTTGTGCGATGCCCATTTCATCAGCGTGTCGGCGGTGCTTTCGGGCGTGAAGGAGATTCGCGCCGCGATTGACGAGGCCAAGCAGCAGGCGCAGTTCGGCCGCCGCACGATCCTGTTCGTCGATGAGGTGCACCGTTTCAACAAGGCGCAGCAGGATGCGTTTCTGCCGTTCGTCGAGGATGGCACCGTCATCTTCATCGGCGCTACCACCGAGAATCCGTCGTTCGAGCTGAACAGCGCGCTGTTGTCTCGCACGCGCGTCTACCGGCTGCAGTCGCTCGGCGAGGAGGCGCTGTTCGACGTGCTGCGGCGCGGGCTCGACGGCGTGGCCGATGTGCCGGCCATCGACGAGGCGCAGCTGCGGCGGCTGGCGCAGGCCGCCGATGGCGATGCGCGGCGCGCGCTGAACCTGCTCGAACTGAGCGTCGACATGGCCCATATGCAGGGCAAGAGCGCGGTCGACGACGACATTCTGAAAGAGGTGCTGAGCGGCGGCGTGCGCCGTTTCGACAAGGGCGGCGACCTGTTCTACGACCAGATCTCGGCGCTGCACAAGGCGGTGCGCGGCAGCGCGCCGGATGCCGCGCTGTACTGGTACGCGCGTATGCTCGACGGCGGCTGCGACCCGCTCTATGTCGCGCGCCGGGTGGTGCGAATGGCGACCGAGGACATCGGCAACGCCGATCCGCGCGCGCTGCAGCTGGCCCTGAACGCGTGGGACGTGCAGGAGCGGCTCGGCAGCCCCGAGGGCGAGCTGGCGATCGCGCAGGCGGTGGTCTATCTGGCCTGCGCGGCGAAGAGCAACGCGGTCTACGGCGCTTACAAGGCCGCGCGCGCCGATGCCGAATCGCAGCCGAGCCATGAAGTACCGCTGCATCTGCGCAACGCGCCGACCAAACTGATGAAGGAGAGCGGTTTCGGCGCCGAATACCGCTACGCGCACGACGAGCCGAATGGCTATGCGGCCGGGGAGAACTATTTCCCGCCCGAGCTTCGCGATCGCCGCTATTACGATCCGGTCGATCGCGGCCTCGAAAAGAAGATCGCCGAGAAGCTGGCGTGGCTGCGCGGGCTCGATGCGGCCAGTGGCAAGCAGCGCTACGACTAACGCGTGTCCAAACTGGAATTGGCACTGCGCTTGAAGCAGCTCGTGCCGTGAGCCTTTCCAGCAGCGTCGGTGACACGATGTCACCGACGCAGGCTAGAGCCGGCCCCGCGAGCGCAGCGAGTGCTTTGGGTCCAGGGATGTACTTGCGCCGGTGCTGGAAAGGCTCACGGCATGAGCTGCTGGCACAGAGCCTGAATTGGCGGAAAGCGCTTCAAAACCAATCGAACCGAACACATTGATCTGACAAGGTTTGCCCCATGCTCGATATCAAACTGCTGAGACAGGATGCCGAGGCGGTCGCCCGCCAGCTGCGCAAGAAGGGCTTCGACTTCGACATCGCCCGCTTCCAGACACTCGATGCCGCGCGCAAGAGCGCCGAGACCGAGAGTCAGAATCTGCTGGCCGAGCGTAACCAGACCTCGAAGAGGGTCGGCGAGCTGATCAAGGGCGGCATGGCGGTCGATGCCGCCAAGGCGCAGGTCGGCGAGATTCTGGCGCGCATCGACGCACGGATGGCAGCGCTGACCGAACAGGCAAAGCAGGCACAGCAACAGCTCGAAGCGTTCCTGCTGACAGTGCCGAACACACCGGACGACGGTGTGCCGGACGGGCGCGACGAGAACGACAACCAGGAAATTCTGCGCTGGGGCGAACCGCGCGCGTTCGACTTCGACATTCGCGACCACGTCGATGTCGGCGAGGGGCTCGGCCTGCTCGATTTCGAGTCGGCGGCGAAGATCACCGGCGCGCGTTTCTCGGTATTGCGCGGCCCGCTGGCGCGCCTGCACCGCGCGCTGATCCAGTTCATGCTCGACCTGCACACGACGCGGCACGGCTACCAGGAGGTCTACGTTCCGTACATGGTCAACGCCGACAGCCTGCGTGGCACCGGCCAGTTGCCCAAGTTCGAGGAGGACCTGTTCAAACTCGGTGGCGAACAGAACTACTACCTGATCCCGACCGCCGAGGTGCCGGTGACCAACCTGGCGCGCGACGTCATTTTCGAGGCCGATGCGCTTGGCGATGGTGTTCGTTTCGCCTGCCACACGCCGTGCTTCCGCAGTGAGGCCGGCAGTTACGGTCGCGATGTGCGCGGCCTGATTCGCCAGCACCAGTTCGAGAAGGTCGAACTGGTGCAGCTGGTGCGGCCGCAGGATTCCGACGCCGCGCTGGAGGCGTTGACCGGCCACGCCGAAACCGTGCTGCAACTGCTCGGCCTGCCGTATCGCAAGGTGCTGCTGTGCGGCGGCGACATGGGCTTCGCGGCACGCCGTACCTACGACCTCGAAGTGTGGCTGCCGGGGCAGGCCAAGTACCGCGAGATTTCGTCGTGCTCGAATTTCGGTGACTTCCAGGCGCGCCGTATGCAGGCCCGTTTCCGCAATGACGCCGGCAAGCCGGAGCTGCTGCACACGCTGAATGGTTCGGGGCTGGCGGTCGGGCGCACGCTGGTAGCTATTCTCGAAAACTACCAGCAGGCCGACGGCAGCGTGACGGTGCCGGAAGCGCTGGTCGGTTACCTCGGTGGCCAGACCCGGATCGCGTTGCCGGCCGCGGTCTGAGGTACGGATGTGGAGCGAGTGGAGTAGGCGCTGATGGATTATCTGCCGCTGTTCACCAACCTGCGCGGTCGCCGCTGCCTCGTCGTCGGCGGTGGCGGCATCGCGTTGCGCAAGGCCGGGCTGCTGCTGCAGGCCGGTGCACAGCTGTATGTCGTTGCGCCGCGGATCGACACGCGGCTGGCGCAGATGGCTCGAGACAGCGGCGGCGGCGTCGCCGAGCGCCCTTATCAATGTTCCGATCTCGATGGCACGGCGCTGGTCATTGCGGCGACCGACATCGAGACGGTCAACGCGGCGGTGTCGCGCGATGCGCAGCAGCGCCAGCTGTCGGTCAACGTCGTCGACAACCCCGCGCTGTGCTCGGTGATCCTGCCGTCGATCGTCGACCGCTCGCCGCTGGTCATCGCGATCTCATCGGGTGGCGCGTCGCCGGTGCTGGCGCGGCGGTTGCGCTCGCTGCTGGAATCGACCGTGCCGGCGGCCTACGGCCGGCTTGCCATGCTGCTCGGCCGCTTTCGCGATGCCGCCGCCCGAAAATTCACCGACACCGAGCAGCGCCGCCGTTTCTGGGAGGAGGTGGTCGACGGTCCGATCGCCGAGCTGGTGCTGTCGGGACGGGAGGGCGAGGCCACCACCGCGCTGCAGCGGCAGATCGACAGCGACGACGGTGCGCGCAGTGGCGAGGTCTATCTGGTCGGCGCCGGCCCCGGCGATCCCGACCTGCTGACATTCAAGGCGCTGCGGCTGATGCAGAAGGCTGACGTGGTGCTCTACGACCGGCTGGTGGCGCCGGAGATCGTCGACCTGTGCCGGCGCGACGCCGAGCGCATCTACGTCGGCAAGGCGCGCGCCGACCACGCCGTGCCGCAGCAGCAGATCAACCAGCGGCTGCTCGATCTGGCGCTGCAGGGCCGGCGTGTGCTGCGGCTGAAGGGTGGCGATCCGTTCATCTTTGGCCGAGGCGGCGAGGAGATCGCGCTGCTGGCACAACACAAGGTGCCGTTCCAGGTGGTACCGGGCATCACCGCGGCATCGGGTTGCGCCAGTTATGCCGGCATTCCGCTGACGCACCGCGACCACGCGCAGTCGGTCCGCTTCGTCACCGCGCACCTGAAGGACGGCTCGGCCGATCTGCCGTGGCCGGAGCTGGTGCAGCGCAACCAGACGCTGGTGTTCTACATGGGGCTGACCGGCCTCGAGCTGATCTGCCGTCAGCTGATCGCCCACGGCCGCGCGCCGGAGACGCCGATCGCGCTGGTGCAGCAGGGCACCACCCGTCACCAGCGCGTCATCACCGGCACGCTGGCCGATCTGCCGGCCAAGGTGGCGGGGGCCGGGGTCAAGGCGCCGACCCTGCTGATCGTCGGCGAGGTGGTCTCTCTGCACGGACAGCTCGGCTGGTTCCGGCCCGACGAGCAGACCTGAGCCCTGTGTCGACTCGTCGACGTTTCGGCGATCCAGTGGGAGGGAAATGGTACAAATGAGCACGATTGGCTAAAGATCGTGCGACGGTGGCCGAAAGGGGAGGCGGAGGGCTGACCATGATCGAGATCCACAGAGTGCCGTCGCCGGCCACGAAGATCGACCCGGCGCCGAAAACCACGCCACGCACCAACCCGGCCGACGTCGCCATCGACAAGACGCGCGACGCCACCGCGCCGCTGGTCGAGCGCCGCAAGAACCCCGACCGGCGCCGCCAGCGCGGTGATTCGGCCATCGACCGTCGGATCGGTGCCGACCGCCGCCGCCGCACCGTCGATATCAGCGTCTGAGCGCGGCCGCCCGCCGCGGCCATGACGCTTGCCGGTCCAGCCGGTAAGCTTGGCGGCCCCGTCGTTCAGGAGCCGCAGCATGGCGCAGTCCTCCCCGCAGTACGACTACGACCTCTTCGTCATCGGCGCCGGTTCGGGCGGTGTCCGCGCCGCGCGTTTCGCCGCGCAGGCCGGTGCCCGCGTCGCCGTCGCCGAGCGCGGCCGCCTCGGCGGCACCTGCGTCAACATCGGCTGCATCCCGAAGAAACTGCTGGTCAATGCCGCCCATTTCGGCGACGCCTTTCGCGATGCCGCCGGCTATGGCTGGCAGGTCGATGCGCCGGTCTTCGACTGGGCGCGGCTGATCGCCGCCAAGGATCGCGAGATCGAGCGCCTCAACGGCGTCTACGGGCGGCTGCTGGACGGCGCCGGCGTCACCACCCATCGCGGTCATGCCGAACTGGTCGATGCGCACACCGTGGCGGTCGATGGCCGTCATTACCGCGCCGCCAGCATCCTGATCGCCGTCGGCGGCCGGCCGTGGGTGCCCGAGTTCCCGGGCAGCGACCTGGCGCTGACCTCGGACGACATGTTCGCGCTGCCGGCACTGCCGAAGCGGATCGTCGTGGTCGGTGGCGGCTACATCGCGGTCGAGTTCGCCGGCATCTGCCACGGCCTCGGCAGCGCCGTGACGCAGCTCTATCGCGGCGAGCTGTTCCTGCGCGGGTTCGACCGCGAACTGCGCGAGCGGCTGGCGGCGGCGATGACGCGCCACGGCGTCGATCTGCGCTTCGACAGCGAGGTCGAGAGCATCGAGCGCCGCGATGGCGAGCTGCGTGTGCTGCTGCGCGACGGCCGCGAGCTGCGTGCCGATGCCGTGCTCTACGCTACCGGCCGCCGCCCGGTCACGCAGGGGCTCGGTCTGGAGCGGGCCGGGGTGAAGGTCGGCAACAGCGGGCACATCGCCGTCGATGGCGAATACCGCACCAGCGTGCCGCACATCTTCGCCATCGGCGATGTCGTCGATGGCCCGGCGCTGACGCCGGCGGCACTGGCGCAGGGGATGGCGGTGGCGCAGACGCTGTTCGGCACGAAGGCGGTGGTGCCGTCGCTGCAGCTGGTGCCGACCGCGGTGTTCAGCCAGCCGGCGCTGGCCAGTGTCGGCCTCGGCGAAGAGCAGGCGCGCGAACGGTATGGTGAGATCGCCGTGTTCACGTCGGAGTTCACACCACTGCTGCACACGCTGACCGGCAGCGGTGAGCGCTGCTTCCTGAAACTGATCGTCGAGAAGGGTGGCGACCGTGTCGTCGGCGCGCAGATGCTCGGGGACGAAGCCGCCGAGATCATCCAGGGCATCGCGGTGGCGATGCAGGCGGGAGCGACGAAGCACCATTTCGATACCACGCTCGGCATTCACCCGAGCGTGGCGGAGGAGTTCGTGACGATGCGGACACCGACGCGCTGAGCGCGTCGGTGTATCGCGTGTCGCTGTATCAGTAGTTGCGGTAGGCGAAGCTCTGCTTGCGGTAGGCAGGCAGGGCGTCGATCAGGATATTGCCGGCCTCGGTCAGCAGCGGATCGGGTTCTTTTTCGGCTTCCTTCTCGTCGTCAGCGAGGGGCGTGACGCTCTCCGCTTCGGCGGTCGGGTCCTTCGGCAGCGTGTCATCGTCGAGTGCGGCCAACGGCTCCTGGCCCTTGGCGATGCGGCGCTGGTTCTCGATCCGCAGGCGGTTCGACTTCTGGTCGTCGAGCTCCTTGCGGCGCTTGGCTTCGTTCAGCGACAGCCGCTTCTCCTTGCGCGCAGCCTCGACCAGCTTGCGCTCCGCGTTCAGGTAGACGAAATCGGGGTCCTTGCCGATGCGTTGCGTGTGCGCCTGCGTCAGTTTCGGCAGCACCGCCGGCAGGTCGTAGTAGACGCGGTGGCGCACCGGCGCGATGCGGTCCCACGGCAGTGCGTGGTCGAGCGCGCTCTCGCCGACCGTCTCGGTGTCGTAGATCTCCGGGAAGGCGATGTCGGGCAGCACGCCGCGGTGCTGCGTGCTCTCGCCGGAGATGCGATAGAACTTCGATTCGGTCAGCTTCAGCTCGCCGTACTGCAGCGGCATCAGCGACTGCACGGTGCCCTTGCCGAACGACTGGCTGCCGACGACGATGCCGCGCTGATAATCCTGAATGGCGCCGGCGAAGATCTCCGAGGCCGAGGCGCTGAGGCGGTTGATCATCACCACCAGCGGGCCGTCGTAATAGGGACTGCTGCGCGGTTTGCCGTCGCGGAACACGCGCGCCGACGAGTGCTTGATCTGCACGGTCGGGCCGGAATCGATGAACAGGCCGGTCAGCGTGTTGACCTCGTCGAGCGAGCCGCCGCCGTTGTCGCGCAGGTCGATGATGATGCCCTCGGCACCCTCGGCCAGCAGTTCGTCGAGCAGTCGCTTCACGTCGCGCGTGGTGCTGCGGTACTCGGGGTCGCCGTTGCGCTTGGCGTCGAAGTCGACGTAGAAGGTCGGAATGTCGATGACGCCGAGCCGGACCGTACGGCCGCCCTGCGGCAGTTCGAGCATCCGTTTCTGCGCGCTCTGCTCCTCCAGCTTGACCTCGTTGCGGGTGATGGCGATGACGCGGCGCTCGGCATCGCTCTTGGCCTGCGCCGGGATCACCTCCAGCCGCACCACGCTGCCCTTGGGACCGCGGATCAGGTCGACGACGTCGTCCAGGCGCCAGCCGATCACATCCTCGAACGCGCCGTTGGCGCCCTGTGCGACGCCGACGATGCGGTCGGCCGGTTTCAGCTCGCCCTGCTTGGCGGCCGGGCCGGCCGGCACCAGCCGGGCGATCAGCGTGAACTCGTCCTCCATCTGCAACACGGCGCCGATGCCTTCCAGCTTCAGGCTCATGTTGATGTTGAAGTTCTCGGAGGTGCGCGGCGACAGGTAGTTGGTGTGCGGGTCGTAGAGCGCGCCGATGGCGTTCATGTAGATCTGGAACACGTCGTCGCCGCTGTACTGGCGCACGCGGTTGAGCTGGTTGCGGTGGCGCTTCTCCAGCAGCTTGACGATCTCGGTGCGCTCCTTGCCGGCCAGATGCAGGCCGAGCGCGGTGCCCTTCAGCCGCAGCCGCCACAGCTCGTCGGCCTCGGCGGCGCTCTTCGGCCACGGCGCCTTCTCGCGATCGAGATCGAGGTATTCGTCGGCGCTGAAATCGAACAGTGCGGCATCGCTCTTCAGCTGCGCCAGCACCGCGTCCATGCGCGCGATGACGCGCTGCTGGTAGCGCTGGAACATGGTGAAGGCGGGGGAGAGGTCGCCCTTGTGCAGGGTGTCGTCGAGCGTCAGGCGGTAGCGCTGGAAGCCGTCGATGTCGCTCTGCAGCAGGAACAGCCGGGCAGGGTCGAGCGCGCGCAGGTAGTTGTCGAACAGCTCCGCGGACAGCTCGTCATTCAGCGTCTGGCGGTGGAAGTGCTGCCCTTCGAGACGGGCGACCACTTCGATCGCGGTCTTGCCCTGGATCGCATCCTGACTCAGGGCCTGTGTCGCGGGCGTGCTTTTGGCGGTGGCCGCCAGTGGCGACAGCAGGATGGCCGCGATCAGAACGGCGCGGAAGGGATGGCGCATCAGACCCATGAGAGAACCTCGACAGACACGACGGCAGCTGCCGCCGACCTTGCGCAAGGTCGGGTGGACAGCGCGGCCATTATACACAGCGCCCGGAGTCGGGCCGGGCTTGGGCAGCCGGCAACGGCGAATGGTTCACGATCGCCGTGGCACCTGCCCGCGATGGCGCCGCCGCGCCGGCGAGACGTCGATTCTCCCGGTTGGAATCATCAATCGTCTCTATGTGGTCGATTGCCAAAGCTGCCTGGCTCACACCGTCGAGTTGGGATAACTTCCGGCAACGCCCGCCGCTGTATCCGCGAGCACAAGCCACCGCACCACGTGAATCCGCAAGGAGTCGCCGAATGTCCGAGCCTGTGTCTCCCGTCTCTTCGCACCATGCCTCCGCGGTCGACGGCCTGGAGGCGCAGATCGCCCGGCTGCTCGCCGGAGCCGATATCCGTGTCGACGGCAACCGCCCGTGGGACATGCGCATCAACAACCCCGCCGTCTTTCCCCGCATCGCGCTGAAGCGTTCGCTCGGCCTCGGCGAGGCCTACATGGACGGCTGGTGGGACTGCGATGCGCTCGACGAGTTCTTCTTCCGGCTGCTGTCGCTGAAGGATACGCACGACTACAGCGTCTCCTATTCGACGCTGACGCTGCAGCTGTTGCGCAGCGTGGTCGGCAACCGGCAGTCGCTGGCGCGCGCCAGCGAGGTGGCCGAAAAGCACTACGACCTCGACAACGAGCTGTTCGGTCTGATGCTGGACGAGACCATGGCCTACAGCTGCGGCTACTGGCGCAACGCCGTCACGCTATACGAGGCGCAGATCGGCAAGCTCGACCTGATCTGCCGCAAGATGGGGCTGGAGCCAGGCATGAAGGTGCTCGACATCGGCTGCGGCTGGGGCAGCTTCATGCACTTCGCGGCCAGCCGCTACGGTGTCGAGGTCGACGGCGTCACGGTGTCGAAGGAGCAGGCCCATTTCGCCCGGCAGCGCTGCGTGGATCTGCCGGTCAACGTGATGCTGAAGGATTACCGGCTGGCGGAGGGGCAGTACGATCGTGTCGTCTCGGTCGGCATGTTCGAGCATGTCGGCGAGAAAAATTACCGCACCTTCATGGAGGTCATCGACAGGGTGCTGAAACCGGACGGGGCGGCGCTGCTGCATACGATCGGCGACAACTACACGTCGCGCGCCTACGACCCGTGGATCAACAAGTACATCTTCCCCAACGGCAAGCTGCCGTCGATGAAGCAGATCGTCGAGGCGACCGAGAAGCTGTTCATCGTCGAGGATTTCCAGAGCTTCGGCCCCGACTATGCGCGCACGCTGAAGGCGTGGGATGAAAACTTCTGTCGCCACTGGGACCGGCTCTCGCATCGCTACGACGAGCGCTTCTACCGGATGTGGCGCTACTACCTGAACAGCTGCGCCGGCGCGTTTCTCGCGCGTACGATCCAGCTGTGGCAGTTCGTGCTGGCTCGGCCGGGCTGGAGCGAGCAGACCTATATCGCCCCCCGTTGAACGGGGGGCAACGAAAAAGGGCGACCGTAATGGTCGCCCTTTTTCGTCATCAGCTGAACCGTCACATGTTCGGATAGTTCGGCCCGCCGCCACCTTCCGGCACCACCCAGACGATGTTCTGCGCCGGGTCCTTGATGTCGCAGGTCTTGCAGTGGACGCAGTTCTGCGCGTTGATCTGGAAGCGCTTGCTGCCATCGTCGTTGGCCACCACCTCGTAGACACCGGCCGGGCAGTAGCGCTGCGCCGGTTCGTCGTACAGCGGCAGGTTTTGGCTGATCGGGATCGACGGATCCTTCAGCGTCAGGTGGCAGGGCTGGTCCTCTTCGTGGTTGGTGTTGGAGAGGAACACCGAGGTCAGCCGGTCGAAGCTGATGACGTTGTCCGGCTTCGGGTAGTCGATTTTGGCGCAGCTGGCGGCCGGTTTCAGCTGTGCGTGATCCGGTTTCGGATCGCGCATCGTCCACGGCAGCGCGCCGTTGAACAGGTTGATGTCGATGAAGGCGTAGGCCGAGCCGAGCAGGTTGCCGAACTTGTGCTGCGCCGGGCCGAAGTTGCGCTGTGCGTGCAGCTCCTGCCATGCCCAGCTGTTCTCGAATGCCTCGGTGTAGGCGGTCAGCTCCTCGCCGCTCTTCTCCTGCTCGCTGATCGCCTTGTGCAGCACTTCGGCCGCGACCAGGCCGGACTTCATCGCCGTGTGGCTGCCCTTGATCTTGGCGAAGTTCAGCGTGCCGGCATCGCAGCCGATCAGCAGGCCGCCCGGAAAGGTCATCTTCGGCAGCGACTGCAGACCGCCCTTGGAGATCGCGCGGGCACCGTAGGAGACGCGCTTGCCGCCCTCGAGATACTTCTTGACCTCGGGGTGGTGCTTGAAGCGCTGGAACTCCTCGAACGGGCTGACGTGCGGGTTGCTGTAGCCGAGATCGGTGATCAGGCCGACCACCGCCTGGTTGTTCTCGATGTGGTAGAGGAAGGCGCCACCGGCCGAGCCGCTCTCGGTCAGCGGCCAGCCGGCACTGTGGAATACCAGTCCCGGTTTGTGGACGGCCGGATCGATGTCCCACAGCTCCTTGACGCCGATGCCGTAGTGCTGCGGATCGCGCCCCTCGTCGAGTTTGAAGCGGGCGATCAGCTGCTTGCCGAGGTGGCCGCGGCAGCCCTCGGCGAAGATCGTGTACTTGGCGTGCAGCTCCATGCCCGGCATGTAGCTGTCTTTATGTTCGCCGTTGTGGCCGACGCCCATGTCGCCGGTGGCGATGCCCTTGACGCGGCCATCGTCATGGAACAGCACTTCGGCAGCGGCGAAGCCGGGGTAGACCTCGGCGCCAAGCTCCATCGCCTGCTCGGCCAGCCAGCGGCACAGGTTGCCGAGACTGATGATGTAGTTGCCCTCGTTGTGCATCGTCTTCGGTGCGAAGAAACCCGGCACGCGCACGCCCGACTTGTCATTCAGCAGGTAATAGATGTGGTCTTCGGAGACCGGCGTGTTCAGTGGGGCGCCTTTCTCTTTCCAGTCGGGGAACAGTTCGTTCAGCGCGGTCGGTTCGAACACAGCACCGGAGAGGATGTGCGCGCCGACCTCGGAGCCTTTCTCGACAACGCAGACGCTGACATCGCGGCCGGTCTCGGCGCTCAGCTGGCGCAGCCGGCAGGCGGTCGCCAGACCGGCCGGGCCTGCGCCGACGATGACGACGTCGAACTCCATCGCTTCGCGTTCCACTAGCATTCTCCTCTGGACGGGATTTGGCCCCCACGGTGAGGGGCGGCAGCCCCGGGGCAAAAAAGGGTGCGCAAGTATAAAAGCAGCCCCTGCAAAAGGCTATTCGGGCTTCATTTTCAGTGAGATAACGCGAATGGCATGGATTCGTCCCGCGCCCGGCCGCCATTCGTGCATGGCGGCCGCCCCGGTCCGGTTGACCTGTCGGGGCGGAGACGTCAACATACGCACCGCTTTTTTGTGACCACCATCCTTGGTGGTCACCCTGCGGGTCGTCGCTGGCGCGACGTTGCCGCCAGCCACATCGCGACCTGTTCCCGCAGGTCTTCGTTCATTTCATATCAACTGCGCTCACGGGGAATCCATGAAGATCCTGGTTGCTGTCAAACGAGTCGTTGATTACAACGTCAAGGTCCGTTCGAAGTCCGACGGTTCCGGCGTTGATCTCAACAACGTCAAAATGTCGATCAACCCCTTCTGCGAAATCGCGGTCGAAGAGGCCGTTCGCCTGAAGGAGAAAGGGGTGGCGACCGAGATCGTTGCCGTCTCCGTCGGCGACAAGAGCTGCCAGGAGCAGATTCGTACCGCGCTGGCGCTCGGCGCCGACCGCGGCATCCTGGTCGAGACCACCGAGGAGCTGCAGCCGCTGGCGATCGCCAAGCTGCTGAAGGCCGTGGTCGACAAGGAGCAGCCGCAGCTGATCGTCATGGGCAAGCAGTCGATCGACGGCGACAACAACCAGACCGGCCAGATGCTGGCTGCGCTGGCCGGCCTGTCGCAGGGCACCTTCGCCTCGGAAGTGGTGGTCGACGGCGGCAATGTGGCGGTCACCCGCGAGATCGACGGCGGTCTGCAGACCGTCAACCTGAAGCTGCCGGCCATCGTCACCACCGACCTGCGCCTGAACGAGCCGCGCTACGC
>CAZEVP010000050.1:0-23318 GCA_964515735.1 uncultured Verrucomicrobiaceae bacterium | reverse complement strand
CCATCGGGATTGGCACTTCGTCTGAAGCAGTCCATGCCGTGGGCGGTTCCAGCAGTGTCGGAGACACGACGTCTCCGACGCAGGCTACAGGGATGTACTTGTGCCGGTGCTGGAACCGCCCACGGCATGGTCTGCCTGGCAGCGAAAAATGCCTCAGAGCAAGGTGATTCCGAGACAGGTTCCAGCTCATTCACTCATCATCGAGAGCCCCATGTATTCGCTGCTGCGCCCGCTGCTGTTCAGTCTGTCACCCGAAACCTCGCACCATGTCGCGCTCGATGCGCTGCGGCTCGCCGAGCGGCTCGGCCTCTCCGGCCTGCTGCGCGGCGACGTGCCGTCGGCGCCGGTGCGGGTCATGGGTATCGACTTCCCGAACCCGGTCGGGCTCGCCGCAGGTCTCGACAAGAACGGCGACTACATCGACGCGCTGGCGGTGCTCGGCTTCGGCTTCGTCGAGATCGGCACCGTCACGCCGAAACCGCAGCCGGGCAATCCGCAGCCGCGGCTGTTCCGGCTGCCGGAGGCGCGCGCCATCATCAACCGCATGGGCTTCAACAACCTCGGCATCGACCATCTGGTCGAGCGGGTGCAGGCGAGCCGCTATCGCGGCGTGCTCGGCATCAACATCGGCAAGAACAAGGAGACGCCGGCGGACGAGGCGGTCAACGACTACCTGATCGGCATGCGCAAGGCGTGGCCGCACGCCAGCTACATCACGGTCAACCTGTCGTCGCCGAACACGCCGGGGCTGCGTGACCTGCAGTTCGGCGAGCCGCTGCGGCAGCTGCTCGACCGTCTGAAGAGCGAGCAGCAGCTGCTCGGTGCGCGTCACGGCCGGCGCGTACCGCTGGCGGTCAAGATCGCGCCGGATCTGGCCGACGAGGACATCGGCCAGGTGGCGGCGGCACTGCGCGAGTTCGAGATCGACGCCGTCATCGCCACCAATACGACCATCGCGCGCGATGCCGTCGCGCAGCTGCCGCACGGTGGCGAGGCGGGCGGGCTCAGCGGCATGCCGCTGACGCTGAGGTCGACGGCGGTGATCCGCACGCTGGCGCGCGAGCTCGATGGCCAGCTGCCGATCATCGGCGTCGGCGGCATCATGAGTGGCATGGATGCCGCCGAGAAGCTGGCGGCCGGGGCGGCGCTGGTGCAGATCTACACCGGTTTCATCTACGCCGGACCGCCGCTGGTGGCGGAGGCGGTGCGCGCCTGCGCGCAGCGGATGGCCGGACACTGACGCGGAGGGCGAAGCGATGGCCGGATGGCTGGCGGTGGCGAAGGCGGTGATGCCGCACGTCGCGACGATCGTGTCGGCGGCGGTACCGGTATTCACACGGCGCAAGGGCGGGGACGAAGCCAGCCAGCTGGCGCTGGCGCAGCAGCAGATCGCCGAGCTGCAGGAGGCGGTCACCGGCAACGGCGCGCTGATCCGCGAACTGGCCGAGCAGCTTGGCACCACCATCGATGCGCTGGAGCAGGGCGCACAGGAGGCGAGCCGGCGCCTGCGCCAGCTCTGGCTGCTGACGCTGGCCAGCGGTGGCATCGCGCTGCTGGCGCTGGTCATGGCGATGGTCGCGCTGTTGCGTTGAAATCTTCGCCAACGCAGGTGTGCCGGAATGAAAAAGGCCGCTCGATGAGCGGCCTTTTTCGTTGCTGCGGTGACGACTGACGGTTGCGATCAGCCGCGCTTGTCCAGCGGTACGAAGTCGCGCAGGGTGGCACCGGTGTAGAGCTGGCGCGGACGGCCGATCTTGTAGCTGCCGCTGATCATCTCGTTCCAGTGGGCGATCCAGCCCGGCGTGCGACCGAGGGCGAAGATGACGGTGAACATGCTGGTCGGAATGCCGATCGCCTTCAGGATGATGCCCGAGTAGAAGTCGACGTTCGGGTAGAGCTTCTTCTCGATGAAGTAGGGGTCTTCCAGCGCGATCTGTTCGAGGCGCTTGGCGATGCGCAGCATCGGATCGTTGTCGGCGCCGAGCAGGCCCAGCACCTCGTCGGCGGTCTGCTTCATCACCTTGGCGCGCGGGTCGAAGTTCTTGTAGACGCGGTGGCCGAAGCCCATCAGCTTGAAGTTGTCGTTCTTGTCCTTGGCGCGGGCGATGAACTCGGGGATGCGCGATTCGTCGCCGATCTCGTTCAGCATCTGCAGTACGGCTTCGTTGGCGCCGCCGTGCGACGGGCCCCACAGCGCGGCGATGCCGGCCGAGATACAGGCGAACGGGTTGGCGCCGGTCGAGCCGGTCAGGCGCACGGTCGAAGTCGAGGCGTTCTGCTCGTGGTCGGCGTGCAGCAGGAAGATGCGGTCCATGGCGCGCGCCAGCACCGGGTTGACCTTGTACTCCTCGCACGGCGTGCCGAACATCATGTACAGGAAGTTCTCGGCGTAGCTGAGGTCGTTGCGCGGGTACATGAACGGCAGGCCGGCGTTGTACTTGTAGGCCATCGCCGCCAGCGTCGGCATCTTCGCGATCAGGCGGACCGCCGAGGTCTCGCGGTGTTCCGGGTTATTGATGTCGAGCGAGTCGTGGTAGAAGGCCGACAGCGCGCCGACCACGCCGCACATCACCGCCATCGGGTGCGCGTCACGGCGGAAACCCCGGAAAAACAGGCTCAGCTGGTCGTGAACCAGCGTGTGGCGGCGGATGCGCTCCTCGAAGGCGGTTTTCTGCGCCTGGTTCGGCAGCTCGCCCTTCAGCAGCAGGTAGCAGGTCTCGACGTAGTCCGACTTCTCGGCCAGCTGCTCGATCGGATAGCCGCGGTGCAGCAGTACGCCCTTGTCACCGTCGATGTAGGTGATCTTCGACTCGCAGGCAGCCGTCGACATGAAGCCCGGGTCGTAGGTGAACATCCCCTTGCTGGCCAGCGCGCCGACATCGACGACATCGGGACCAATGGTGCCGGAGTAAATGGGAAGCGCCATCGGCTCTTTGCCTTCGATGGAGAGAACCGCCTTCTTGTCGGACATACTGCAGGCTCCTATTTGCTCGGTGACACATCGGTATTCGTGCCACTGGGTTGCTAGTGGCGCACTGAAATTCTCCGTTGCCGGGTAAGCAGCGGGTCAGCAGGTGCGGGGAGTTGAGCATCACGTGTGGTGCGACCGGGCGAGTATAAAGGAAATTGCGTGTCGGGGAATCGCCCGTGTGCGTCCTGGGTCAATTGGCAGTGCCATCGCACACCTCGTGCCCGGGGTCGGTAACTGCTTGTCGGCGCATCATTTGTCCGGGTGGTGACGGGCTCTTTGCGGGCCTCGCGCGTTTGAAATCCGATACCTACCTGCCTATAATGCGCCGCGCTTTCGGTCGCCCGCCGCTGTGCCACTGGAGGGAGCGGCCCGAAGCGTTGCTGACTTAACTCCTATATTTCCATATCTCCGACCAACTGCCCGCACGCCTCGGCAGCCCACGCCAGGGGTTGGGCCCAACAGTGTGACGATGCCGCCGTGAAAAAAAACCGACCGGTCAACCTCGATATCGGCACGATTGAGCTGCCGATAACCGCCTATGCGTCGATCCTGCATCGCGTATCCGGCGTATTCCTGTTCGCCGGCTGCGCCGTGCTGCTGTGGCTGCTCGACGCGTCGCTGGCCAGCGAAGAGAGCTTCAACCAGATCAGGACGCTGTGCGACTCGTTCATCGCCAGGCTGATCGTCTGGGCCGTGCTCGCGGGGCTGATCTATCACAGCGCGGCCGGCATCAAGCACCTGGTGCAGGACTGCGGTGTGGCCGAGACGATGGAGGGCGGCAGCCGCGCGGCCCGCATCGTGTTCGGGGTTTCGATCGTACTTATCGTTCTGGTGGGAGCGTGGATATGGTAACGGCAGTCACGAGTCTGGGGCGCAATGGCCTCGCCGATTGGGTGGTGCAGCGGGTCACCGCGGTGGTGCTGCTGGCCTACTTCCTCTTCATCGGTTCGGTGGTGTTCTTCGGCCCCGAGCTGACCTTTGCCAGCTGGGATGCCCTGTTCGACAAGACCTGGGTACGCATCTTCAGCCTGGCGGCGATCCTCTCCACGGCGGCCCACGCCTGGATCGGTCTGTGGTCGGTCTCCACCGACTACCTGACCGAGCGTCTGATGGGCCCGAAGGGCAACGTGCTGCGCCTGATCTTCCAGGCCGTCGTCGCCATCGTCCTGTTCGTATACGTGATCTGGGGCATCCAGATCCTGTGGGCCTAACCTAGGCGGAGTCAGATCAACATGCCCAAGATTCGTACTATTTCGTTTGACGGTGTGATCGTTGGTGGTGGCGGTGCCGGTATGCGCGCCGCGCTGCAATTGTCGCAATCCGGTTACAAGACCGCCGTCATCTCCAAGGTATTCCCGACCCGCTCGCACACGGTTTCCGCCCAGGGCGGCATCACCTGCGCCATCGCCTCGGCCGACCCGAACGACGACTGGCGCTGGCACATGTACGACACCGTCAAGGGCTCCGACTACATCGGCGACCAGGACGCGATCGAATATATGTGCAGCGTCGGCCCGGAAGCGGTGTTCGAGCTGGACCATATGGGGCTGCCGTTCTCGCGCACCGATGAAGGCCGCATCTATCAGCGTCCGTTCGGCGGCCAGTCGAAGAACTTCGGCACCGGCGGTCAGGCGGCCCGTACCTGCGCCGCGGCCGACCGCACCGGCCACGCGCTGCTGCACACGCTGTATCAGGCCAACCTGAAGAACGACACCGTCTTCTTCAATGAGTGGTACGCCGTCGATCTGGTCAAGAACCAGGACAACGTCGTCACCGGCGTCATCGCCATCTGCATCGAGACCGGCGAGACCGTCTACGTCAAGTCGAAGGCGACCGTGTTCGCGACCGGCGGTGCCGGCCGTATCTACGCCTCGACCACCAACGCCCACATCAACACCGGCGACGGTGTCGGCATGGCGCTGCGCGCCGGCTTCCCGGTGCAGGACATCGAGATGTGGCAGTTCCACCCGACCGGCATCGCCGGCGCCGGCGTGCTGGTCACCGAGGGCTGCCGCGGTGAGGGTGGCTATCTGGTCAACAAGAACGGCGAGCGCTTCATGGAGCGCTACGCGCCGAACGCGAAGGACCTCGCCGGCCGCGACGTCGTCGCGCGCTCGATGATCATGGAGATCATCGAAGGCCGTGGCTGCGGCCCCAATGGCGACCACGTCTACCTGAAACTGGATCACCTCGGCGAGGAGGTGCTGCACTCGCGCCTGCCGGGCATCTGCGAGCTGTCGATCACGTTCGCCCACGCCGACCCGGTCAAGGAACCGGTGCCGGTGGTGCCGACCTGCCACTACATGATGGGCGGCATTCCGACCAACATTCACGGCCAGGCGCTGACCATCGACGCCAACGGCAACGACAAGATCATCGAAGGCCTCTACGCCTGTGGCGAAGTGGCCTGCGTGTCGGTGCACGGCGCCAACCGTCTCGGCGGCAACTCGCTGCTCGATCTGGTGGTGTTCGGCCGCGCCTCGGGCCTGTTCATCGAGAAGGCGCTGCGCGAGGGCATCGAGCTGCGCGATTCGAGCGAATCGGACATCGAAGCGTCGATGGCGCGTCTCGACCGCCTCAACAACAGCACCAGTGGCGAGAAGACCGCGGTACTGCGCAAGGATCTGCAGAGCATCATGCAGAACTACTTCGGTGTATTCCGCCGCGGCGATTACATGCAGAAGGGCATCGAGGAGCTGAAGGCGCTGCGCGGTCGTATCGAGAACGTCCATCTCGAGGACAAGAGCGCGACCTACAACACCGCCCGCATCGAGGCGCTGGAGCTGCATAACCTGCTGGAGGTCGCCGAGGCCACCGCGATCGCCGCCGAGGAGCGCAAGGAGAGCCGCGGCGCGCACGCCCGCGAGGATTTCACCGAGCGCGACGACACCAACTGGCTGTGTCACTCCATCTATTTCCCCGGCGAGAAGCGGGTCGGCAAACGGGCGGTCAACTTCAAGCCCAAGACCGTCGAGACGTTCGAGCCGAAGGTGCGTACCTACTGATCGGGTGAGGGGAACAGAGTCATGCTGCAAGTCAGTCTTTATCGTTACAACCCGGAGACCGATCAGGAACCGACCATGGTCGACGTTCAGATCGACACCGGTGGCAAGGACCTGATGGTGCTCGACGTGCTCGAGCTGCTGAAGGCGCAGGACACGACGCTGGCCTATCGCCGCTCGTGCCGCGAGGGCGTCTGCGGCTCCGACGGCGTCAACATCAACGGCAAGAACGGCCTCGCCTGCATCACGCCGCTGTCGCAGGCGCTGAAGGGTGGCAACAAACTGGTGCTGCGCCCGCTGCCGGGCCTGCCGGTGATCCGCGACCTGGTCGTCGACATGTCGCAGTTCTACGCGCAGTACGAGAAGGTGCGTCCGTACCTGATCAACAACACGCCGGCGCCGGCGATCGAGCGGCTGCAGTCGCCCGAGGACCGCGCCAAGCTGGACGGTCTGTACGAGTGCATCCTGTGCGCCTGCTGCTCGACCGCCTGCCCGTCGTTCTGGTGGAACCCGGATCGCTTCATCGGTCCGAGCGGTCTGCTGCAGGCCTACCGCTTCCTGGCCGACAGCCGCGACACCGCGACCGACGAGCGCCTCGAAGCACTGTCGGACCCGTTCAGCGTGTTCCGCTGCCACGGCATCCAGAACTGCGTCAACGTCTGCCCGAAAGGGCTGAACCCGACGCGGGCGATCGGCCACATCCGCAACATGTTGCTGCGCCGCGCAACCTGAGTGTTCGCGATCTGAGAGACAGGCGCGCATTCGTGTACGCCTGCGATGTTGCCGCCGCACATCCGCAATGATGTTCGGCGTATAGTCACCAACCCACAACGGGCGCGGTTAACGCGCCCGTTGTGGCGACTGGCGATTAAGCTGGCCGGTCGATAGTGAGAAAGGCGCTGCGCTTACCGGTGCGGCGTGATGAGAGGCTATACAGGGGGACTGGTGGTTGATCCCACCCCGCCCGACAGAACCAGCGGCCGCCAGATCGGCTCGGCGCTCAGAGTGTCACCTCCCGCGGATCACCTTCGCCGGGATGCGGTATTCGGATATCCGGCGCGCGGTTCGGACTCGACGGACGGCATTCCCCCCCATGCAAGGTGGGCAATGATGCAGGACAGTTCGACGCACGAAGGTTCCATGGAGCTGCTGTGGCGCAGCTCGCACATCTCCGGTGGCAATGCCGCCTATATCGAAGATCTCTACGAAACCTATCTGGCCGATCCGAACGCCGTTCCGGAGCGCTGGCGCGACTATTTCGACAAGCTGCCGCGCGTCAACGGCACGACCCACGACATTCCGCACTCGGTCGTGCGCCAGCAGTTCGCGCAGCAGGCGCGCGCCAAGGTGCGGCTGACGGCGGCGGCCGACGGCACGCTGTCGGAGCACGAGCGCAAGCAGGTACGCGTGCTGCAGCTGATGAGCGCCTACCGCCAGCGCGGCCACCAGAAGGCGCGGCTCGATCCGCTCGGCCTGTGGCAGCGCGCGCCGGTGCCCGATCTGGAGCTGCAGTTCCACCAGCTCAGCGAAGCCGACCTCGACACCGTGTTCCAGACCGGCCGCCCCGATTCCGGCCGCGAGCAGGCGACGCTGCGCGAGATCATCGAGTCGCTGGAGCAGACCTACTGCGACACCGTCGGCGCCGAGTTCCGCCACATCGTCAACACCGAGGAGCGGCGCTGGATCGAGCAGCGCATGGAGAGCGTGCGTGGCAAGCCGGACTTCGGCCGCGACGTGCGTCTGCACCTGCTGGAGCGGCTGTCCGCCGCCGAGGGTCTGGAGAAGGCGCTGGCGTCGAAGTACCCGGGCGTCAAGCGCTTCGGCCTCGAGGGCGGCGAGAGCCTGATCCCGATGCTCGACGCGATGATCCAGCGCTGCGGCAGCTACACGGCGAAGGAGCTCGTCATCGGCATGGCCCACCGCGGCCGCCTCAACGTACTGGTCAACATTCTCGGCAAGGCGCCGTCGGAGCTGTTCTCCGAGTTCGAGGGGCGCGTCACCTACGTCGGATCGGCCGACGTCAAATACCACCAGGGCTTCTCGTCGAACGTGATGACGCCGGGCGGCGAGGTGCATCTGGCGCTGGCGTTCAACCCGTCGCACCTGGAGATCGTCTCGCCGGTGGTCGAGGGCTCGGTGCGCGCGCGCCAGGATCGCCGCGGCGATGCCGTGCGCGAGCAGGTGGTGCCGGTGGTCATGCACGGTGACGCGGCGTTCGCCGGTCAGGGCGTGGTCATGGAGACGTTCCAGATGTCCCAGACCCGCGCCTATCGCACCGGCGGCACCATCCACATCGTCATCAACAACCAGGTCGGTTTCACCACCAGCAACCCCGAGGACACGCGCTCGACCGAATACTGCACCGACGTCGCCAAACTGGTGCAGGCGCCGGTGTTCCACGTCAACGGCGACGACCCCGAGGCGGTGCTGTTCGTCACCCAGCTGGCGGTCGACTATCGCCAGCAGTTCAAGAAGGACGTGGTGATCGACCTGTTCTGCTACCGCCGCCGCGGTCACAACGAGGCCGACGAGCCGTCGGCGACGCAGCCGCTGATGTACGAGCGCATCCGCCAGCAGACCACGACGCGCGATCTGTACGCGCGTTCGCTGATCGAGCGCGGCGTGCTGACGCAGGAGCAGGACGAGCAGATGGTCGCCGAGTACCGGCGCATGCTCGACAACGGCCAGCACGTCGCCAAGAGCCTGGTGCTGAAACCGAACAAGACGCTGTACGTCGACTGGTCGCCCTACCTCGGCCACAGCTGGAACATGCCGTGCGACACCCGCATCGAGCTGGCGCGGCTGCAGCAGCTGGCGCAGCAGATCAACACCATTCCCGATGGTTTCGTCGCGCAGCGTCAGGTCGCCAAGATCTACGAGGACCGGATGAAGATGGCGGCCGGCGCGCTGCCGATCAACTGGGGCTTCGCCGAGACGCTGGCCTACGCCACGCTGCTCGACGCCGGTCACCCGGTGCGGATCACCGGTCAGGACGTCGGTCGCGGCACCTTCTCGCACCGCCACGCGGTGTTGCACAACCAGCGCGACGGCAACAGCTACATTCCGCTGGCGCACATCCGCCCCGACCAGCCGAAGCTGGCGATCTACGATTCGCTGCTGTCGGAGGAGGCGGTGCTGGCGTTCGAGTACGGCTACGCGACGACACAGCCGAACGCACTGGTGATCTGGGAAGCGCAGTTCGGCGATTTCGCCAACGGCGCGCAGGTGGTCATCGACCAGTTCATCACCAGCGGCGAGCACAAGTGGCAGCGCCTGTGCGGCCTGACGCTGCTGCTGCCGCACGGCTATGAGGGGCAGGGGCCCGAGCACAGCTCGGCGCGTCTGGAACGCTTCCTGCAACTGTGCGCCGAGCACAACATCCAGGTCTGCGTGCCGACCACGCCGGCGCAGGTGTTCCACATGCTGCGGCGCCAGATGCTGCGCCCGCTGCGCAAGCCGCTGGTGGTGATGTCGCCGAAGAGCCTGCTGCGCCACAAGGAGGCGGTGTCGACGCTGGAGGAACTGGCCGACGGCTCGTTCCGCAACGTGCTGACCGATCCGGCCATCACCGATCCGGCGGCGGTCAAACGCGTCGTGCTGTGCAGTGGCAAGGTCTACTACGATCTGTGCGACGCGCGCCGCGAGCATGGCCTCGAGGGTGTCGCGCTGGTGCGGCTGGAGCAGCTCTATCCGTTCCCCGAAGTGGAACTGGAAGAGGTGCTGGCGCCGTTCACCAACGTCACCGACGTGGTCTGGTGTCAGGAGGAGCCGATGAACCAGGGCGCCTGGTACAGCAGCCAGCACCACATGCGCCGCGTGCTGCACCGCCTGAAGCTGACCGCCTATCTGCAGTACACCGGCCGCGAGGCATCGGCGGCACCGGCCGCCGGCTACATGGCGCTGCACCTGTCGCAGATGGAAAAGTTCATCAGGGAGGCGCTCGGCATCGGCGCCTGAACGGGGCGGGTGCCGGAACGATCGGCACCCGATTGATCAAAGCGTACGCAACCGGCCTCCGCCCGCCGCGGTGGTCGTCAAGAGAATCTGGCTGCAGCCTGCAAGGACCATGGAATGACCATCGAAATCAAAGCTCCGACGTTCCCCGAATCGGTCGCCGACGGCACCATCGCGATCTGGCACAAGAAGCCGGGTGAGCGCGTCACCCGCGACGAGCCGCTCGTCGACATCGAAACCGACAAGGTGGTGCTGGAAGTGGTGGCACCGGCCGACGGCGTGCTCGCCGATGTACTGAAACAGGCCGGTGACATCGTGCTCAGCGAGGAGCCGATCGGTCGTCTCACCGAGGGTGCCGGCGCGGCGGTGGCCGCAGCACCGGCACCGGCGGCTGCAGCGGCCGCGCCGGCCGCCGGCGCCGAACCGCGCGTGGCGCCGGCGGCACGCAAGCTGGCCGACGAGAAGGGCATCAATCCGGCCGAGGTCGCCGGCTCCGGCAAGGGCGGCCTGGTCACCAAGAGCGATGTGCAGGGCCACGTCGCCGCCGGCGCGCAGCCGAAGGCAGCCACTGCGGCCGCACCTGCTCCCGTCGCGGCTGCCGAACCGGCCTTGTTCGGCGAGCGCGTCGAGAAGCGCGTGCCGATGACGCGGCTGCGTGCCCGCATCGCCGAGCGTCTGCTGGAGGCGACGCAGGGCACGGCGATGCTGACCACCTTCAACGAGGTCAACATGGCGCCGGTGATGGCGCTGCGCAACCGCTACAAGGATCAGTTCGAGAAGGCCCACAAGGGCGTGCGCCTCGGCTTCATGGGCTTCTTCGTCAAGGCCGCCTGCGAGGCGCTGAAGCGCTTCCCGTCGGTCAATGCGTCGATCGACGGCAGCGACATCGTCTATCACGGCTATCAGGACATCGGCGTCGCCGTCTCCACCGACAAGGGGCTGGTGGTGCCGGTGCTGCGCGATGCCGACCAGCTCAGCATCGCCAGGGTCGAGGACACGATCCGCGACTTCGGCCTGCGCGCGCGCGACGGCAAGCTGTCGCTCGACGAGATGCAGGGCGGCACCTTCACGATCACCAATGGCGGCGTGTTCGGTTCGCTGCTGTCGACGCCGATCATCAACCCGCCGCAGACCGCGATCCTCGGTATGCACAAGATTCAGGAGCGGCCGATGGCGGTGAATGGCCAGGTGGTGATCCTGCCGATGATGTATCTGGCGCTCTCCTACGATCACCGGCTGATCGATGGCAAGGAAGCGGTGCAGTTTCTGGTCACGATCAAGGATCTGCTCGAAGACCCGGCGCGCATCCTGCTCGAGATGTGAGCCCGACCCTCCGCGACGGCGCCGGCAGTGGCGGCGCCGTCATCCTTTGAAGAGACGCTCTTCCGAACGACAAGTGGGAACGAATTGATGGCTAAGTACGACGTGGTGGTGATTGGTGCGGGGCCCGGTGGCTATGTGGCGGCGATCCGCGCGGCACAGCTCGGGCTGAAGACGCTCTGCATCGAGAAGGGGGTCAACAAGTTCGGCAAGCCCAACCTCGGTGGCACCTGTCTCAACGTCGGCTGCATTCCGTCGAAGGCACTGCTCGACTCGTCGCACAAATTCGCCGAGGCGAAGCACAGCTTCGGCAAGCACGGCATCCAGACCGGCGACGTCAGCATCGACGTACCGACGATGATCAAGCGCAAGGATCAGGTGGTGCAGCAGCTGACCGGCGGCATCGGCGGCCTGTTCAAGGCCAACGGCGTCGATGCGATGGAGGGTGCCGGCAAGGTGCTGGCCAACAAGCGCGTCGAGGTGACCAAGGCCGACGGCAGCAGCGAGATCATCGAGGCCGGCAGCATCGTCATCGCCGCCGGCTCGCTGCCGGTCAACATCCCGCCGGCACCGGTCGACCAGAAGGTGATCGTCGATTCCACCGGCGCGCTCGAATTCCAGGCCGTGCCGAAACGGCTCGGCGTCATCGGCGCCGGCGTCATCGGCCTCGAACTCGGTAGCGTCTGGGCACGCCTTGGCAGCGAGGTGGTGGTGCTCGAAGCGCTGGAGGAGTTCCTGCCGATGGTCGATCGCCAGATCGCCAAAGAGGGCGAGAAGATCCTGCGCAAGCAGGGGCTCGACATCCGCCTCGGCGCGCGCGTCACCGGCAGCAAGGTCGACGGCGACAAGGTCAGCGTCAGCTACACCGATGCCAAGGGCGAGCAGAGCGCCGAGTTCGACCGCCTGATCGTCGCCGTCGGCCGCCGCCCGCAGAGCGCCGACCTGCTGGCGCCGGACTGCGGCGTCAAGCTCGACGAGCGCGGCTTCATCTTCGTCAACGACCACTGCGAGACCGAGGCGCCCGGCGTCTACGCGGTCGGCGACATCGTGCGCGGGCCGATGCTGGCGCACAAAAGCTCGGAAGAGGGCGTGATGGTGGCCGAGCGCATCGCCGGTCACAAGGCGAGCATGAATTACGAGCTGATCCCGAGCGTCATCTATACCCACCCGGAACTGGCGTGGGTCGGCCGCAACGAGGAGCAGGCGAAGGCGGCCGGCATCGAGGTCAAGGTCGGTGTGTTTCCGTTCGCTGCCAGCGGCCGTGCGCTGGCCGCCGACGACAGCGCCGGCATGGTCAAGATCATCGCCGACGCCGCCAGCGACCGCGTGCTCGGCTGTTCGGTGATCGGCCCGAGCGCCGCCGAGCTGGTACAGCAGGTGGCGATCGCGATGGAGTTCGGCTCCACCGCCGAGGATCTGGCGCTGATGGTATTCAGCCACCCGACGCTGTCGGAGACCGTGCACGAGGCGGCGCTGGCGGTGAACGGCCACGCCATCCACATGCCGAACCGCCGCAAGTAACGTCCTGTCGGCGGTTCCTGTCGCAGTCAATTATTTCTCTCGGGATCGAAAGGGCGCATGGAACGCGCCGCCAAAGCGCCGCAGAGCGTGCAGTTGTCCGTGCCAGGATGGCGGTGTGCCCGCGTTTTCTGTCGAGAATGCAGCGCGTTTCGCGTTTGCGGCGACGGGGGAAAACGGCCAGAATACGCCGCGCATTTTTGGTTCACCCGGTGGTTTTCTGATCGCTGGCCGGTGGTTTCCGATCACTGAGCAGTGGTTTTTGATCACTGAATTGGGAGGCTTCGACCGACGCCCGTCGGCGTAGCCATGGTTCTTCTTCAGTCCAAGACGGTACATCACATGAACCTTCACGAATATCAGGGCAAGCAGCTGTTTGCCGAGTACGGCCTGCCCGTATCCAAGGGGTTCGCAGCCAGCACCCCCGCGGAAGCGGCGGCGGCAGCGGATCAGATCGGCGGTGACAAGTGGGTCGTCAAGGCCCAGGTTCACGCTGGTGGTCGCGGCAAGGCCGGTGGCGTCAAGCTGGTCAGCTCCAAGAAGGAGATCGAGGAATTCGCCAAGAAGTGGCTTGGCAACCGCCTGGTGACCTATCAGACCGACGCCAATGGCCAGCCAGTGTCGAAAATCCTGGTCGAGTCCTGCACCGACATCGCCAAGGAGCTCTACCTCGGCGCCGTTGTCGACCGCTCCACCCGTCGCGTCGTCTTCATGGCCTCGACCGAAGGCGGTGTCGAGATCGAGAAGGTCGCGCACGACACCCCCGAGAAGATCCTGACCGCCACCATCGATCCGCTGGTCGGCGCGCAGCCGTACCAGGGCCGCGAGCTGGCATTCAAGCTCGGCCTCAACGACACCCAGGTCAAACAGTTCGTCAAGATCTTCCAGGGTCTGGCGAAGATGTTCGTCGAGTGTGACCTCGCGCTGCTCGAGATCAACCCGCTGGTCATCACCAACGAAGGCAACCTGCACTGCCTCGACGCCAAGGTGGCGATCGACGGCAACGCGCTGTTCCGCCAGCCGAAGCTGCGCGAGATGCAGGACCCGTCGCAGGAAGATCCGCGCGAGGCGCACGCCGCCAAGTGGGAGCTGAACTACGTCGCCCTCGACGGCAACATCGGCTGCATGGTCAACGGCGCCGGCCTCGCGATGGGCACGATGGACATCGTCAAGCTGCACGGCGGCGCACCGGCCAACTTCCTCGACGTCGGTGGCGGCGCGACCAAGGAGCGCGTCTCCGAGGCGTTCAAGATCATCCTGTCCGACGACAAGGTGAAGGCCGTTCTGGTCAACATCTTCGGCGGTATCGTCCGCTGCAACCTGATCGCTGAAGGCATCATCGGCGCGGTCGAGCAGGTCGGCGTCAAGGTGCCGGTCGTCGTGCGTCTCGAAGGCAACAACGCCGAGCTGGGCGCCAAGCTGCTGGCCGAATCCGGCCTCAACATCATCGCCGCAACCAGCCTGACCGATGCGGCACAGGCCGTTGTCAAAGCCGCCGCGGAGGGCCTGAAATGAGCATCCTGATCGACAAGAACACCAAGGTAATCTGCCAGGGCTTCACCGGCTCGCAGGGCACGCTGCACTCGGAACAGGCGATCGCCTATGGCACCAAGATGGTCGGCGGCGTGACCCCGGGCAAGGGCGGCACCGAGCACCTCGGTCTGCCGGTCTTCAACACCGTCGCCGACGCCGTCGCCGCGACCGGTGCCGATGCCTCGGTCATCTACGTACCGGCGCCGTTCTGCAAGGACTCGATCCTCGAAGCGGCCAACGCCGGCATCAAGCTGGTGGTCTGCATCACCGAGGGCATCCCGACGCTGGACATGCTCGAAGTGAAAGTGAAGTGCGACGAGCTGGGCGTGCGCCTGATCGGACCGAACTGCCCGGGCGTCATCACCCCCGGCCAGTGCAAGATCGGCATCATGCCGGGCCACATCCACCTGCCGGGCAAGGTCGGCATCGTGTCGCGTTCGGGCACGCTGACCTATGAAGCGGTCAAGCAGACCACCGACTATGGCTTCGGCCAGTCGACCTGCGTCGGCATCGGCGGCGATCCGATTCCGGGCTCGAACTTCATCGACATCCTGCAGATGTTCGAGCAGGATCCGCAGACCGAGGCGATCGTCATGATCGGCGAGATCGGCGGTTCGGCCGAGGACGAGGCGGCGGCCTACATCAAGGCCAACGTCAAGAAGCCGGTGGTCTCCTACATCGCCGGCGTCACCGCCCCGGCCGGCAAGCGCATGGGCCACGCCGGTGCGATCATCGCCGGTGGTAAAGGCACTGCGGCCGAGAAGTTCGCCGCGCTGGAAGATGCCGGCGTCAAGACCGTCCGCTCGCTGGCCGACATCGGCAAGGCGCTGAAGGAAGTGACCGGCTGGTAATCGCCGCGTCGCTGCTGGAAGCCGAAAAACCCGCGCATCGCGCGGGTTTTTTATTTGGTCCTCCCCTACTTCGTAGGGGAGGACTTGAACTCATCCCTTGAAATTGCCGTTGCCATCCCCAACTAGGGCGAGTCGATTTTGCTCAATCACTGACGAGGCCAGAGATGACCGCCGCCAAAGAGACGCTGGGCTTCCAGACCGAAGCCAGACAGCTGCTGCAGCTGATGATCCACTCGCTCTACAGCAACAAGGAGGTGTTCCTGCGTGAACTGATCTCGAACGCATCCGACGCCGCCGACAAGCTGCGCTTCGCCGCGCTGGCGGACGGTTCGCTATACGAGAGCGATCCCGACCTGCGCATCCGCGTCGAGGTGGACGCGGAGAAGAAAACCATCGCCATCAGCGACAACGGCATCGGCATGTCGCGCGACGAGGTGGTTTCTCACCTCGGCACCATCGCCCGCTCCGGTACCGCCGAATTCCTGAAGAGCCTCACTGGCGACCAGAAGAAGGATTCGCAGCTGATCGGCCAGTTCGGCGTCGGCTTCTACTCGGCGTTCATCGTTGCCGACCGCGTCGAGGTGTTCACGCGCCGCGCCGGTCTGCCGGCTGATCAGGGGGTGCACTGGGAGTCGAAGGGCGAGGCCGATTTCAGCGTCGAGCCGTGTGAGCGCGCCGAGCGCGGCACCACCGTCGTGCTGCATCTGCGCAGCGAGGATGCCGACTTCGCCGACGACTGGCGCATCCGCTCGATCATCAAGAAATACTCTGACCACATCTCGCTGCCGGTGCAGATGCGCAAGGCAGTCGATCCGGAAAACAAGGAGGCGGAGACCGACTTCGAGACGATCAACACCGCCACCGCACTGTGGACGCGCTCGCGCAGCGAGATCAGCGACGACGAGTACAAGGCGTTCTACAAGCACATCTCGCACGACTTCGACGAGCCGCTGACCTGGAGCCACAACCGCGTCGAGGGCAAGCAGGAGTACACCAGCCTGTTGTTCATTCCGAAGCGCGCGCCGTTCGATCTGTGGAACCGCGACAAGCCGCGCGGACTGAAACTCTACGTGCAGCGCACCTTCATCATGGATGAGGCCGAGCAGTTCCTGCCGCTCTACCTGCGCTTCGTCAAGGGTGTCGTCGATTCGAGCGACCTGCCGCTGAACGTCTCGCGCGAGATCCTGCAGCAGAACGCGCAGGTCGAGGCGATGCGCTCGGCACTGACCAAGCGCGCGCTCGACATGCTGGAGAAGCTGGCGAAGAGCGAGCCCGAGCAGTACGCGGCCTTCTGGAAAGAGTTCGGTCAGGTGCTGAAGGAGGGGCCGGCCGAGGATTTCGTCAACCGCGAGAAGATCGCGAAACTGCTGCGTTTCGCCACCACGCACACCAACAGTGAAGAGCAGAGCCAGTCGTTGGAGGAGTACGTGGCGCGGATGAAATCCGGGCAGGAGAAGATCTACTACATCGCCGCCGAGACCTTCGCCACCGCCGCCAACAGCCCGCATCTCGAAGTGTTCCGCAAGAAGGGCATCGAGGTGCTGCTGCTGACCGATCGCGTCGACGAGTGGCTGATGGGCCACCTCGCCGAGTTCGACGGCAGGAAGTTCCAGGATGTCGGCCGCGGCGAGCTCGATCTCGGCGCGCTCGAGGACGAGAGCGAAAAGCAGGAGAAGGAGAAGCTGGCTGAGCAGCACAAATCGCTGCTGGAGCGGGCGCAGGGGGTGCTGGAGGGCAAGGTGGAAGCGGTGCGCGTCACCAACCGCCTGACCGAATCGCCGGCCTGCCTGGTCGTCGGTGACTTCGACATGGGGGCGCAGATGCGCCGCATTCTCGAAGCGGCCGGCCAGAAGGTGCCGGACAGCAAGCCGATCTTCGAGCTGAACCCGTCGCACCCGCTGGTGAGCCGTCTCGAACAGGAGAGCGACGAGGCGCGCTTCGCCGACCTGACCGACATCCTGTTCGATCAGGCGCAGCTGGCCGAGGGCGGCCAGCTGAAAGACCCGGCGTCCTACGTCCATCGCCTCAACAAACTGCTGCTCGACCTGACGCAGTGACGCCAAGGTCCTCCCCTACTTCGCAGGGGAGGACCCGTCACCGCTGATATACTCCCCGCACTTCTGGCCGCGACGTCTCCTCTCATGACCACCACCCACCGTGTCGCCGTGCTCGGCGGCGGCAGTTTCGGTACCGCGCTCGCCAATATCGTCGCCGACAACGGCCACGACTCGGTGCTGTGGCTGCGCAACGGCAGCGCGGCCGACGAGATCAACACGCAGCACCGCAACGGCAAATACCTGCCCGACTACGCGCTGAACCCGGCGCTGAAGGCGAGCACCGATCTCGCCGCCGCGGTGGCCGATTGCGACGTCATCTTCATGGCGGTGCCGAGCAAGTCGTGCCGCGAGGTGGCGCGCGAGGCGAGCGCGCACGTCGCGCCGGGCACGCTGCTGATCAGCACCACCAAGGGGATCGAGGCCAACGGCTTCCGGCTGATGAGTCAGGTGCTGCGCGAAGAGATTCCGCAGGCGCGCCTCGGCGTCATGAGCGGGCCGAACCTGGCCAAGGAGATCGCCGCGCGCCAGCTGACGGCGACGGTAGTGGCGAGCGGCGATGCCGAGCTGATCGCGACCACGCAGAGACTGCTGCACTGCGGCTATTTCCGCGTCTACGCCAGTGCCGACATGTACGGCGTTGAACTCGGCGGTGCGCTGAAGAACGTCTACGCGATCATGGCCGGCATGGCGGCGGCGCTCGGCATCGGCCAGAACACGATCAGCATGCTGATCACGCGCGCGCTGGCGGAGATGAGCCGCTTCGCCGTGCACAAGGGCGCCGACCCGCTGACCTTCCTCGGGCTGGCCGGCGTCGGCGACCTGATCGTCACCTGCATGTCGCCGCTGTCGCGCAACTATCAGGTCGGTTATGCGCTCGGCAAGGGGCAGCCGCTCGACCAGATCATCGCCGAGCTCGGGCAGGTCGCCGAGGGTATCAACACGCTGAGACTGCTGAAGCAGCAGGCCGACGAACTGGGCGTGCGGATGCCGCTGGTGTCGGGGCTGCACGAGATCGTGGTCAACCGCCGCTCGATCGGCGACGTGGTCGGCACGCTGATGTGGGCCGAGCAGAATCGCGATGTGGAGTTCACGCTGAAATGAGTCTGTTCCTGTGGATGCTTCGCCACGGCGAGGCGGAGCGCGAGACGCGCCACGACCCCGAGCGCGCGTTGACCGGGCTCGGCCGCGCCGATGCGGTGGCGGCGGGGCAGCTGCTCGCCACGCTGACGCCGAGGCCGCAGCGCGTGCTCTGCAGCCCGTACGTGCGCGCGCAGCAGACCGCCGCCGCGGCGCTCTCCGCGCTGCCGGATCTGCCCATCGAAACGGTCGACTGGCTGACGCCGGACACGCCGCCGCTGACGACGCTGAAACACCTGAGCGCGATCCACGACGAGTCGGTGCTGATCGTCGCGCACCAGCCGCTGCTCGGCGACCTGCTCGCGCTGCTGATCGACGACGAAACCGCGACGGCGCTGCCGACCGCCGCGCTGGCTGGCGTCGAGCTGCCGATCACGGCGGTCGGCTACGGCACGCTGCGCTGCCTGCACCTGCCGCCGCACGACAAGCCCTGAGTCCGATGCAGGCAGAGGAGTTCGTGTTCGACGTTGCCGGCGTGCCACTCGCCGGCAAACGCTGGCGCAACGGCGGCGCGGGGCGGCCGGTGCTGGCGCTGCACGGCTGGCTCGACAACGCCGCCTCGTTCGACGCGCTGGCGCCGCTGCTCGACGGTGCTGACGTCGTCGCCGTCGATCTCGCCGGCCACGGTCTCAGCTACCACCGTTCGCCGCAGTCCGCCTACAACATCTGGGACGACCTGCCCGATCTGCTGCGGCTGGCCGATGCGCTCGGCTGGCCGCGTTTCCATCTGCTCGGCCATTCGCGCGGCGCCATCATCGCCGCGCTGCTGACGGCGACGCTGCCGGAGCGGGTCGAGAGCCTGGTGCTGCTCGACGGGCTGGCGCCGCAGACGGCCGAGGTCGGGCGCTACTTCGATCAGCTCGGCAACCACCTGCGCGAACATCTGGCGGCGATCGGCCGGGTTGGCACCACCTATCCGAGCGCCGAGCGCGCGCTGCAGGTACGCTGCCGCATCGCCGGCATCAGTGAGCGGGCGGCGCGGCCGATCGTCGAACGCGGGCTGATGCCGGTCGACGGCGGCGTGCGCTGGCGTGCCGATCCGCGCCTGCAGCTGCCGTCGGCGGTGCGCCTGAACCCGGCGCAGGTCGTCGAGCTGAAACGGCGCCTCGGCCAGTGGGGACGCGCGCAGCTGATCGCCGCCGAACAGGGGCTGGGCCAGCGTCTGCGAGGCGAGTCGCTGGCCGGCATCGAACTGGCGATACTACCCGGCGATCACCATTTCCATCTCGAGGATGCCGCGGCCGAGATCGCGCGGCGCACGCTGCGGTTCTGGCAGCGGATCGACAACTTCTGCGAACCCGAGTGAGGCCGTTATGACAGGCATGACCCCGCGGCGCTGGATCTGCGCCTGGCTGTTGATGGCGGTGACGACCGGAGCCGTCGCCAGTGAGGTGCCGCCGGTCTGGCTGCCGCTGCATCGCCACGCCGAACTGCAGCGCCAGCAGGACGTCGCCACCGACAGCTATCTGCTGGCGCTCGGCGCCTGGCAGCGCGCCACCGGCGAGTGGCGGCTGGAGCAGAGCAGTCGCCTCGCCGGGCAGCTGCAGCGGATGACGTTCCGGATCAGCGAGAGCGGCGACCCGGCCGGTGTGCAGCGGCTGTGGCTGGAGCAGCTGCGGCCACTGGCGACGCAGGTGCTGTTCAGCTGTCGCGGCCGCGCCTGCGGCCCGAGCAACCAGTGGGCGAACAGCCTGTTCGGCGTCGCCGAGCTGTACGGTCCCGACGACCAGCAGTTCTACGACGCGCTCGAACTGCAACGCGACGGCCAGCGCTACACGCTGGCGCTCTACACGGTGCAGCGCGGCAATCGCCGTATCTATTCGCAGATCGATCTGCTGGCGCTGACCGACCGCAGCGTCGATCTGTCGATCACGTCGAGCGCGGTGCTGGCGCAATGGCGCGAGCAGGGGCGGGTAGTGCTGGCGCTGGACGGTGCCGACCGCCAGAGCCTCGACGAGGCCGAGCTGACGGCGCTGGTGCGCGCGCTGCAGAAGGACAGTCAGATTGCGCTGTACGCCGTCGGCCACGCCTATTCGGAAGGGCAGGGTGACGCGCCGCTGTCGTCTCTGATCGAGCGTTCGCGTGGTTATGCCGAGAAACTGTGCGGACAGCTGCAGCAGCGCGGCGTCGCGGCGAATCGCTGCGAACCGCACGGCGTTGGCTCACTGGCGCCGGGTGGCCGCGGTATCGAGCGTATCGAGCTGGTGGTCAGGCGGCGCTGACGGTGCGCAAAGGTCCTCCCCTGCGAAGTAGGGGAGGACCGGGGCGTGCCGATGAAGGGCTTAACGCTGCCCGACCAGCGCGAGGAATTCGGCGCGGGTGGCGGCGTCGGTGCGGAAGCTGCCGAGCATCGCCGACGTGCGCATCACCGAGTTCTGCTTCTCGACGCCGCGCATCATCATGCACAGGTGCTTGGCCTCGATGATGACGCCGCAGCCGATCGCGCCGGTCACCTGCATGATGGTGTTGGCGACCTGCGTCGTCAGCGTCTCCTGGATCTGCAGCCGGCGCGCGTACATGTCGACGATGCGCGCCACCTTCGACAGGCCGAGCACCTTGCCCTGCGGAATGTAGGCGACGTGGGCGCGGCCGATGAACGGCAGCATGTGGTGCTCGCACATCGAGTAGAGCTCGATGTCGTTGACCACGACCATCTCGTTGCAGGCCGACTCGAACAGCGCGTTGTTGACGATCTCGTCGAGCGACTGACGATAGCCCTGAGTCAGGAATTCGAACGCCTTGGCGGCGCGCTTCGGCGTGTCGCGCAGGCCGTCGCGGTTCAGGTCCTCACCGATGCTCTCGATGATCTTTGCGAATGATTGTTCCATCGGGGATTCCCTCTGCATGGGCGATGCGTGGCGAGCGAGCCAGAGCCGTGTCCGGAAACCGTGTCCGGAAAAAGGCGTCGCGTGAAAAAAGAGTCGCGTGTGGAAAACGGGTCGATTCTAGCCGTCCGCGTCGCCGCGACACAAACCGGCCGCCGCGATGCGATTCGGCGCAACACGGCGCGGGCCGGTAGAATGGCGCCCTTTCGATCGCCGCGAGTGATGCCAGCGTGAATGCCGACCAGTTCTCTTCCGAAGCCGACATCGACACCGACACGGCCGTGCGCGATCTCGTCAGCGTGCGCGACGTCGTTCGCTTCGCGGTGACGCAGTTCGAGCGCGCGCAGCTGTTCTACGGCCACGGCACCGACAACGCCTTCGACGAGGCGATGGCGCTGGTGCTGCAGTGGCTGCGGCTACCGTTCGAACAGGCCGGCCTGCTGCTCGACGCGCGGCTGCTCGAACGCGAGCGCGCGGAGTTGCTGGAGGTGATCCGCCAGCGCTGCGTCGAGCGCGTGCCGCTGCCCTACATCGTCGGCGAGGCGTGGTTCGCCGGGCGCAGCTACATCGTCGATCGCAATGTGCTGATTCCGCGTTCACCGATCGCCGAGCTGATCGAGGCCGGTTTCGAGCCGTGGCTCGGTGGCCGCTACCCCGAGCGCATCCTCGACCTGTGCACCGGCAGCGGCTGCATCGGCATCGCCTGTGCGCTCGCGTTCGACGAAGCCGACGTCGTGCTGTCCGACATCTCGCCAGAGGCGCTGGCGGTGGCCAACCGCAACATCGCGCGCCACGGCGTCGGCGAGCGCGTGACGGCGCTGCAGTCGGACCTGTTCGCGGCGCTGGCCGGCGAGCGCTTCGACCTGATCGTCAGCAACCCGCCCTATGTCGACGCGCGCGACATGAGTGAACTGCCGCCCGAGTTCCGCCACGAGCCGCGGCTCGCGCTGGCGGCCGGCGACGACGGCCTCGACCTGGTGCGCACGATGCTGCGCGAGGCGGCCGACCACCTGAGCGACGACGGCCTGCTGGTGGTCGAGGTCGGCAACAGCTGGGTGGCGCTGGAGGAGACGTTCCCCGACGTGCCATTCACCTGGATCGAATTCGAGCGCGGCGGCGACGGCGTATTCGCGCTCGATCGCGCGCAACTGCTCGAACACGCCGACGCATTTCGCGGCTGACCCGGCCCGGCCCGATATAATCGCCGCCTTCGCCTCCTGCATACCTTCGTTTCGGAAGCCCGCCCATGTCCGGCAATACCTTCGGCACGCTGTTCACCGTCACCACCTTCGGCGAGAGCCACGGCCCGGCGCTCGGTTGCATCGTCGACGGCTGCCCGCCCGGCATCGAGCTGAGCGAGGCCGACATCCAGACCGACCTCGACCGCCGCAAGCCCGGCACCTCGCGCTACACCACGCAGCGGCGCGAGGACGACGCCGTACGCATCCTGTCCGGCGTGTTCGAGGGCCGCACCACCGGCACGCCGATCGGCCTGCTGATCGAGAACACCGACCAGCGCTCGAAGGACTACGGCAAGATCGCCGGCAGCTTCCGGCCGATGCACGCCGACTACAGCTACTGGCAGAAGTACGGCATCCGCGATTACCGCGGCGGCGGTCGCTCGTCGGCGCGCGAGACGGCGATGCGCGTCGCCGCCGGCGCCATCGCCAAGAAGTGGCTGCGCGCGCAGGGCATCGACGTGCGCGGCTACCTGTCGCAGCTCGGGCCGATCGCCGTCGACATCAGGCCGGCGCGCGAGATCGACTGGGCGCAGGTCGACAGCAACCCGTTCTTCTGCCCCGACGCAGCCAAGGTGGCGGAGATGGAGAGCTACATGCAGCAGCTGCGCAAGGATGGCGACTCGGTCGGCGCGCGCATCACGGTGACGGCGACCGGCGTGCCGCCGGGACTCGGCGAGCCGGTGTTCGACCGCCTCGACGCCGACATCGCCCACGCGCTGATGAGCATCAACGCGGTGAAGGGGGTCGAGGTCGGCGCCGGTTTCAGCGCCGTTGCGGCGCGCGGCAGCCAGCAGCGCGACGAACTGACGCCGCAGGGCTTCACCGCCAACCACGCCGGCGGCGTGCTCGGCGGCATCTCGTCGGGGCAGGAGATCGTCGCCAGCATCGCGCTGAAGCCGACCTCCAGCA
>CAZEVP010000049.1:0-23320 GCA_964515735.1 uncultured Verrucomicrobiaceae bacterium | reverse complement strand
AAGAAGGTGGCGGCCAGCGTCAGCAGGTACATGGTGCGGTTGAGCTGGTATTCGCCGTGGTTGCGCAGCGCGTCCTGCAGGATGTGCAGACGGTCTTCCAGTTCGTGCAGCGCCTCGACGTTGCGCGCGAAGGCGTTCTGGATCTCGCGCCAGCGGCTGCCGTGGCGGCGGCGCAGCGAGCGCCGCGTGTCGAGCGGCATCTCGAGGGCGAGCCGGCCGAGCTGTTGCACGGCGTCGCGCTGCGGCAGCAGATGGCGGCGCAGCCGCGACACGGCGAGGCGAAGCTCCTGCAGTTCGCCGCCGAGGCGGTGGTTGCCGCGTTCGATGTTCTCTTCCAGCGTGTCGGCGCGCTCCTCCAGCTCGACCAGATAGTCGGTGAAATTGTCTTCGAGCGTGTCGCACAGCAGCACCAGGAACATCGCGCTGCTGGTGTTGCGGCCGTGTCGTCGCAGCAGCCGCTGGTGCAGGCGCGCCAGCGCCGGTACCTCGACGCGGGTGATGGTGATGACGCGGCGCGCGTTCGCCACCAGCCGGATCGATACCAGTTCGTCCTCGCCGTCGCGCGGCATCACGGCGCGCAGCGTCGCCACCCACTCGTGGGTGTTGGTGGTGAAGACGCGGGCGCGCGTGTACTCGTCGAGCAGCGCGTTGGCGGTGACGCCGTCGATACCGCTGTCGGTGCGCAACCACTCGCGGTCGTCGGCCGCGTTCCAGTCCAGTTGCACCCAGTCGAAGCCGATCGCCTTCGGCCTCTCCTCCGTCGGCTGCGCGCCGATCCAGTCGCGTTGCATCTGTCGTTCAGCCTGTTGTCCGTGATGACGTTGGGTGTGTGGCCCGCGCCGAAGCGGAGGCGCGCATTCAGAAGACGCTGCTGTAGTCGCGTTCGAGCTGCGTGAAGTCGAGCGCGCTGGCGAAGCGGGTGAAGCTGAGGCAGGCGGAGAGCCCGTTCAGGTCCTCGAACAGCGGCGGCAGGTAGCGCGGCGGTGCGATGGTGCCGTCGGCGACGAGGTCGGCGATCGTCTTCATGTCGTCGATCGTGGTCTTGCCGCAGAACAGCAGGTGGAAGCGCTCCGGGCTGCCGCGCATGATGCACAGCCGCAGGTAGTTGAACACCAGCACGAAACCCTTGATGTAGCTGAGGTCCTTGGTGAACGGGCCGGCGTCGGCGCGGCTGCCGCGAAACACGCGGTGGCAGAGCTGCCAGGCGTCGTCGGCGCTCTCGCCCTGCTCGATCAGGTAGCGGTAGAGCTCGATCAGGTCGGCGCCGTCTTCGGCGCGCGCCACCGCCTGCACGCGCCGTGTCAGCCGCGACAGCCGGAACGGCGTCGAATTCATCGACAGCGTTTCGGTCATCACCGCCAGCCCCTCCTGCGTGATGGTCGCCGACGGCGGCCCCTTGGCGAGAAAGGTGCAGACCGGCTGGCGCGCGCCGTTGAGACTGGTGCCGACGTGCACCCAGCCCTCGTGCGCTTCGAGCACACGCAGGTCGGAGAGGCTGAAACTGGCGTCGGCGCGCAGCTTGATCGTGTCGGAGCCGGCGGCGGCGTCGGCGACGATGCCGTCGTCGATGCGCGCACGCACGCCGCAGCCGGGGAACTGTTTGCGCAGCCGCTGGTTCAGCCATTTGACGCCGTCGGCGGCATCGAGGCTCTTGTCCGGCGCGTTGATGGCCGGGCTCTGCACGATCAGCTGCTGCAGCACGAACTGCAGCTTCTCGGCCAGCTCGGCGACGGTCGGGTCGCCGGCGTGGAAGACGTCGGAACTGGCGCCGTAGAGTTCCTGCGACAGCCGCGAGAAGTGCGGCGTGCCGCGCGCGGCCAGCATCTCCACCACCAGCAGATATTCGCGGCACTGGCGCCGCAGCCAGGCGCCGACCGGGTTCAGCTGCCCCAGCTGGCGCATGACGTCGCGTTCGAGCGCGTGCAGCTCGGCGCGCTTGTGGTCGATGTCGAAGCGCAGCGGGCGCTGGCGCCGGTAGTGGTCGGCATCGAGCTGCGGCAGCTTCGCGCAGCGCGCGGCGAAGAAGCGCTCGCGCACGGAGTCGTCCCACTGCACGGCGTCGAGGATGCGGATCGGTTTCTGCGCGCGCACCAGTCGCTGCGACAGTTCGCGGATCACCGCGTGGTAGTGGTCGTCGCCCTGCGAGACCGGCGTGGCGGCAGTGACCGCTTCGGTCGGGGCAGCGCCGTCAGTTGGTGCTGCCATTGGTATTGGCTCTGGCGATGGCATCCAGCGCCGCGTCGATTCCCTGCGAATCCCACACCGGCTTGATCGCGTTGAACAGCGTCAGGCTGGTGCGGATGCCGTCGACCGCCATGTCGTCGATCAGCCAGCGGCCGTCCTTGTGCTGGTTCAGCGAGAAATCGACCTGAATGGTCTGGCCGTTCGGCCGGCGCACGCGCGTGCGCGCCACCGTCGAGTTGTTGCGCGTGTTGATGTCGATGACGCTGAGCTTGTCGCCGGAGTAGCTGGAGAGGGCGACGGCGTAGGTGCGGCGGATCGAGTTGAGCACGCGCTGCTGCGCTTCTTTCTGCTTGCCGGCGGCGGTCAGCTTCGGCCAGTAGTGGCGGAACACGCGCCGCGTCAGCCGCTCGCCGTCGACCGCCGGCATGATCTCGGTGTCGATCAACTGCTCGATCGCGGCGCGGTCGCCGATGCGGCCCTCCTTGTGGAGCGTGTCGAGGCCGCCCGACATGCGTTCGATCAGATCGCGCACGGTCGCTTCGGCGTCGTCGGCGCGAACGCTGGCGGGCAGCGCCGCGATCAGCACCAGCAGCAGTGCCGTCAGCAGCAGGCGTGGCGTGAGAGAGGTGGTGCGGGGCGCGGAGAAAAACGTCGTCGCAGTCATGAGTCGCTCCTGTCGAACGAAGGGGGTCAGCATCGGGTCGGTCGTCGTCGCTGTCAATCGAGCGAGCGCGCGCATCAGCGCCGGCGTTCGTCGGCGGCGGCGCGGTCGAGCGCGCCGACATCGAGCACCGGCGAGGCGTCGAGCTGCTCGGCATCCATCATCTGCGCGACGCGTTGCAGCGCCGACAGGATCAGCGTCTGCTCCCACTCCTGCAGCTTCTGGAAGCGCTGCACGAAGTGCTCCTGCAGCGGTCGCGGCGCATCTTTCAATATCTCGGTGCCGCTCTCGGTCAGCGCGGCGAACACCTTGCGCCGGTCGCTGTCGCTGCGCCGCCGTCGCACCAGGCCGCGCGTCTCCAGCCGGTCGATGATGGTGGTGACGGTGGCCTGGCTCAGGCTCATCCGCTGCGCCAGCTGGCCGGCGGTCACCTCGCCGTTGCGCAGCAGCTGCAGCAGCAACAGCTGCGGCGCCGTCAGCCCGCTGGTCTTCTCCAGGTGTTTCGAGTGCAGGTCGGTGGCGCGGATCACCCGACGCAGCGCGGTCAGGACATCTTCGATCGTGCTCATGGCGGTCTCTGCTGGTGCGAAGTGGCCAGTTTATCAATTGCTTAGGGCTGTAATGGATTGGTTTGCCAATATTTTAGTGTTCTAAGTATTTGTAACCGCTTTTATGGCTGTGCTATGGTTTTTCGCCCTTGAATCAGGCCGTAAAAAGCTGAGGAGAGTGCAAATATATGTTTAGTGTAAAAACTAATGAGCCGAATCAGGGAAGCGATCCGGCGCTGATTTCGCTGCGCCACCCGCGCGCCGCCGACGGTCCGGCGCTGCACGCACTGGTGGCCGCCTGCCCGCCGCTCGACCCCAACTCGCGCTACTGCAACCTGCTGCACTGCACCCATTTCGCCGCCACCAGCGTCGCCGCCGAGCGCCGCGACGGCGAACTGGCCGGCTTCATCTCCGCCTATCTGCCGCCACAGCGGCCCGACACGCTGTTCGTCTGGCAGGTGGCCGTGCGCGCCGATGCGCGCGGCGTCGGGCTCGGCCGGCGCATGTTGCGGCATCTGCTGGCGCGCCCGGCCTGCGCCGGGGTGCGCTACCTCGACACCACGGTGACCGCCGACAACGCCGCCTCCGAGGCGATGTTCCGCGGTCTCGCCGGCGATCTCGACGCGCGCGTGCGACGTCACCGCTGGTTCGACCGCGACCGCCATTTCGAGGGTGCCCACGACAGCGAATACCTGCTGCGCATCGGCCCGTTCGCCGCGGTCGACGATCGTCGGGTCGCGCGCCGCGCCTGATCGCATTGCCGCCCGTTTCTTGAATCGCACGATTGATGGAGAGCCCTTCATGGAGACGCAACACCCACTTTCATCGCCGTCGACGAGTGACGACGACATCGCCATCTTCCAGCGCCGCGAGTCCGAGGTCTGCGTCTACGCGCGCGCGTTCCCGGTGCTGTTCGACCGCGCCGAGGGCAGCTACCTGTACGACGCCGCCGGCAACCGCTACCTCGATTTCCTCGCCGGCGCCGGCAGCCTCAACTACGGCCACAACAACCCGGTGCTGAAGCGCGCGCTGCTCGACTACATCGAGCGCGACGGCATCACCCACAGCCTCGACCTGCACACGGCGGCCAAGGCCGGTTTCCTGACCGCGCTGACCGAGCTGATCCTGCTGCCGCGCGAGCTTGATTACGTCGTGCAGTTCACCGGGCCGACCGGCACCAACGCGGTCGAGGCGGCGCTGAAACTGGCGCGCAAGGTGACCGGCCGCCACAACGTCATCGCCTTCACCAACGGCTTCCACGGCGTCTCGCTCGGCGCGGTGGCGGCGACCGGCAATGCGCACCACCGCGGCGGTGCCGGCGTGCCGCTCGCCGGCGTCACCCGCACGCCGTTCTGCGGTTATCTCGGCGGCGATCTCGACACGCTGAAGCTGCTCGACCGCCAGCTCTCCGACCGCTCCAGCGGCGTCGACAAGCCGGCCGCCGTCATCGTCGAGACGGTGCAGGGCGAGGGCGGCCTCAACGTCGCCTCGACCAAGTGGCTGCAGGGGCTCGAACAGCTCTGCCGCCGCCACGACATGCTGCTGATCGTCGACGACATTCAGGCCGGCTGCGGCCGCACCGGCACCTTCTTCAGCTTCGAGCCGGCCGGCATCAAGCCGGACATCGTCACGCTGTCGAAATCGTTGTCGGGCTATGGCCTGCCGTTCGCCGTGGTGCTGCTGAAGCCGCAGCACGACCGCTGGAAGCCGGGCGAGCACAACGGCACCTTCCGCGGCAACAACCACGCCTTCGTCACCGCCACCGCCGCGCTGCGCGAGTACTGGAGCGACGATGCCTTCGCCGCCGACGTGCGCGCCAAGGCGCAGCACCTGCAGACGCGGCTGCGCGCCATTGCCGAGGCGAGCGGCGTCGCCCACTTCAAGCTCAAGGGGCGCGGCCTGATGCAGGGGCTGCAGTGCCGCGACGGCGAGCAGGCGGCGCGCATCACCGCGAAGGCGTTCGAGCGCGGCCTCGTCATCGAGACCTCCGGCGCCGACTCGCAGGTGGTCAAGTGCCTGTGCCCGCTGACGATCGAGCGGCGCGATCTCGACGCCGGCCTCGACATCGTCGCCGCCTGCGCGAAAGAGACGGTCGGCACCGGCAAATCGGGCCTGAGCAAGGCCTCCTGAACCCGACTCCCACCGCAATCGCAGAAGGAGAATCGCTATGGAAAACGTGCAACTGATGAAGATCGATCGCGGCGACAACCAGCTGATCGCCGCGCCGCAGAAAGGCGGTGTCGAACTGCGCTGCGTCACCGGGCGCGCCGTGCTGCGCAATCACAGCCAGCGCCTGCACTGGCCGCTGCGCACTGGGTTGGCGCTGACGCTGCGTCCCGGTGTCGTCTATCGCGTCGACGCGCGCACCGACGTCGAGCTGGAGCTGACCTCGGAGGTGCCGCAATGATCGTTCGCGACCTCGACGCCTCTCGTGCCGGCGGCCGCCAGATCAAGGCGCAGACCTGGGACAGCACGCGCCTGCTGCTGAAGAACGACGCGATGGGCTTCTCGTTCCACATCACCCGCATCTACGCCGGCACGACGACGCGGATGCACTACAGAAACCATTTCGAATCGGTCTACTGCATTCGCGGCGAGGGCGAGATCGAGGAGCTCGATACCGGCGTGATCCACCAGATCCGCCCCGGCACGATGTACGCGCTCGATCGCCACGACCGCCACGAGCTGCGCGCGCGCACCGAGCTGGAGCTGGCCTGTGTCTTCAACCCGCCGCTGAACGGCCGCGAGACGCACGACGCCAGCGGCGCCTATCCGCTCGACGCGGAAGAGGTCGTCGATCGCGAAGCGTCGGAGGTGGCGGTGCCATGATCGCGGCGGCGGACCTCTATCCATCGCGCGCCGGCAGCATCGAACCGGGCCTCCATCCGCGCGTCGATCCGGTCGTCCATGCCGCGGCCGGTGCCGAATCGCCGCTCGACCAGCCGCTGTTGAGCCGCTACGAACGCGACGGCTTCCTGATCCTGCGCGATCTGTTCACCGCCGCCGAGATCGCCGCGCTGCAGCGCGAACTGCAGCAGCTGCGCGACGACCCGCTGCTGCGCCGGCGCGAGGAGGCGATCACCGAGCCCGACAGCGGCGAGCTGCGCTCGATCTTCCGCGTGCACGCACTCAGCGCGCTGTTCGGCCGGCTGGTGCGCGATCCGCGCCTGCTGCGCGTGGCGCGCCACCTGCTCGGCGACGAGGTTTACGTGCACCAGTCGCGGCTCAACTACAAGCCGGGCTTTCGCGGCCGCGAGTTCTACTGGCACTCCGATTTCGAGACCTGGCACGTCGAGGACGGCATGCCGCGGATGCGCGCGCTGTCGATCTCGATCGCGCTGACCGACAACAGCGAACAGAACGGCCCGCTGCTGCTGATTCCCGGTTCGCATCGCCACTACGTCGCCTGCGGCGGCGTGACGCCGGAGAATCACTACCGAAAATCGCTGCGCAGGCAGGAGTACGGTGTTCCTGACGATGCGTCTCTGGCGCGACTGGCGAAGGCCGGCATCGTGTCGGCCGCGGTGCCGGCCGGTTCGGCGATCCTGTTCGATTGCAACACGATGCACGGCAGCAACAGCAACATCACGCCGCTGCCGCGCTCGAACGTCTTCTTCTGCTACAACGCCGTGTCGAACCCGTTGCGGCAGCCTTACTGCGGGCGCGCGCCGCGCCCCGAATTCATCGCCGCGCGCCAGCGCGTCGAACCGCTGCGCGAGCTGCAGGGTGCCCTGCTCGACGACGTGGCACTGACCAACCCCTGAGGAACGGAGTGAACCACCGATGCAGATGAGTGGCGATTTTTCGTCGACGGCCGGTTTCACCGCTGCCGGAACCCGGCAGCACACCGTCGAGAAGATCGGCGGCACCTCGATGAGCAACTATGCCGCGGTGCGCGACAACGTGCTGGTCGGCAAGCGTCGCGGCGACGAGCTCTACCAGCGCATCTTCGTCGTCTCCGCCTACGGAGGCATCACCGATCTGTTGCTGGAACACAAGCGCAGCGGCGAACCCGGCGTCTATGCGCTGTTCGCCCACTCCGACGGATCGTTCTTCAGCGCCGACGGCGGGCATGACGACCGCGGCAACTGGCAGGTGCGTCTCGATCAGGTGGCGGAGGCGATGTTCGCGCGCAACGCCGAGCTGTTTCGCGGCGCCGCGCGCGAGCGCGCCGACGGCTTCATCGGCGAGCGCATCGACAGCGTGCGCAGTTGCCTGCTCGATCTGCAGCGGGTCTGCTCGATCGGCCATTTCCAGCTGACCGAGCATCTGCAGACGGTGCGCGAGCTGCTGGCCTCGCTCGGCGAGGCGCACTCGGCGTGGAACACGGCGGCGCTGCTGCAGGCCGAGGGCATCGAGGCGCGCTTCGTCGATCTCTCCGGCTGGCGCAACACGCAGCTGCTGTCGCTCGACGAGGCGATCGAACGCGCCTTCGCCGACATCGATCTGGCGCGCGAGCTGCCGGTCGTCACCGGCTACTGTCAGTGTCGCGAGGGACTGATGCGCAGTTTCGATCGTGGCTACTCGGAGATGACCTTCTCGCGCATCGCGGTGCTGACCGGCGCGCGCGAGGCGATCATCCACAAGGAGTTCCACCTCAGCAGCGCCGACCCGCGCATCGCCGGCGCCGAGTGTGTGGTGCCGATCGGACGCACCAACTACGACGTCGCCGATCAGCTCGCCAACCTCGGCATGGAGGCGATCCACCCGCGCGCGGCGAAGGGGCTGCGCCAGCGCGATATTCCGCTGCGGGTCAAGAACACCTTCGAGCCGGAGCACGGCGGCACGCTGATCACGCGCGACTACGTGTCGCGCACGCCGTGCGTCGAGATCATCGCCGGGCGCAAGCATGTGCTCGCGATCGAGGTATTCGATCAGGAGATGGTCGGCGCCAACCGCTACGACTCGGAGATCCTGGAAGAGGTGCGCCGCTTCAAGGCGCGCATCATCACCAAGGATCTGAACGCCAACACCATCACCCACTTTCTCGACACCAACCTGAAGACGGCGAAGCGGATCGACGCCGCGCTGCGCGAGCGCTTCCCGAGTGCCGAGGTGCGCACGCGCACGGTGGCGATCGTGTCGGCGATCGGTTCCGACATGCAGGTGCCGGGCATGCTGGCGAAGACGGTGCAGGCGCTGGCGTCGCACGACATCAGCGTGCTGGCGATGCATCAGTCGATGCGTCAGGTCGACATGCAGTTCGTCATCGACGAGCGCGATTACGAGGCGGCGGTGAAGAGCCTGCACGAGCATCTGATCGAGCCGTACAACCACGGGTTGGCGATCTGTGCGGCGTGATCTGTGGCGCCATCCAGTCCCCTCTCCCTTCAGGGAGAGGGTTAGGGAGAGGGGCTGTGAATTTCGGAGCAGTGACACCCTTTCCCCCGCCCCTCTCCCTGAAGGGAGAGGGGAGATACAGGCGTAATCGACGCTAATGATGGCCGTCAGCTTCGTCTTCTTTCTTCTCGCATTCCTCGCCATCGGCCTGTGGTCCGCGCGCCACAGCCGCGGCACGCGCGCCGACTACTACCTCGCCAGCCGCGACGTGTCGCCGTGGCTGGTCGGCCTCTCCGCCGTCGCCACCAACAACAGCGGTTACATGTTCATCGGCGTCATGGGTTACACCTACGTCACCGGGCTGGCGTCGGTGTGGCTGATGATCGGCTGGATCGTCGGCGATCTGATCGCATCGCTGCTGGTGTATCGCCAGTTTCGCGAGGCGGCGGCGCGCACCGACGAGGGCAGCTTCGCCGGCGTGCTGAGCTGCTGGCAGGGCGAGCGCTGGCGCCACTGGCAGCGGCTCGCCGCGCTGGTTTCACTGGTATTTCTGCTCGCCTACACCGCCGCGCAGCTGGTGGCCGGCAGCAAGGCGCTGCAGGTGCTGCTCGGCTGGCCGTCGTGGAGCGGTGCCGTCGCCGGCGCGTTGATCTGCTGTCTCTACTGTCTGGCCGGCGGCATTCGCGCGACGATCTGGACCGACGTCGCGCAGTCGCTGGTGATGATCGTGGCGATGGCGCTGCTGATGGTGACCGGCGTCCAGGCGCTCGGCGGCATCGAGCGAACGGTGGTGCTGATGGACGCGGTGCCCGGCTTTCTCGACTGGTTTCCGCGCGATCTGGCGCTGCCGGGGCTGGCCGGTGGTCTGCTGTTCGCGCTGGCGTGGCTGTTCGCCGGTTTCTCTGTCGCCGGTCAGCCGCACATCATGGTGCGCTTCATGGCGCTCGACGACACCCGCAACCTGATGCGGGCGCGGTTCTGGTACTACGGCTGGTTCACGGCGTTCTACGCGATGGCGACGGTGGTCGGCATGTTGTCGCGCGTCTATCTCGCCGACCCCGGCAGCTTCGACGCCGAACTGGCGTTGCCGATGATGGCGCAGCAACTGCTGCCGCCGCTGCTGGTCGGCGTCATCCTCGCCGGTATCTTCTCGGCGACGATGTCGACCGCCGACAGCCTGATCCTGAGCTGCTCGGCCAACATCACCCACGACCTGCTGCCGCAGCGCGCCGAGCGCACGCTGTGGCTGAAGTTGGCGACGGTCGGCACCACGGCGGTCGCGCTGACGCTGGCGCTCAGCGGCAGCCAGAACGTCTTTTCGCTGGTGCTGTTCGCCTGGTCGGCGCTGGCGTCGGCGTTCGCGCCGCTGCTGTTCGTACTGGCGTTCGGGGGGCGGCCGTCGGAGGGGCTGGCGACGGCGATGATGCTGGCCGGTGTCGCGGTGGCGATCGGCTGGCGCCTGCTCGGCTGGCACGATGCGGTGTATGAGGGGATGCCGGGAATATTGTCCGGCCTGGTGGTTTATGCGCTGTTGAGGTCGCGATCTCGCGAAGCGATCGCCTGATTCGTGCATCTGTTCCCTCTCCCTTCAGGGAGAGGGTCAGGGAGAGGGCTGTGAAATTACTGCAGGATCCCTCTCCCCCGGCCCCTTTTGTACTCGGCCCTTCGGGTACTCCCTGAAGGGAGAGGGGAGTGCGTCAGCGGTCCAGACCACCCATGCACATGTATTTGATCTCCAGATAGTCGTCGAGGCCGTACTTCGAGCCCTCGCGGCCCTGACCCGACTCCTTGATGCCGCCGAACGGCGCCATCGCGTTCGAGATCAGCCCTTCGTTGATGCCGACGATGCCGTATTCGAGCGCCTCGGCGACGCGCCAGACGCGGCCGATGTCGCGCGAATAGAAATAGGAGGCAAGACCGACTTCGGTGTCGTTGGCCATCGCGATCGCCTCTTCCTCGGTGTCGAAGCGGAACAGCGGCGCCACCGGGCCGAAGATCTCCTCTTTGAACAACCGCATCGATTTGTCGACGTTGGTCAGGATGGTCGGTTCGACGTAGGCGTTGCCGAGCTTGCTGCGGCCGCCGCCGACCACGGTTTTGGCGCCGCGCGACAGGGCGTCGTCGATCAGTTCGTGAACGCCCTGTGCCGCTTTCTCGTCGATCAGCGGGCCGATGGTGACGCCGTCGTCGAAGCCGTTGCCGATCTGCAGTTTGTTGACGGCGGCGGTCAGCTTCTCGGTGAACGCATCGAACACGCCGCTCTGCACCAGCAGGCGGTTGGCGCAGACGCAGGTCTGACCGGCGTTGCGGTATTTCGAAGCCATCGCACCGGCGACGGCGGCGTCGAGGTCGGCGTCGTCGAAGACGATGAACGGCGCGTTGCCGCCCAGCTCCATCGAGGTGCGCTTGACGGTGCCGGCGCAGGCTTCCATCAGTTTCTTGCCGACCGGGGTCGAGCCGGTGAAGGTCAGCTTGCGCACGATCGGGCTGCTGGTCAGCGCGTCGCCGATGGCGGCGGTGTTACCGGTCAGGATGTTGATGACACCGGCCGGGATGCCGGCGCGGTTGGCGAGCTCGGCCACCGCGTAGGCCGACAGCGGCGTGGCGTTGGCCGGTTTGCAGACCACGGTGCAGCCGGCGGCCAGCGCCGGCGCGATCTTGCGGGTCAGCATCGCGTTGGGGAAGTTCCACGGCGTGATACAGGCGACCACGCCGACCGGCTGCTTGATGACGGCGAGGCGCTTGTCGTTGCCGGCCGACGGAATGATGTCGCCGTAGATGCGCTTGGCCTCCTCGGCGAACCACTCGACGTAGCTGGCGCCGTAGGCGATCTCGCCGCGCGCCTCGGCCAGCGGCTTGCCCTGCTCGGCGGTCAGGATGCGCGCCAGATCCTCCTGGTGCTGCAGCAGCAGCTCGAACCAGCGCCGCAGCAGCTTCGAGCGCTCCAGCGGGCTGGTGCGGCTCCAGCTCTTCTGCGCGACTTCGGCGGCCGCGATCGCACGGTGGGTCTCGTCGGCACCGCAGCGCGCGACTTCGACGATGGTCTCGCCGGTGGCGGGGTTGGTGACGGCCAGCGTCTGGCCGCCGTCGGCGTCGCACCAGCGGCCGTCGATCAGCGCCTGCGCGCGCAGCAGTTGCGGGTCGGTCAGGGTCAGGGACATCTTCGTGCTCTCTTCGTTCGTGCTTCGAGTTGTGCGTGCTTCGGGGGCGGCGGCGTTGCGCCGCGCGCGTTCGGTATGCGGCGTCGTGCGCGGCAGGATAAAGGTTCGACCGCGCAGCGGCCAGCGCCGCCAGTGCCGGCGGCCGTCACCGCGGGGTCGGTGCCGGTCGCCGACGAATTCTCGTCGGCTGGGGTGGCGAGCCGTCGCTGGCGATTTAAACTGGTGAAAATTCATAGATTGTTGGACCCCCGCCGGCGTGCCGGAGCGCGGGTGCTCCGCGAGGACTGCCCATGCCCGAGTTTCGCCGCAAGCCGCTTTGTCGCCGTATCGCCCTCTCCGCGCTGTGCGCGGCCCTGCTGTCGCCGCCGGGATGGGCGGTCGGTCTCGGCGACATCGCGTTGCAGTCCCATCTCGGCAAACCGCTGCAGGCCCGCATTCCGCTGACCCATCTCGGCGATCTCGCCGGCGACCAGATCAAGGTGAGCCTCGGCAGCGAGCAGGATTACGCCCGCCTCGGCGTCGATCGCGACTTCCTGCACAGCCAGATCCGGCTGGAGCCGGTGGTCGATGACGGCGGTGCCTACGTGCAGCTGAGCACCAGCCGGCCGGTCGTCGAACCCTATATCAACATTGTCATCAGCCTGCGCTGGCCGAACGGGCAGCTGGTGCGCGAGTACACGATGCTGCTCGACCTGCCGGCGGTCGCGGCGCCGGTCGTTGCCGGGGCCACCACTTCCGCACCCGCGGCGCCCGCTGTCGCGATGGCGCCGCGCCCGACCGCGTCGGCGGCGCCGCTCGTGCGCGATGGCCGTTACCGGACCGCGCGCGGCGACAGCCTGTGGGGGCTGGCGCAGCGGCTGCGGCCGGCCGGCGTGACGGCCGAGCAGATGATGGCGGCGCTCTACGCTGCCAATCCGGAGGCTTTCCTGAACGGCGATCCGGCCCGGCTCAAGGAGGCGATGTCGCTGCAGGTGCCGACCGCGGCACAGGCGGTGGCCGCCGCGCCGCTGCCGACTTCGTCGCGGCACGCGCCGGCGGTCGGGCCGGCACCGGCGCAGCCGGAGCTGCCGGACCGTTTCGCCGGCACCGGCGTGTCGGTAGCGGCCACTACATCCGAAGCAGCGACCGCCGGCGACGAGGCGCGGCTGGAGCTGCTGGCGCCGACCGAGGTCGAGCAGCTGACCGCCGAGAATGCCGCGCTGCGCGACGAGGTCCGCGGCCTGACGTCGAATCTCGGCGCGCTGACCAGCCAGCTCGAACGTTCCGAGCAGCGGTTGCAGCAGCTCGAACAGCAATTGCAGCAGGTGCTGGCCGGCTACGACCGCCAGCGCGGCGTCGACGGCACGGCGGCTGGCGCTTCGCCGTTCGCCGCCACGGGCGCTGGTGCAGGCGCACAGCCGGCGCCGGTCGCGACCGATGGCATCGCCGCGGCGCAGCCGGTGCCCGGGCGCGACGCCTCGCCGTGGGTGCATCTGGCCTACTGGATCGCGCTTGGCGTACTCGGTGGCTGGGCGCTCTATCAATACTCGCGCGGGCGCCGCACCGATGCGGCGGAGACGGTGCTGGAGCCGGTCGAACCGACGCCGCTGACGCCGCCGCAACCGGCCGCGCGCGTACTGCCGCGCGAACAGGCACCGGCCCGCGGCGTCGAGCCGATCGCGGCCGAACCGGCGGCGACCGGCTGGGGCAGCGCCGGCGACAACGAGCGCTACTGGCAGCATCACACCGACAGCACCGACGAACTGCCGCTCGACCTGCTCGACGCCGAGCCGGTCGATGCGCCGGCACCGGCCGTGGCGGCGGTGCCGGGCAGCGCCGATGAGCCGGTCGACGCCTCGATCAGCGCCGGCGTGTTCGTCGCCTTCGGCCGCTACACCGAGGCCGAGCAGGTGCTGCAGGAGGCGCTGCAGCGTGACCCGTCACGCCGCGACCTGCAGTTGCAGCTGCTCGACGTCTACCAGCAGGCCGACATGCGCGAGGCGTTCGAGCAGCTGGCCCGAACCCTCGAAAGCGAGTGCGCCGACGAGCCCGACATCGTCGGCGAGGTGGCGGCACTGCGCGACAGCTACTCGGGTCGGTTCTGAGAGGACTGCTTCCGAGGGTCAGCCAAAACATTCCGGCAGATGGCGCAGCAGCCACTGCCGCGCCTTGCCGCCGCCGTGCGGCCGCCACGCCATCACCATCGTCATCGCCGACACGTCGTCGGCCGCGCTCGGCAGCAGCCGCAGCCGGCCGCGCGCCACCGCCTCCTCGATCAGATGGCGCGGCATCGAGCCGACGCCGATACCGTTCTCCAGCAGCGCCAGCTTGGCGGCGAAGTTGCTGACCGTCAGTGTCGGCTGGCGCTTGCCGAGGCGCACGCTGCGCGGCTCGCGCACGCGCGAGGTGTCGGCGACGGCGATGGCGCGGTGGCGTTCGCGCCAGCCGTCGTCGTCGAAATTCTCGGTGAACACCGGGTGTTCGGGCGCGGCGACGCAGACGAACTCGACGCTGCCGAGGCGCTTGCTGCGAAAGCCGGAGGCGTTGGCCAGCCCGTCGGGGGCGATGGCGATGTCGGCGCGCCCGGACTCCAGCGCGTCCCACGGGCCGCCGAGCACCTCGGTGATCAGCCGCAGGTCGGTGTTGACCCCCTGCGCGGCGAGGTGCTCGTAGAAGCGGCGTACCAGCGGCAGCAGTGTCTGCTCCGGGTAGACCGCGTCGATGGCGATGGTCAGCACCTGTTCCCAGCCGCGCGCCGCGCTGCGCACGTCATCGGTCAGCTGCTGGGTGGCGGTCAGCAGGTCGCTGGCGCGCGCCGCCAGCAGCTCGCCGGCCGGCGTCAGCCGCGCGCGGTGGCCGGAGCGGTCGAACAGCGCGACGCCGAGATCCTCCTCCAGCTTCTGCACGGTGTAGGAGATCGCCGAGGTGACGCGGTTCAGCTCGGCGGCGGCGGCGGCGAAACTGCCGCGCCGGGCGATGCTGTCGATCACCCGCATGGCGTCGAGCGTCAGCGGATTCTGGGCCATGGTGGTCGTTCAGTTTTTCTGAAGAAGGGGGTCAAAACATAGCGCTTTCGAGGGCCGGCGGGCACTCCTAGCATCTGCTCCATCGTTGCCCGCACCGGATACCGAGGATACGAACCGTGAGCCAGCCCCTGTCGTCCACCGCCCTCGCCCAGCTGTTCACCGAGGCCCACACCTACCACCGCTGGCAGGATCGCCCGCTCGAACCGGGTCTGCTGCAACAGCTCTACGACCTGACCAAGTGGGCGCCGACCAGCATGAACTGCAACCCGGCGCGCTGGGTATTCGTCGTCAGCGACGAGGCGAAAGCGCGGCTGCTGCCGGCGCTGGCCGGCGGCAACGTCGACAAGGTGAAGGCGGCGCCGGCCACCGTCATCGTCGCCAGCGATCCGCGTTTCTACGAACAGCTGCCGACGCTGTTTCCGTCCGCCGCCGGCGCTCGCGACAGCTATGCCGCCAACCCGGCCGCGGCGGAGCAGACGGCGTTCCGCAACAGCTCGCTGCAGGGCGCCTACTTCATTCTGGCGGCGCGCGCGCTCGGCCTCGACTGCGGGCCGATGTCCGGCTTCGACAACGCGAAGGTGGATGCCGAATTCTTCGAAGGCAGCGGCTGGCGCTCCAATTTCCTGATCAACATCGGCTATGGTGAGCCCGGCAGTTTCCACCCGCGCGGGCCGCGCCCCGGTTTCGACGATGTCGCGCGGGTGATCTGACCGATGGGCCGGTCGCCGTGGCCGGCCCGCACGCCGTTGAAGGCGGGCACCAAGGAGAGAACAATAATGAACACCCGGACGCGCTACACCGTCACCGCCAAACTGCTGCACTGGCTGATCGCCATCGCCCTGCTCGCCAACCTGACGCTCGGGCTGGTGATGGTCGACATGGCCTTCTCGCCGGCCAAGCTGCGCTACTTCAACTGGCACAAGTGGGCCGGCGTCACGATTCTGGTACTGGTGACGCTGCGCCTGCTGTGGCGGCTCGGCCACCGGCCGCCGCCGCTGCCGGCGTCGATGCCGCGCTGGCAACGGCTCGGCGCCGAGCTGACGCACTACGGCCTCTACGCGCTGATGTTCGCGATTCCGCTGTCCGGCTACTTCTACAGCCTCGCCGCCGGCTACCCGGTGGTGTTCCTCGGTCTGGTCAAGCTGCCGGTGCTGATCGGCCCGGACCCCGAACTGAAGACGCTGCTGAAGGATCTGCACGAGGTGCTGAACTGGACGCTGCTGGCGCTGCTGGCGGCCCACGTCGGCGCCGCGCTGAAACACCATTTCATCGATCGCGACGACGTGCTGCGGCGGATGCTGCCGGGCCGCGGCGCCTGACCAGGAGAACCCCGATGAACCTGCCCCAGAGACTTCGCCGCATCGCCGCGCCGCTGCTGCTCAGCGTCGCCACCGCCGTCATCGCCCAGCCGGTGCAGCTGGCCGGCAGCACGGTCAGTGCCACCTTCACGCAGATGGGGGTGGCGGTCGAGGTGCCGTTCCGGCAGTTCAGCGGCACCATCGACTACGACCCGGCCGCCCCCGAGCGCGCCTCGGCCGAGCTGTTGGTCGAGGTCGGCAGCTTCGATTTCGGCGACCCGCAGTACAACGCCGAAGTGAAGAAGCCGGAGTGGTTCGACGCTGCCAGATACCCGCAGGCGCGCTTCGTCAGCGACAGCGCGCGTGCCACCGGTGCCGGCAAGCTGCAGATCGACGGCACGCTGACCGTCAAGGGCCACAGCGAAACGGTGCGGGTCGAAGTCGCGGTGACGCCGGAGGGCAGTGGCCACGTCTTCAGCGGCGAGCTGCCGATCAAGCGCCTCGCCTACCGGATCGGCGAGGGCGAATGGGCCGACACCGACATGGTCGCCGACGAAGTCCGCATCCGCTTCCGGCTGCTGACGGCGCCTTGAAAAATGGCCGCCATAAAAAAGCAGAACCCGAAAGGTGAACTTTTCCGCCGTGCACTGAACGAACGATCGCCAACACGCCAAGGAGAAACCATGAAACCGTCCGCACTGAAATCCCGTCTCGCCGTTGCCGCCGCCGCACTGACGCTGGGTACCGCCGCCATCGCCGCGCCGGTCACCTACAACATCGACCCCAGCCACACCTTCCCGAGCTTCGAGGCCGACCACCAGGGTGGACTGTCGATCTGGCGCGGCAAGTTCAACAGCAGCAAGGGCACCATCACGATGGATCGCGAGGCGAAGAGCGGCAGCGTCGACATCATCATCGATGCCGCATCGATCGACTTCGGTCACGACAAGATGAACGCGCACGCGAAGAATGCCGATATGTTCGACGTCGAGAAGTACCCGACCGCGACCTACAGCGGCACGCTGGTGTTCGACGGCGACAAGCCGACCCGCGTCGACGGCCAGCTGACGCTGAAGGGCGTCACCAAACCGGTGCCGCTGACGATCAACAGCTTCCTGTGCAAGCCGCACCCGATGCTGAAACGCGAGGTTTGCGGCGCCGATGCGTCGGCCAGCTTCAACCGCGCCGACTTCGGTCTCGACTACGGCAAGGGCTACGGTTTCCTGATGGATGTGAAGCTGCAGATCCAGGTCGAGGCGGTGCGTGCCGACTGAGGTCGCATCCGCAATGAAGAAGCCCCCGCGATGCGGGGGCTTTGCGTTTGTGGGGTGTCAGTTTCGCGCTGAATACCGATTCAGGTGCCGTCGGAATCCTGCGGTTCGGCCTCGGCCTCTGCGGCCGCCTTCTGACGCTGCTGCCACCACTGCGTCGCCGCCGCCAGCAGCAGCGGCTGCATGATCGGCAGCAGCTCGCGTGTCGCGCGCGACAGCAGCGATGGTTGCTCGCGCGACTCGCCGGTGTCGCGTTGGCGGCGACGACCGCCGACCAGCCCGAGCATCAGGCCGGTGGCGAAGCTGCCCGCCAGCATCTTCGGCGATGCCAGTGCCGCGCGCTGCTGCTGGCGCTGCTCGGCGCGCTGCTGCTGCCACGCCTGCTGGCGCGCATTCAGGGCGGTGGCGCGCTCGGCGATCTCGCGCCGCAGTTGCTCACGGCTTTTCGTCGACATCGCCGCCTTCCATCCGTTCGTCGTGCGCTGGTGGGTCGTCGCGCATCGGGTCGTCGCAATCGGCCAGCGCCAGTGGCAGCGTCTGCAGCAGCTCGCGCGTCGCGCCGAAGCCGAGGTCGGCGCCGAGCGCGCGGATGCGGTGCCACGCCCACCACGCGATCAGCCCGTTCAGCAGCGCCATCGACGGCAGCAGCCACAGCCACGGCACGCCGGCGCGCGCCAGCAGGAACGCCAGCGCCGCCAGCAGCAGACCCCACGCGCTGCAGGCCAGCAGTGCCGCGACCACCGCCAGTGCCAGCATCTGCGCCACGCTCTGCGCCGCCAGCCGTCCCTCCAGCGCCGCCACGTCGGCGACGCCGGCCAGCAGCTCGCGCCCCTGCCGCAGCGCCAGCGTGAGGCCGGCCAGCGGGCCGGTCGAACCGTCGCGCGCTGGCGCCATCAGCGACCCCGCAGCAGCGCGGCGACCAGCAGGCCGGCGCCGAAGGCGATGCCGAGGGCGGCGACCGGGTGCTGCTGCACGTAGTCGCCGATCTGTTCGCCGACTTCGTCGGCGCGCTGTCTGGCCTTCTCGCGCGACTGTTTCAACCGCTCCTCGGCATTGTCGGTGGCGGCGCGGATGCGCTCCTCGGCGCGTTCGACCTGCGCGGCGATGCGGTCGATCGCCTCGTGTGCCTTCTGTGCCACCTGTTCGGTGGTGTGGTGGACCTCGGTGCTGCTGCTCATCGCGGAACCCTCCTTCGTGACTGGCCTGGCATCAGAGTGAGCCGGCGCGCCGCAGTTCCGCCGGCGCGTCGCGGCACAGCATAGGGGTTGTGCGGCGACCGCCGCCAGCGCTTGTCAACGCCTGCCGCAGGTCGCACATTGCCACCGGTGCGATGTGGTCGCCGGCGCCCGCGCGACGGGCCGTCGTTAATCTTCGCGTCAGGCTGTTTTCAGTTTGTCGTAAGCGCGGCGTCGTAAGGTGTGTCGCAGGCGAAGCGCACCGGCGTTTCGACCGGAAAGAGTCAGGGTTCGATCGCGAACCACAACTGTCACGACGCACTGTCCAGAGGATATCGCCATGAAAAAATCCGCAACCATCGCCATCGCATTCACCGCACTGCTCGGCGGCTCGCCGCTGCTGTTCGCCTCCGACGACATCGGTCCCGATCAGGCCGTCAAGCTGCTGCAGGATGGCGTCATCAAACCGTTCGAGACGCTGAACCAGACGGCGCTGGCCAAGCACCCGGGCGCCACCCTCGGCGAGACCGAGCTGGAGCGCGAGTACGGCCGCTACGTCTACAAGGTCGAGCTGCGCGATGCCCAGGGCGTCAAGTGGGATGTCGACATCGACGCCGCCACCGGCGAAGTGCTCGACGACCGCCGCGACGACTGATGCGCGACGCTCTTCGCCGCACCGCGGTCGCGCTGCTGCTGTGCGGCGTATCACTGACGCCGCTGGCGCGCGACATCAGCCAGGACGAGGCGCTGCGGCTGCGGCGCGCCGGCGAGCTGCTGCCGTTCGAGGCGGTGCTCGCCGTCGTCCTCGGCCGCTACCCCGGCGCCAGCCTGCTGGAGGTCGAGCTGGAGGAGGAGGGCGGCCGCTACATCTATGAACTGGAACTGCTGACCGCCGGCGGCGACGTGCGCGAACTGGAGATCGACGCGCGCAGCGGCGCTGTGCTGCAGGACGAGGCGGAGGATTGATGCGGCTGCTGCTGGTGGAGGACAACGTCGCGCTGGTCGACGAACTGGTGCCGCGCCTGAAGGCGGCCGGTTATGCCGTCGACTGGCTGGCCGACGGCCGCGATGCCGCGCGCCGCGCCGTCGACGAGAACTACGACATCGCCATCCTCGATCTCGGCCTGCCCGGCCGCCCCGGTCTCGACGTGCTGCGCGACTGGCGCGAACAGGGGCTGCCGTTGCCGGTGCTGGTGCTGACCGCGCGCGACAGCTGGGCCGAGCGCATCGACGGCCTGCGCGCCGGCGCCGACGACTACCTGACCAAGCCGTTCCATCCCGACGAACTGCTGCTGCGGCTGCAGGCGCTGCTGCGGCGCAGCCACGGCGGCGTCAACCAGCCGCTGCTCGAAGCCGGTGGCCTGCGCCTCGACGAGGCGCGGCAGTGCGCGCTGCGCGGCGACGACGAGATCGCGCTGACCGCCGCCGAATTCCGGCTGCTGCGCTGCTTCATGCTGAACGCTGGCCGGCTGCTGTCGCGCGGCCAGCTCGAGGAGCATCTCTACGACGGCGAGCGCGAGCGCGACAGCAACGTCATCGAAGTCCACGTCAACCGGCTGCGGCGCAAGCTCGGTCGCGACGCCATCGAGACGCGCCGCGGTCAGGGCTACCTGTTTCGCGGCGGCGCGGAGAGCGGCCGTTGAGCGCGCGCGCCGCGCGCTCGATGACGCGCCAGCTCAGCCTCGGCCTCGTCGCCGCGCTGCTGCTGGTCGGGCTCGCCGTCGGCGGCATCGCGCTGTGGCTGTTCGACAGCGCGCTGCGCTCGGCCTCGACGCGCGAGCTGGCGCGCGCCGCCGAGCGCGTGCTGGCGGCGACCGAGCGCGGTGTCGACGGCGGCGTGCAACTGCGCCCCGACCGCCTCGACGCCAGCTACCGGCGGCCGCTGTCGGGCCACTACTTCACCGTTCTCGTCGACGACCAGCAGTGGCGCTCGCGCTCGCTGTGGGACAGCGAGCTGCCGCTGCCGCCGACGCCCGGTCTGGCGCCGGGACTTGCCGCCGGCCCGGCCGGCCAGAGCCTGTTGCTGCTGCGCGCCGACTTCCGCCGCTACGGCCGCGACGTCACCGTCGTCGTCGCCAGCGACTACACGCCGATCGCCGCCGAGTTCCGCCGCATCCTGCACTGGCTGCTGGCGCTGTGGACACTGTTGCTGCTGCTGTCGCTGCTGCTGCAGCGCTGGTGGATCGGCCGTGCGCTGCGGCCGCTGGAGCGCGCGCGCCGGCAGCTGGCGCAGCTGCAGGCCGGCGAGCGGCCGCGCCTCGACGACGACGCGCCGATCGAACTGCGGCCGCTGGTGCGCGAGGTCAACCGCCTGCTCGACCACACCCAGCAGGCGCTGGCGCGCTCGCGCAAGGCGCTCGGCAACCTCGGCCACGCGCTGAAGACACCGCTGGCGGTGCTCGGCAATCTGGCCGAGCGCGATCATTTGTTCGAGCGTGACAGGGTGCGCGCCGACCCCGGGCTGCAGCGGCTGCTGCGCGAACAGCTCGAGGTGATGCGCGCGCGCGTCGGCCGCGAGCTGAACCGCGCCCGCGCCGCCGGCGAGGCGCTGCCGGGCCACCGCTTCGACACCGCCGAACTGCCGCTGCTGCTGCAGGGGGTGCGGCTGGCGCACGACCGCGCGCTGGCGATCGACAGCAGCGTCGACTGCGGTGGCGAGCTGCCGTTCGAGCGCGAGGACATGCTGGAGCTGCTCGGCAACCTGCTCGACAACGCCGCCAAGTGGGCGCGCTCGCGCGTGCGGCTGCAGCTGGCGCGCAGCGGCGACGCCCTGCTGCTGCTGGTGGAGGATGACGGCCCCGGTATCGACGAGGGCGGGCGCGAGCGGGCGCTGGCGCGCGGCGTGCGGCTCGACGAGCGCGGTGGCGAGGGCGGCCCCGACGGGCACGGCCTTGGTCTCGCCATCGTCACCGACATCGCCGACCTCTACGGCGGCGAGGTGGCGCTCGGCCGCTCGCCGCTTGGCGGCCTGCGCGCCGAGGTGTGGCTGCCATGGCCGGCGGCCGGGTGACGCGGGGGCAGCGGAAGCGCCTCGCCTCTTACCGGCCCCGGGCAATCGGAGTACCCTTTGGCAACGGGCCGGACGCACCGACCCCTCTGGACTCTTCGGCCTATACGGATGGATATGTATGCGAAGCGCCGAGACTGACGCTTTCAATCTCTACCTGTTCCCGATCGACCGCAGCGGTCGGCCGGCGGTGGATCAGCCGCTGCCGGAACTGGTGCGGGACATCTGCCTGAGCTGCCGCCTGCTCTACGACGAGCACGGTTTCCGGCTGCCGTGGATCGCCTATCTGGCGCGCGATGAACGGGGTGACATCGTCGGTGCCTGTGCCTTCAAGGCGCCGCCGCAGCGCGGTCGCGTCGCCATCACCTGCTACACGCTGCCCGAGTTCGAGGGGCGCGGCATCGCCCAGGCGATGGTGCGCGAACTGCTGGCCATCGCCGCCGCGCGCGATCCGCAACTGACCGTCATCGCCCAGACCCAGCCCGAGCAGAACGGCGCCAACCACGCGCTGAAACGGCTCGGCTTCGCCTTCGTCGGCATGGTCAACGACCCCGACGAGGGGCCGGTGTGGGAGTGGCAGTGGCGCGCCATCGCGGCCGCCAGAAGCGCCTGAGCCCGGCCCGCCAGCGCCCCCGTCCGCTGCTGAATCTCCCCCGATTGCTGCTACCCTTTGCCGCCCCGGCGTGCCCGCGCCTGCCACTGCTCGTTTGCGATTACCCATTTGCGAGGAAGAGATCGATGCCCACGCTGTTGTTCATCACCCATGACGGCAACCAGTACGAAGTCGAAGCCGCCGTCGGCACCAGCGTGATGGCGGCGGCCGTCGCCGGTGGCATCGACGGCATCCTGGCCGACTGCGGCGGTGCCTGCGCCTGCGCCACCTGCCACGCCTACGTCGACCCGGCCTGGGTCGACCGCATCGCGCCGCCGGAGGAGCTGGAGGAGATGACGCTCGAAGGCGCCATCGACCCGCAGCCGAACAGCCGGCTGACCTGCCAGATCATCGTCGACGCCTCGATGGAAGGCGCCATCTTCCACGTTCCGGCGCGCCAGTTCTGACGGTGCCGCGGGAGACGCTGGCGCTCCCGCCGGCCGCGCGAACCCGATAACGATGTCCGCTTCCTCATCCCTGTCTGTCGCCATCATCGGCGGCGGCCCCGCCGGCCTGATGGCCGCCGAGACGATCGGCGCCGCCGGCATCGCCGTCGAGTTGTTCGACGCGATGCCATCGCCCGGCCGCAAGTTCCTGCAGGCCGGCATCGGTGGCCTGAACCTGACCCACGCCGAAGCGACGGCCGGTTTTCGCCGGCGCTTCGGCGCGCGCGAGGCCGCGCTGGCGCCGTTGCTCGACGACTTCGATGCCGACGCGATCCGGGCCTGGGCCGCCGGCCTCGGCGTCGACACCTTCGTCGGCAGCTCCGGCCGCGTCTTTCCGACCGGCATGAAGGCGGCGCCGCTGCTGCGGCGCTGGCTGCAGCGGCTGCGCGAACGCGGCACGACGATCCACGCGCGCCACCGCTGGCTCGGCTGGCGTGACGACGGCGCGCTGCGCTTCGCCGTGCCAGCCGGCGAGATTGCCGTCACCGCGCGCGCCACCGTTCTGGCGTTAGGGGGTGGCAGCTGGGCGCGACTGGGTTCGGACGGCGCGTGGGTCGAGCCGCTACGCGCGCGGGGTGTCGACATCGCGCCGCTGCGGCCGGCCAACTGCGGTTTCGACATCGACTGGAGCG
>CAZEVP010000048.1:0-23397 GCA_964515735.1 uncultured Verrucomicrobiaceae bacterium | reverse complement strand
CGCGAACACGAAGGTGCCGGCGATGCCGACGTAGTAGGCGAGAAAGCCGTAGCCGTAGTCGTAGGCCAGCCCGACCACGCCGTAGATGGCATAGGCGCTGGCGAAGACGCCGATCGTCAGCGTGTAGACCAGCGGGTGGCGCAGCAGCCGGTCGGGGATCGCGCCGCGCTCGGCGAGGTGGGCGATCGCGAACAACAGCAGCAGGTAGCCGATGCCGGCGACGAACAGGTGGGAGAGCGCGAAATCCATGATGGCGCTACGGTCTGGTGCCGGAGCGGTCGCGATAGCTCCAGAGGATGAACAGCACCAGTGCGCCCCACACCAGGAACGGACGGTACCAGGCGGCGCCACCGGTCAGCACCCACTCCTGCAGCGACGGGGCGAAGATGAAGGTCAGCGCGAGCAGCAGCAGCAGCGTGGGGTTGATGAACATGGCGGGGCGACGGCTCGCGGCGGTGGGCTGAATCCGAATCGGGCGATGGTACTGAAGCGGCCGGCGCGCTGCAAAACAGGCGCTAGTCGGCGACGTCGCGCAGCGCCGGTGGCAGCACGTCGCGGCCGAGCGCCCGCGTCGCCGGTACCCGTTGCAGCTGCCACTGCGATGCCGACCACGCCAGCAGCGCGTCGACATCGCGATCGAGCGCGGCCGGCGGTTGCGGCTGGCCGAGGAAGGCCAGCGCTGCGCGCAGGTTGGCGGTGGCACGCGCCGGGTCGAGCGCGCGCGCCAGATTCTGCTTGCTGAGTTTCTGTCCGCTGGCGTTGACGATCACCGGCAGGTGCGCGTAGCGCGGCGTCGGCAGCCGCAGTCTGCGTTGCAGCAGGATCTGCCGCGGCGTGTTGTCGAGCAGGTCGCAGCCGCGCACGACGTCGGTAATGCCCTGTGCCGCGTCGTCGACGACGACGGCGAGCTGGTAGGCCGGCAGATCCTCCTTGCGCCACAGCACGAAGTCGCCGACCGCATCGGCCAGTCGCTGCCGGTAGCGTCCCTGCAGCCGGTCGTCGAATTCGATGACCTCGTCACCGACCGCCAGTCGCACCGCGAACGGTGTTGCGGGCGGCGTGCGCCGCTCGCTGCAGCGACCGCGATGGAGGCCGCCGGTGGCGGCGAGTTCGCTGCGCGAACAGGTGCAGAAGAAGGCATCGCCACGATCGAGCAACGTTTGCAGCGTAGCGCGGTAATGGTCGAAACGTCGGCTCTGGAATTCGATGTCGCCATCGGCGCGCAGGCCGTGGGCGGCCAGCACCGCCGGCATCGCCGTGGCGGCGCCGGGCTGTTCGCGCGGCGGGTCGATGTCCTCGATCCGCAGCAGCCAGCGGCCGCCGTGCGCACGCGCGTCGAGCCAGCTCGCCAGTGCGGCGATCAGCGAACCGAAGTGGAGCGGGCCGGTCGGCGATGGCGCGAAGCGGCCGACGTGGACGGCGCAGTGGCTGACGGTGTCGGTGTGGTGCGAGGCGGAAGCGGTCATCGCCGAAGCGGGAAAAACCGGAGGGGAGCGGGTGGGAGAGGGCCGGCGACGTCGCCGCCGGCCCATGGCATCAGCCGTGCTCCTGACGCTCCTTGATCTCGTCGAGCGTCTTGCAGTCGATGCACAGCGTCGCGGTCGGGCGCGCCTCGAGACGCTTGATGCCGATCTCGACGCCGCAGGCTTCGCAGAAGCCGTAATCGTCGTTGTCGATCAGATCAAGCGTCGAGTCGATCTTCTTGATCAGCTTGCGCTCGCGATCGCGGGCGCGCAGTTCGAGGCTGAACTCCTCCTCCTGCGTGGCGCGGTCGGCCGGGTCCGGGAAGTTGGCGGCTTCGTCCTTCATGTGGGAGACGGTGCGATCGACCTCTTCCATCAGCTCCGCCTTCCAGCGCAGCAGGATCTGCCGGAAGTGATCCTTCTGCTTGCTGCTCATGTACTCCTCGCCCTTTTTCGGAACGTAGGGCACGAAATTCTTGAAGCTGCTGGTGGTAGCGGTCGCTTCGGCTTTCTTTGCGGGCATGTGACTGGCGCCTCTTGCAGCACGGTCTGATGGGCACGCCCGGGGGGGCGGCCCGGCGTCGCCGGGAGACGCTGTTTCGCAGCGCCCGCCCGGCATCAAGCGGGCAAACCTACCAGAACCGTGCCGGGGGCGCCACTGGCTTGTGCCGGGCCGCGGACGCCGCTCCGGTACTCTCTCCATCCCCGGTTTTCCGGATCGCCCATGCCACCGTTCACCCGTCGCCGCGCCGGGGTCGAGCCGTTCCGCGTCACGGCCGCGCAGCAGCGCACCCGGCTTCGGCATGCCTTCTATATATAGGGCGCGGTTGCGGGAGGGCGTGCGCCGGCTGCGCGCCGTTTGCGGTTAAACTGGCGCGCCTCGTTCATCCCCCATTTTTCAGCGCGGAGATATTCATGAACCCGGCAGCCGCCAGCGAACACATCGTCACCGTCACCATGGCCAACGCCAGGGAAGTACTGATCGACGAGTCGATGCAGCGCCCGGTGCTGATCGACTTCTGGGCCGACTGGTGCGCGCCGTGCAAGACGCTGATGCCGATGCTGGAGAAGCTGGCCGGCGAGTACGGCGGTCAGTTCCTGCTGGCCAAGGTCGACTGCGACCGCGAGCAGCAGGTCGCCGCGCAGTTCGGCGTGCGCAGCCTGCCGACCGTGGTGCTGATGAAGGATGGCCAGCCGGTCGACGGCTTCGTCGGCGCGCAGCCCGAATCGGAGGTGCGCAAGCTGCTGGAGAAATACCTGCCGAAACCGTGGGACCTGCTGCTGATGCAGGCGCGCGAGCAGGTCGCGGCCGGCGACTTCGGCGCTGCGCTGACGCTGTTGCGCCGCGCCTGGGAAGATTCGCGCAAGCGCGGCGACATCGGCATCGAGCTGGCCGCGGTGCTGGTGCAGCTGAACCGTCTTGACGAGGCGCAGGAGCAGCTCGACGCGATCAGACTGGCCGACCGCGACGCGCTGCACCAGCAGGTACAGGCGCAGCTCGACCTGCAGCGGCAGGCGGCGAAGACACCGGAGATCCGGCAGCTGGAAGCGGCACTGGCGCAGTCGCCGGATGATCTCGCCGTTCGCTACCAGCTGGCACTGGCCAACGCCGCCAACCAGCAGCACCGCGATGCGCTCGACGGCCTGATCGAGATCCTGCGCCGCGACCGCGGCTTCGACGACGGCGCCGCGCGCAAGACCCTGCTCGACATCATCGCCACGCTCGGCAACAACGATCCGCTGGCGAAGGAGTATCAGCGCAAGCTCTTTTCTCTGTTGTACTGAAGAAGCGCTGCTCTATTGAGTCCCGCGCAGGATGGGTATCGCTGCGCTCAACCCATCCTGCGATTTCCGATTTCCATATGGGGACGGTCGGCTTCGTCAGAAGCTGTAGACCAGCGTCACTGCCGTTTCGGTGTCGGCGTGCACCGTCTCCGGCGGCACGTTGTCGGTGTAGCGGACGATGTAGGAGAGCTTCATCGCCAGCGCGCCGATGATGGTGCTCTTCAGCGACGTCACCGAACGGCTGACGGTCTTGTCCTGGCCGATCTCGGTGCCGAGCTCCTGCTCGAACGTGGCGCTGTCGCTGAGCTTCCACTCGTAGCGGGTGTACAGACGCAGGATCAGCTCTTCCTCGTCGTCAGCCGCATCGTCGATCACCTTGCTGTAGCGATAACCGGGGCCGGCCTCCGCATCCCAGGTCATCGTGTCGTTTTCGAGAATCCGGTAGCCATAACCGGCGGCGGCCACCGCCTGCCAGTCGTAGCCGCTGAAACGATCGTCTTCGTAGGAGGCGAAGCCGAACAGATAGCTGCGCTCGCCGAACTTGTAGTCGAGCTTGTTGGTCAGGAAATAGCGCTCCGACGAGCGCTCTCCATCCGCCTCGGCATTGAGCGCCTCGAAGTGGCTGAGGTTGCGCCAGACGTCGGCCTCCCAGGTCGTATCGATACGCCCTTTCAGGTTCTTGCTCTTGCTGTTGCCTTCGGTGCTGACGTAGCCGAGTTCGGCCGACCCGCTCCAACCCTGCTTGACGTCGTCGGCCAACAGCGGCTGGCCGGCCAGCGCGGCAGCGAACAGGACGAATGTTCTTTTCATCAGACTCTCCTTCTTAACTTGGCGGTGGTATTTCTCTTTCATCTGGTGATTGGGTCGCGCGGGCGGGCGTTCCCCTGCTGCACCGGGATGACGATGCCGACCTCGTCGAAGCGCAGCTTGATCGCCTCGGTCAGATCGAAGTGGACTTTCCAGTAGTCGGCGGCTTTGACCCACGGCCGCACGATCAGATTGACCGACGTATCGGCCAGCTCGAGCACGGCAATGGTTGGCGCCGGTGTCTGCAGGATGCGGCTGTCGGCTGCCACCAGCGCCGCCAGCTCGCGCTTGGCATGGCGGATGTCGGCGTCGTAACCGATGCGCACGCGGATATCGAGGCGGCGTTCGCTCAGCGCGCTGAAGTTGGTGATCGGGCCCGACATGACGCTGCCGTTCGGAATCACGATCTGCTTGTTGTCGGAGGTGACCAGCGTGGTCGAGAACAGGCTGATCTGGGTGACGGTGCCGGCGCAGCCGGCCGCCTCGATGTAGTCGCCGACGCGGCACGGACGGAACAGCACCATCAGTACGCCGGCGGCGAAGTTGGACAGCGAACCCTGCAGCGCCAGCCCGATGGCGAGACCGGCGGCACCGAGCGCGGCGACGATCGATGCCGTCTGCACGCCGATGTTGCTGAGCGCGGCGACGATGGCGAAGAGCAGGATCAGCGCGTAGATCAGCCGCGATACGAACTGGCGGATCGTCGAGTCGATGTGGCGGCGGCCGAGGCCGCGATCGATCGCCCGCGACAGCGCGCGGGCGATCCAGGAGCCGACCAGCAGAATGGCAATGGCGGCAATCAGGCGCAGCCCGTACAGCGACAGCAGGGTGATCAGCTCGTCGCCGATCTTGATCATGTCCATCGCGGTTTCTCCCGCTGGTGTCTGGTGCCGGGTGTCGGTAAAAGGCCTGTTTCCCCGGCGGTTTGCGGGTTTTCGTGGCGGCGGGCTGGAAGCGTCGCAATGGTCATGGCATTGCCGGCGTGAGTCAACCCGGCAGGTGCTATGATGCGGGCCGTTTCGATTTTCGATGGAGTTGTGCGATGAGTGAACAGCAGTTGCAGGAACAGTTGCTGAATCTGCAGGCGGAGCTGCGCTCGCTGCCCGACGACGCGCCGCAGCGGCAGGAGATCGTGGCGCTGGTCGCCGATCTCGAAGCGCAGCTGGAAGAGGGGCCGGTCGATGCGCTGATCGAACGCGTCGAAGGCGCGGTCACGGTGTTCGAGGTCGAACACCCGCGTGTCGCCGCCGTGCTCAACAACATCATCGTCACGCTGACCGGCATGGGAGTCTGACCGTCCCGCTCCCGGCGCATTCGGCGCGCATCCGTTCGACGGGCATCTATACTCGCGCCAGCCGATCGCCGCAGACGAGACACGATGGATGAACAGTGAGCTGAACCGGGATCTGGTGTGGGATCTCGAAGGCTTCAAGCGCCGCCAACTGGCGGCGCGGTTCATCAGGCGCTTCGAGAACAAGCTGTGTGTGTTCTCGGCCTCGGTCGAACAGCTCTACACCAACTACAGCATCTATTTCCCCGAAGAGGAGGATCGCAAGATGGTGATCCTCCCCGACCCCTACGCCTATCACGACACCTTCCAGGGCGTGCCCGAGCTGGCCGTCGTCCGCACCGGCATGAACATCGTGCCGGGCGAGCTGGTCGGCAAGAGCGGCCTCTATCTGACGGTGCCGGTCAAGGGCGAGGGCAAGAGCCGCGCGAAGGTGCTGGCGCTGCAGGCGGCGCTGCGGATGATCAACGCGCGGCGGCCGCAGGACGACCCGTTTCTGCCGGTGCTGGTCAAGGGCGATCTGCGCGAGTTTCAGCAGCGGATGCCGATGTTGCACCTGCACTGCATCCAGCTCGGGCGCATGACGATGCGCTCGCAGATGGAGCGCGACGGCATTCGCCGCGTCATCGTCTCCAAGCTGCCGCTGATCGTCTGAGCGGTGGTGGCGGGTCGCTACGATGGCGACCGCATGGCGTTCTGGCGGAGGTGTCGATCGAGAGGAGAGGGGGGCGCGCGGCCGCAACGACCGCGCGGAGGATGTTCAGTCCGACAGCTTGAACACGACCGGAATCATGAACACGAAGCGGTCGCCGGCCATCGCCGCGGCGGCGGCCGGGAACGGCGCGGCCTTGATGGTGGCGTCCCGCGCTGCATTGTCCAGCACCTGGTGTGCGCTCTGGGCCACTTCGGCGGCGACCAGCTGGCCGTTGCGGTCGGTGCTGACGCGCAGTACCACCAGCCCCTCGATCTCCTTCTGGATCGCCCGTTTCGGATACTGCAGCTTGCCGTAGATCAGCTTGCGCAGACTGTTCGAATAGGCGGTGTGGAGCGCGGCCTGTGCCGCCGTATCGACCTTCGGCGCGGCCTCTTCCGGCTGCGGCGCCGGTGCGGCGGCGACGGCGGCCGGTTCGGGCGCCGGTTGCGGTGGTGCGGCGGCGGGTTGCGGCGTCGGCTCGGCCGGTTTCGGTGCCGGTGCTACGGGTTGGGCGGGCGCCGGCGCGGCAGCGACCTGCGGTGCTGGAGCCGGAGCCGGTGCTGCAGCGGCAGGCGCGGCGGCAGCGGGTTTCTCGGCCGCGGGCGCCGGTGCGGCGGCAACCGCTTCCTCGGTCTTGCCGGCCCAGCCAGCCACCAGCTTGCGGCGGTCGGCGCTGGCGTTGAGCGCCTCGTAGCGCGCCAGCAGCGCAGCGCCGGCGGCGTCGGTCGGCCGCTTCAGCATGTCGTTCTTGAAGCCGGAGGTGGACGGGCGCGCGCCGATCCAGGTATTCAGCAGCAGGCGGAACAGCGCGTCGCTGCGGGTCTGCAGCATCTGCGCGCCATTCAGCGTGACGCGGGTACCACCGTTCGGCATCAGGTCGATGATCAGCCGGTCGCCCGTGATCAGGTCATCCTTCGGCAGGCTGGTGAAGGCCAGCACGTCCATGACGTTGGCGTTCAGCTCCTGCGAGCTGTTGTTGATCAGGATCGCCTGGTTCCACTGCTGGGCGAAGCGCAGCGCCGGCCAGCGGTCGGCGGTGATGTGGAGCGCCATGCGTTTTCGTCCGGGCAGCGTGGCGATCGCGGCAGCATCGGCGCCGGGACTCTCCAGGTAGAGCGCGCCGATGTAGTATTCCTTGCGCAGTTGCTCGAACGCCGCCAGCCCGTTCAGTTGCAGGCCGTCGGCATCACTGCCCTGCGCGGTCGCCAGGGGCGACAGCAGTGCCAGCACGGGCACGAGCAGGGGCCACAGCAGGTTTTTCACTCGCTTGTTCATGATGTGTTCCGGAGAAAGTCCGTTCGCGGATGGTGCAATCCAGCTATCGTTTGCAACCCAGCTATCGTTATTGGCCCGGACCGCTCGCTCGTCCTCATCGGTGGCGATAAGAGCGGCCCGGCTGATCGCCGTTAAAGATAGTCGATAATGGGCCGGGCGCGAACGGGAGTGGCGGATTGCGAAGTCCGGCGCGGTTGGTGGCTATGGCAACGGTTACAGTGGATGCGGCGACGCACCGGGCTGCCGGCAGCGGCCGCAGCCTCGAGGATTTGACTAACAAAATGAAAATAAAAGAGATCCGGCAGCTTCCGGGCACCGACCTCAACGCCCTGATGGGGCGCATACCGTTCTTCAAGGAGATGGGTCAGCGCGACCCGGCACAGTTGCAGGTGCTGCTCGGTCACTCCTGCATCGTCGAGCTCGATGCCGGCGAGACCATCATGCGTCGCGGCCAGAAGGGAACCTGGCTCTACTTCCTGATCAAGGGCGAGCTGGAGGTCTATCGCGACGAACCGGTGGTCGCGCAGCGCATCGGCGCCATCACGCCCGGCGAGCTGTTCGGCGATCTCGCGCTGCTGTGCGGCTACGAGCGCAAGGCGACCGTGGCGGCCGCGCCGCGCCGCGGCGCGCTGCTGTTCGCCTGCGACTTCGCGCCGTTCGATCCGATCGAGTATTTCGGCGCCATCCACCTTTCCACCAAGATCCTGTTCTACCGGACGGTGCTGCACAGCGTGCGCTGGCGGCTGGAGGTGAGCCGCAAGGAGCACCCCGATCAGGCACTGATCAAGGAGCTGATGCGGGTGCCGGTCTACACCGGGCCGAAGGATGGCATCGACGAGCTGCGCGCGCTGTATCACCAGGCGCAGGCGCTGGCCGACATCCTCGAACGCTGGAACCGGGTCGAGGCGCCGCTGGATCAGCTGTTCGTCACGGCACCGATGCCATCGCGGTCATAGCCGGCGCGCGCCGGGCTTGCGTCTATACTTGCGCTCGCCTCGCCCGCCGGAGTTTCACCGCATGGCCATCCCTCTGTTGATCTGCGACGACTCCGCGATGGCCCGGAAGCAGGTCGCGCGTGCGCTGCCGCCGGGCTGGGAGGTCGAGGTCACGTTCGCGACCAATGGCGTCGAGGGGCTGGAGGCGATCCGCGCCGGCCGCGGCGAGATGCTTTTTCTCGATCTGACGATGCCGGAGCTGGACGGTTATCAGGTGCTGGAGCAGATCCGCGCCGAAGGGCTGAAATCGGTGGTCATCGTCATCTCGGCCGACATCCAGCCGAGCGCGCGCGAGCGGGTCATGAAGCTCGGTGCGCTCGACTTCATCCAGAAGCCGGTTAACGCCGATAAGCTTTCCGAAACGCTGAAGCGCTACGGTCTGCTGTAGTCGCCGAACGAATCCTCTTCCTACATATCGCCGGCGTACCAGTGGCCGCGCCACGCGCTCATCACCTTGTCCGGATACCACAGCTTGCCGTAGCTGCCGTTGTAGCGCGCCAGCGCCTGCGCCATGTTGCCTTTTTCCTTCTGCATGTAGAAACGCAGGATCTGGCAGCCGTAGCGCAGGTTGGTGACGACGTCGGTCAGGTTGTCCTCGGCCTGTCCGAGTTCGTGTTTCCAGAATGGCATCACCTGCATCAGCCCCTGCGCGCCGGCGCGCGAGATGGCGAAGCGGTCGAAGCGGCTCTCGATCTGGATCACCGCCAGCACCAGATCCGGTTTCAGTTCGGCGCGCTTGGCCTCGCGATGGATGTGGCGCAGCAGCTCCAGCCGCTGCTCCGGGTCCGGCACGAAGCGGGCGAGGCGGGTCGACATGTCGAGCAGCCAGACCTCGGCATCGAAGCGGTCGGCGAAGCTGTCCGACTCCTTGATCGCCTCGGCCAGAAAGGTACGCATCTCGATGCGCTCGGCCTCGTCGCGCGGCAGCGCGCCGGCGAAGAGCGGCAGCGACAGCGCGCCGAGCGCGAGCAGCAGCAGTGCGCGCGCCAGCCGGCCGCGCTCAGCGACGCGGCAGCTGCGCGGCGAGGAAACTGTCGAGATCGGCGATGGCGACATGGCGGGGTTCGGCTTCGCGCCGGTGCTTGTATTCCAGTTGCTGATTGGCCAGCCCGCGGTCGCCGACGACGATGCGGTGCGGAATGCCGATCAGGTCGATGTCGGCGAACTTGACGCCGGGGCGCTCGTCGCGGTCATCCAGCAATACAGCGTAGCCGAGCGCGCTCAGGTGGCCGTAGAGGCGTTCGGCCTCGCTGCGAACCGCTTCCGATTTCTGCGCGCCGAGCGGCACGATCGCGATCTGGAACGGCGCGAGCGCGTCGGGCCAGATGATGCCGGCGGCATCGTGGTTCTGCTCGATCGCGGCGGCGACGACGCGGCTGACGCCGATGCCGTAGCAGCCCATGATCATCGTCTGCTGCTCGCCGCTTTCATTCAGCACTTTGGCGCCGAGCGCCTCGGAGTACTTGGTGCCGAGCTGGAAGATGTGGCCGACCTCGATGCCGCGCTTGATCGACAGCGTGCCGTGGCCATCCGGGCTCGGATCGCCGGCGACGACGTTGCGCAGGTCGGCGACCGTGCCGACCGGCAGATCGCGCTCCCAGTTGATGCCGGTCAGATGGAAGCCGTCGGCGTTGGCGCCGCAGACGAAATCGGCCAGCTGCGCCGCGCTGCGATCGACGATGACCGGAATCGTCAGCCCGACCGGACCAATGGAGCCGGGCTTGCAGCCGACGATGCGCTGCACCTGCTCGTCGCTGGCGAAGCGCAGCGGCGCGCCGACGCCGCTCAGTTTCTCGGCCTTGATCTCGTTCAGCTCGTGGTCGCCGCGCAGCACCAGCGCCACCAGCGCGTCGGGCGTTTCGCCCTGCACGATCAGCGTCTTGGCGACCTGCTGCGGCGCCACCTTCAGCAGCGCGCAGACCTCGTCGATGGTGTGCGCACCCGGCGTGGCGACGCGCGCCATTGCCTGTGTCGCGGCGGCGCGCGCTGCTTGCGGCGCCAGCGCCTCGGCCATCTCGACGTTGGCGGCGTAGTCGCTGCCATCGGAGAAGGCGATGTCATCCTCGCCGGAGGAGGCCAGCACGTGGAACTCGTGCGAGGCGCTGCCGCCGATCGAGCCGGTGTCGGCGATGACGGCGCGGAAGTCGAGGCCGAGGCGAGTGAAGATGTTGCTGTAGGCGCGGTACATCGCGTCGTAGGTCTGCTGCAGCGAGGCCTGATCGTTGTGGAACGAATAGGCGTCCTTCATGACGAACTCGCGCGCGCGCATGACGCCGAAGCGCGGCCGGATCTCGTCGCGGAACTTGGTCTGGATCTGATAGAAGTTGGCCGGCAGCTGCCGGTAGCTGGCGATCTCGTTGCGGATCAGGTCGGTGATCACCTCCTCGTGCGTCGGGCCGAGGCAGAACGCGCGCTGGTGGCGATCCTGCAACCGGCACAACTCGGCGCCGTACTGTTCCCAGCGTCCCGACTCCTGCCACAGCTCGGCCGGCTGCACCACCGGCATCAGCACCTCCTGCGCGCCGGCCGCATCCATCTCCTCGCGCACGATCTTTTCCACGTTGCGCAGCACACGCAGCCCCAGCGGCAGCCAGGTGTAGAGGCCGGCCGCGAGCTTGCGGATCATGCCGGCGCGCAGCATCAGCCGATGGCTGATCACCTCGGCATCGGCGGGGTTTTCCTTGACGGTGGCGAGCAGGAGCTGGCTGGCGCGCATGACGGTTTCCGTTTGCGGTTTCAAAGGCGAAAAATTGCCGGCATTCTACGGCCCCGGACTGTATCGGAGGAAGGCGGATGTTCGAGCTGCATGTACAACTGGCGAAGGATTGTGTCGTGGTCGGCGATCTGCCGCTGTGCCGGGTGCTGCTGATGAGCGACCGGCGCTTTCCGTGGCTGATCCTGGTGCCGCGCCGCGAGCAGATCGTCGAGGTGTTCGAACTGACGGCGCTCGACCAGCGCCTGCTGTGGGAGGAGGTCGGCGCGGTGGCCGCGGCGCTGGCCGCCGACACGCGCGCCGACAAGATCAACATCGGCGCGCTCGGCAACGTCGTGCCGCAGCTGCACGTGCACGTGGTTGCCCGCTTTCAGGGCGACGCCGCCTGGCCGGGTCCGGTGTGGGGCAGCGGCAGTGCCGAGCGCTTCGACGACGAGTCGCTGGAGCGGCGTCTGCGCGAACTGGCCGAGCTGCTGCAGCCGTGCGAGTTGAGGTGAAACCGCACCTTTTTTCCGGCCATTTTCGGCCGGCGACACTTTTAGGCGCAAAAAATGCGGCTTTCTGGCATCGATGGATCAAAAAACCCTTGTATTACAGTATTTGATCGTCTATACCATCGCCTGGCGTTGCGCTGGCCGGTGGAAATAAGCTGTTTTTCACGGGTTTTGTTGTTCGGAGCGCCATTAGGGGTGAAAAAACGCCGGCCCTCGCAGGGTCGGCCGTGAAACGTCAACGCTCTTCACACTGCAACTCACCAACAGGACCTGAACGATGGCAATCAAGAAAGCCGCTCCCAAGAAGAAAGCTGCTGCCGCCAAACCGGCCGTGGCCAGGAAGCCCGCCGCCAAGAAGGCAGCCGCGCCGAAGAAGAGCGCCGCTGCAATCACCACCAAACTGACCAAGAGCCAGCTGCTGGCACAGATCGGTGAAGCGACCGAGCTGTCCCGCAAGCAGGTCGGTGCCGTGCTGGACGAGCTGGAGTCGATCATCTCCCGCGCCGTCGGTAAGAAAGGTCTGGGCGAGTTCGTGCTGCCGGGCCTGCTGAAGATCACCACCGTCAAGAAGCCGGCCAAGAAGGCGCGCAAGGGTATCAACCCGTTCACCGGTGAAGAGGTCACCTTCAAGGCCAAGCCGGCCTCGATCGCCGTCAAGGTGCGCCCGCTGAAGAAGCTGAAAGGCTACGCTGAAGGCTGATCCACATCCGGCGGCGCGGGCTCCGCGCCGCCTCTTTAATCCATACCGGCCACACTGTTGCGTCGCCACTGACCAAGCCTCTTTCCCCCGTTCCCCTCCCGTATCGCCACACGCCTGGCCGCCTCTCGCGGCTGCAATCGCTTCAGGTATAATCGCGCCCCTCATGGTGGGGTACCCCCTTCCGCAATCTCCCATACCTTCACCGGTTCACCTGTCGTCGGAGGAGTTATGCCTATTTACGAATATCGTTGCGAAGCCTGTGGCCACCACCACGAGGCCCTGCAAAAGCTCAGCGATGCGCCGTTGACCGACTGCCCGTCCTGTCAGCAGCCGCAGTTGCGCAAGCAGATATCGGCGGCCGGGTTTCGGCTGAAGGGCGGAGGGTGGTACGAGACCGACTTCAAGTCGGGCGGCAAGAAGAATCTGGCGGGCGGCGATGGCGCCGGCAGCAGCGACAACGGCGCGGCGAGCGACAAGGGTGGCCATACCTGCGGCACCGGTTGCAGCCACGGCACGGCAGCTGCCGCGACCGATTGAGCACTCCCGCTCCTTCATTTATCAGCGGTCGGCGCACGGCGCCGGCTAACGGACCAGGACATCGAACTTGACCACGCGCAGCCACTACTGCGGCACGCTCCGCAGCGAACATATCGATCAGGAAGTGACCCTCTGCGGCTGGGTTGACGGCCGCCGCGATCACGGCGGCGTCATCTTCCTCGACCTGCGCGATCGCGAGGGGCTGGTGCAGGTGGTGTTCGATCCCGACGTCGGCGAGCACTTCCAGCGCGCCGACAAGGTGCGCTCGGAATACGTCGTGCGCGTGGTCGGCCGCGTCCGCGCGCGCACGCCGAACACGGTCAACCCGAACATGGCCACCGGCGACATCGAGGTGCTCGGCAAGCAGCTCGAGATCCTCAACGTCGCGGCGACGCCGCCGTTCCAGCTCGACGAGCACGTGGCGGTTGGCGAGGACGTGCGCCTGCACTACCGCTTCCTCGACCTGCGCCGCCCCGAGATGCAGGAGCGTTTCAAGCTGCGCGCGCGCATCACGTCGACGATCCGCGGTTATCTCGACGAGCAGGGTTTCCTCGACATCGAGACGCCGATCCTGACCCGCGCCACGCCGGAAGGCGCGCGCGACTACCTGGTGCCGAGCCGCACCCACGCCGGCAAGTTCTTCGCGCTGCCGCAGTCGCCGCAGCTGTTCAAACAGCTGTTGATGGTCGCCGGCCTCGACCGCTACTACCAGATCGCGCGCTGCTTCCGCGACGAGGATCTGCGCGCCGATCGCCAGCCCGAATTCACGCAGGTCGACATCGAAACCTCGTTCCTGACCGCCAACGACATCATGGCGATCACCGAGGGGATGATTCGCCGGTTGTTCAAGACCGTGCTCGACGTCGAGCTCGGTGAATTCCCGCGCATGACCTACGCCGAGGCGATGCGTCGCTTCGGCTCCGACAAGCCCGACCTGCGCAACCCGCTGGAGCTGGTCGACGTCGCCGACCTGATGCGCGAGGTCGACTTCAAGGTATTCAGCGGCCCGGCCAACGATCCGAAGTGCCGGGTCACGGCGCTGAAGGTTCCCGGCGGCGGGCTGCGCATTCCGCGCAAGCAGATCGACAACGACTACACCAAGCTGGTCGGCCTTTACGGCGCCAAGGGGCTGGCCTGGGTCAAGGTCAACGAGCTGGCCAAGGGGGTTGAGGGGCTGCAGTCGCCGATCCTGAAATTCATGCCGGAGAGCGTCATCAACGCGCTGATGCAGCGTCTCGACGCTGCCGATGGCGACATCATCTTCTTCGGCGCCGACCGTGCCCGTGTCGTCAGCGAGGCGCTCGGCGCGTTGCGGATCAGACTGGCCGACGACCTCGATCTGCTGACCTGCCAGTGGGCACCGCTGTGGGTGGTCGACTTCCCGATGTTCGAGGAGGACGACAACGGCAGGCTGAGTCCGTGCCACCACCCGTTCACGTCGCCGCTGTGCACGCCGGAAGAGCTCGAAGCCAACCCGGCGGTCGCATTGTCGAATGCCTACGACATGGTGCTGAACGGCACCGAACTCGGCGGTGGTTCGATCCGTATCCACCAGCGCGAGATGCAGGAGGCGGTGTTCCGCGTCATCGGCATCGACGAGGAGCAGCAGCAGGAGAAGTTCGGCTTCCTGCTCGACGCGCTGAAATACGGCGCGCCGCCGCACGGTGGTCTCGCCTTCGGCCTCGACCGGCTGGTGATGCTGATGACCGGCTCGAAGTCGATCCGCGACGTCATCGCCTTCCCGAAAACCCAGACCGCGCACTGCGTGATGACCGACGCGCCGGGCACCGTCGACGCGCTGGCGCTGCGCGATCTGAACATCCGACTGCGCAAGAGCGAGGAGTGAAGCGCCATGGCCGGACACAGCAAATGGGCCAACATCCAGCACCGCAAGGCACGTCAGGACGCCAAGAAGAGCGCGGTGTTCACCAAGGTGATCCGCGAGCTGACCATCGCCGCCAAGCTCGGCGGGCCGCTGCCGGAAGATAATCCGCGCCTGCGCGCCGCCGTCGACAAGGCGCTCGGCGCCAACATGACGCGCGACACCATCGACCGCGCCATCGCCCGCGGCGCCGGTACCAACGATGCCGACAACGTCGAGGAGCTGACCTACGAAGGTTATGCGCCGGGCGGCGTCGCCGTGCTGGTCGAGGTGATGACCGACAACCGCAACCGCACCGTCGCCGAAGTGCGCCACGCCTTCAGCCGGCGCGGCGGCAACCTCGGCACCGACGGCTCGGTCGCCTATCTGTTCACCCGCAAGGGCCAGATCCTGCTGCCGGTCGGCAGCGACGAAGAAAAAGTGATGGAGGTGGCGCTGGAGGCCGGCGCCGACGACATCGTCAGCCAGGACGACGGCTCGATCGAGGTACTGACGCCGTGGGAGATCGTCGGCAAGGTCGCCGATGCGCTGACCGCCGCCGGCATCAAACCGGACAGCAGCGAAGTGACGATGCTGGCATCGACCCACGCCGAACTCGACAAGGATACGGCCGAGACGGTACTGGGGCTGATCGACGCACTCGAGGATCTCGACGACGTGCAGAACGTCTACACAAACGCCGATATTTCGGCCGAAGTGATGGAGCAGCTGGGCTGAGTCGGGAAACCTCGGAAAAAGCCGTTCCGACTTTTTCCTCCATCGCGAAGTCAGGCAGGGCCTGACTTCGCTGACGCTTCGCGGGCCGGCAAAGTTCTTGCCCCCCCTGCAATCGCTGTGGGCATAATGCCGAAACTTTCGCCCCCTCCCTGCCCATGACGCTGATTCTCGGTATCGACCCAGGTTCGCGCAAAACCGGTTTCGGCATCATCCGCTGTCGCGGCACTCATCATGATTACGTTGCCAGCGGCGTCATTCGTCTGCCGCAGATCGAACTGCCCGAGCGGCTGCGCATCATCTTCGACAGCATCGTGGAAATCATCGCCGAGCACCGCCCCGACCAGGTCGCGGTCGAGGAGGTGTTCATGGCGAAGAGTGCCGGCTCCGCGCTGAAGCTCGGGCAGGCGCGTGGCGCCGCCGTGGTCGCCTGTGTCAGCCGCAGTCTGCCGGTGGCCGAGTACACCGCGCGCCAGATCAAGCAGGCGGTGGTCGGCACCGGCGCCGCCGACAAGGTGCAGGTGCAGCACATGGTGATGACGCTGCTGCGCCTTCCCGGTCCGCCGCAGGAGGATGCCGCCGACGCATTGGCAGCGGCGCTCTGTCACGCCCACACCGCGCAGAGTCTGCGCAGCATGACGACTCTGGCGCTGCCGCCGCGCGGCCGCATGCGCCGCGGCCGTCTCGCCTGAATCCGGAGGTCGCACTGACGATGATCGGTCGCATTAGCGGAGTGTTGCTGGAGAAGCAGGCGCCCGACCTGCTGGTCGATGTCGGTGGCGTCGGCTACGAGCTGCAGGCGCCGCTGACCACGGTGTTCGAGCTGCCGGCGCCCGGTGCGAAAGTCGAACTGTTCACCCATCTGGTCGTGCGCGAGGACGCGCATCTTTTATATGGCTTTGCGCGTCGCGGCGATCGCACGCTGTTTCGGGAACTGATCAAGGTCAGCGGCGTCGGACCGAAGCTGGCGCTGGCGATTCTCTCGGGTATGGATGCGGACGGCTTCGCCCGCTGCGTGCGCGATGGCGACGCGGCGGCGCTGGTGCGGCTGCCGGGCGTCGGCAAGAAGACCGCCGAGCGTCTGCTGGTCGAAATGCGCGACCGTCTCGCCGGTTGGCAGGTCGATGGTCTGCGCGTCGACGCCGGTGCGGCGACGCTGCCGGGAGGCGAGAGCGGTGCGGAGCAGGAGGCGGAGTCGGCGCTGGTCGCGCTCGGCTACAAACCGCAGGAGGCGGCGAAGATGGTGCTGGCGGCCGGCAAGGCCGGCGCCGTCACCGCCGAGGAGCTGATTCGCGCGGCATTGAAGGGGGTGATCAAGTGACAGGCGGCGGTAACCGATGATCGAGCACGACCGGCTGATATCGCCGCAGGCGGCGCCGCGCGAGGAGGGACTCGATCGCACCGTGCGGCCGCAGTCGCTGGCCGACTACATCGGTCAGGCCACCGTGCGCGAACAGATGGAGATCTTCGTCAGCGCCGCGCGCAACCGCGGCGAGCCGCTCGACCACACGCTCATTTTCGGGCCGCCCGGCCTCGGCAAGACCACGCTGGCCAACATCCTCGCCAACGAGATGAAGGTGTCGCTGAAGACGACGTCGGGGCCGGTGCTGGAGCGCGCCGGCGATCTGGCCGCGCTGATGACCAACCTCGAACCGGGTGACGTGCTGTTCATCGACGAGATCCACCGCCTCAGCCCGCACGTGGAAGAGGTGCTCTATCCGGCGATGGAGGATTTCCAGCTCGACATCATGATCGGCGAAGGGCCGGCGGCGCGCTCGATCAAACTGGAGCTGCCGCCGTTCACGCTGGTCGGCGCGACCACACGCGCCGGTCTGCTGACCTCACCGCTACGCGACCGCTTCGGCATCGTGCAGCGGCTCGAGTTCTACAGCACCGAGGATCTGACCCGCATCGTCGCCCGCGCCGCCGCGCTGCTCGGCATCGCCGTTCGCGATGAGGGCGCGTTCGAGATCGCGCGCCGCGCGCGCGGCACGCCGCGCATCGCCAACCGGCTGCTGCGCCGTGTGCGCGACTACGCCGAGGTCAAGGGCGACGGCACCGTCACCGCCGACATCGCCGACAGCGCGCTGAACATGCTCAACGTCGACCGGCTCGGCCTCGACCATCTCGACCGCCGCCTGCTGCTGACGCTGATCGACAAGTTCGACGGCGGCCCGGTCGGCGTCGAGAGCCTGGCGGCGGCGATCGGCGAAGAGCGCGATACGATCGAGGATGTCATCGAGCCCTACCTGATCCAGCAGGGCTATCTGGTGCGCACGCCGCGCGGGCGCATGGCGACGCGCGGCGCCTACCTCCATTTCGGGCTGCCGGTAGGCGGTGTCGCGCAGGCCGATCTGCCGCTGGACGCGGGGCGCCCGCGGTGAGTGAGTTCCGGCTGCCGGTGCGGGTCTACATCGAGGACACCGATGCCGGCGGCATCGTCTATTACGTCAATTATCTGAAGTTCATGGAGCGCGCCCGTACCGAGCTGCTGCGCGCCTGCGGCTTCGGCAAGACGGCGATTCTCGACGAACAGCTGATGTTCGTCGTGCGCGACGTCAACGTCGAATACCTGCGGCCGGCACAGCTCGACGACGAGCTGATCGTGACCGCGAAAATTTGCGAAAGGGGCGCTGCTCAACTGCTGTTCGAGCAACGTATACTGCGCGCCGCCGAAACGGTGTGCAGCGGCACCGTGCGCGTCGCCTGTGTCGATCGCCACGTCATGAAGCCGCGCCGCCTTCCCCCATTCATCGTGGCCGCACTGGCGGCCTTCTGAGCTCTCCGTCGAAGGAGTTTGCGGCGTGAATCAAGAACTGTCCGTCTGGCATCTGGTGTCTCAGGCCAGCATCACCGTGCAGCTGGTGATGGTGATCCTGCTGCTCGCCTCGATCGTCTCCTGGTATTTCATCATCCAGCGCTGGCTCTATTTCCGCTCCGCGCGCGCCGAGCTGGATGCGTTCGAGCAGGAGTTCTGGTCCGGCATCGATCTCTCCCAGCTGTTCCGGCAGGGCAACGCGCGTGCCGAGGATGGCCAGCTGCTGTTCGGCATGGAGAGTATCTTCCGCGCCGGCTTCAAGGAGTTCTCGCGGCTGCGCCAGCAGGGCGGAGCCGACCCCGATGCGGTGATGGAGGGTGCCCAGCGCGCGATGCGTGTGGCGATGTCGCGCGAACAGGAGAAGATGGAAGAGCGGCTGCCGTTCCTCGCCACGGTCGGCTCGACCAGCCCGTACATCGGCCTGTTCGGCACCGTCTGGGGGATCATGACCTCGTTCCAGGGGCTGGCCAATGTGCAGCAGGCGACCATCCAGACCGTCGCGCCCGGCATCTCCGAGGCGCTGATCGCCACCGCGATGGGCTTGTTCGCGGCGATCCCGGCGGTCATCGCCTACAACCGCTTCGCCGCGTGGGTCGACAACCTCGGCAACAAGTACGAGACCTTCTCGGACGAGTTCTCCAGCATCCTGCATCGCCAGGCGCACGCCGCCGGTGGCAAGCGCAACGGCCAGTAGAGGCGGACAGCAAACGTGGGTGCATCGGTTCAACCGCGCGGCCGCAGAAAACGCCATGGCGCCATGGCGGAGATCAACGTCGTCCCTTACATCGACGTCACGCTGGTGCTGCTGATCATCTTCATGGTGACGACGCCGCTGCTGGTGCAGGGTGTGCAGGTCGATCTGCCGAAGGCATCGGCCAAGGCCGTCGACAAGAAGGATGAGGAGCCGCTGATCGTCTCCGTCGACAAGGATGGCGCCTACTACATCAATCTCGGCGAGGACCCGAAACAGCCGGTGGCGCTGGAGAGCATCGGCGATCGCGTCGGCAAGATCCTGCGCCAGAAGCCGGAGACCGAGGTCTACATCTGGGGCGACCAGACCGTGCCCTACGGCGAGGTGGTGACGTTGATGACCGTCCTGCAGAGCGCCGGCGCGCCGTCGGTCGGGCTCGTCACCGAAGACCCGCCGGTCAAGAAATAGTCGAGGTCGCGGATGACCCGTCCGGTCGCCTTACCGCTGCTGACGACGCTGCTGCTGCACGGGCTGATCGCGGCGTTCCTGCTGATTCATTTCGACTTCGAGCCGCCCCGGCGCGAACTGACGCCGACGCCGCGCATCGTTCAGGCCAAGCTGGTCAGCATGGAGTCGCGGGCGGTGCAGCGCACGGCCAGGCCGGCGCAGGAGAAACCGTTGCCGCCGGCGCCGAAGCCCGAACCGAAACCGGAACCACCGAAGCCCGAGCCCAAGCCCGCCCCGAAACCGCAGCCGAAGCCCGAACCCGAGAAGGCGGCGCCGACCAAGGCCGACCTCGAAAAGCAGCGCAAGCTGGAGCAGCAGAAGAAGGAAGAGGCCGAGAAGAAGCTGGCCGAGCAGAAGCGCAACGAGGCTGAGGCCAAAAAGAAAGAAGAGGCGCGCAAGGCCGACGAGGCCCGTAAAGAAGAGGCTCGCAAGAAAGAGGAGGCGCGCAAGCAGGAAGAGGCCCGTAAGAAGGCCGAGGCCGAGCGCAAGCGCCAGCAGGAGCTGCTGCAGCAGGAGATGGCGAAGGCGATGGCCGCGGAGGAGCAGGCCATGGCGGCCGAAACCGAGGGGCAGCTGGTGGCCAGCTACATGGATGTGATCCAGAACGCGGTCGAGCGCGCCTGGAGCCGGCCGCCGAGCGCGCGCACCGGTATGCGCGTGGTACTGGCGATCTCGATGATTCCGACCTGCGAGGTGGTCGATGTCGCGGTGATGAAGAGCAGCGGCAACGATGCCTTCGATCGTTCGGCGGTCGCCGCGGTCAAACGGGTCGGCACATTCCCTGAACTGAAGGATTTGGACCGCGGGCGTCTATGTGGAAGTACGCTGCGCCGCTTCAATCTGGACTTCTATCCGGAGGATTTACGTCTGTGAAGGCATTCCGTAACCTGTTCGCGCTGGTGCTGCTGCTGGCGGCCAGCACCAGCTGGGCACAGCTGACCATCCAGATCACCAAGGGCCGCGACAACCCGACGCCGATCGCGGTGGTGCCGTTCGAGTGGGTGGGACCGACGCCGCTGTCGGAGGACATCCCCGGCATCGTCGCCGCCGATCTGCAGCGCAGCGGCCTGTTCGCGCCGATTCCGAAGACCGACATGCTCAGCTTTCCGCACGAAGGGAAGGAGGTGGTCTATCGCGACTGGCGCGCGCTCGGCGTCGAGTATCTGGTGATCGGCAAGACGGTGCCGCACGAGAACGGCTATCTGACCCAGTTCGAGCTGTTCGACGTGGTCAACCAGCGCGCGATGCTGCTCGATCGCGAGATCGGCTACCGCGACAACCTGCGTGAGGTCAGCCATCGCATCGCCGACAAGGTCTACGAGAAGATCACCGGCGTTCGCGGCGCCTTCAACACCCGTCTGCTCTACGTGTCGCGGCTGCGCGATGCCACCAACCGCTACACCTACCGGCTGATGCTGGCCGACTCCGACGGCGCGCGCGAACAGGTGCTGCGCACCCAGCGCGACCCGATCATGTCGCCGTCGTGGTCGCCGGACGCGCAGACCATCGCCTACACCTCGTTCGAGACCGGGCGCGCGGCCATCTTCACCGAGAACCTGCGCACGCGGCAGCGCCAGCAGCTGACCAACTTCAAGGGCATCAACAGCTCGCCGACCTGGTCGCCGGATGGCCGGCGCATGGCGATGGTGCTGTCGAAGGACGGCAACCCGGAGCTCTACGTGATGGATATCGCGACCCGGCAGCTGACGCGGCTGACCAACCACTTCGCGATCGATACCGAGCCGAGCTGGACGCCGGATGGCCGCTCGATCATGTTCACGTCGGACCGGGGCGGCAAGCCGCAGATCTATCGTGTCGACCTCGCCACCGGCGCCACCACCCGGGTCACCTATCAGGGTGATTACAACGCCCGTCCGCGCGTGTTGCCGGACGGCAGCGGCGTGATCATGGTGCAGCGCGTCGGCGGCGATTTTCACATCGCGTTGCAGAATCTGCAGCGCGGTCGCAACGACCTGCTGACGCAGACGCGGCTCGACGAATCGCCCAGTGTTGCACCCAACGGCGCGATGCTAATCTATGCGACTTTGCATCAGGGCCGTGGTATTCTGGCCGCCGTTTCTGTGGACGCCGGTGTCAAGTATTTATTGCCATCCCGTTTCGGCGATGTGCGCGAGCCGGCTTGGTCACCTTTTCTGGATCGTCGCTGAGGCTGGCAGAACAGCTTTGGCAGCAGAGGCAAGCGGCACTTCGGCCAATGTGGTAGCGGACGGAGTGCTTCTTCACGAACGGCCGGTATCAGTCCGAGACCGGCAGCCGGTGTGGAGCGCTCGCAACATGCGCGAAGCGTCGGTGATGTAGACGAAGCGGTACAACAAATCAGAAACCTTTTGGTAAAACTCTAGGATCGCATCATGGAACTCAAGAAACTTCGCAACACTCTGGGTCTCGCCGTGGCCATGGCCGTGATGGTCGGCTGTGCCAGCAAGTCGACTGATGACAGCGGTGCCGGTACCGCCACCGACGCCGGCGCTTCCACCGGCGCGCAATCCGGCTACGATCAGGCCGCTGCCGACGCCGCTGCCTTGGCCAGCCTGCAACGCGTCTTCTACTTCGACTTCGACCGTTCGGAACTGCGTCCGGAAGTCACCGCTCAGCTGGACCGCTACGTCGCTCTGCTGAAGAATGGCAACCAGAACCTGCGTCTGGAAGGTCACGCCGATGAGCGCGGCACCACCGAGTACAACTTGGCTCTGGGTGAGCGCCGTGCCAAGGCCATTGCCGACTATCTGAGCGTCAACGGCATCTCGGCTGGCCGTATCGAGACCGTCAGCTACGGTGAAGAGCGTCCGGCTGCTCCGGGCCACGACGACGAGTCCTGGGCTCTGAACCGTCGTGTCGAACTGGTCCTCAACTGAGCGAGGATAGGCGGGTCATGATTCAGCGTCGTTACCCGTCCAGCGCCGCCTGGCTTGCCAGCGCGGCGCTGATTCTTTCCAGCGGCTGTGCCTCGGCACAGGCGCCGATCATCGAAGCGGGCGGCTCGTACGGTGCCGCCGCTTCCTCCGCCCCGCGCAATGCGCCGGCGGTCGCCGATACGCAGGGTGGCTCATCAGGCAACCTGTTGCTGCAGCTGCAGTCGCTGCAACAGGAAGTGATGGAGCTGCGCGGCATCGTCGAAGAGCAGAACCATCAGATAGAGACCCTGAAACAGCAGAGCCTCGACCGCTATCTCGAGCTCGATCGCCGTATCGGCGGTGGAGCTGCGGCCACTGGTGCCGCTGCGGGTGCCGCGTTCGGTGCGGCGCCCGGCAACGCCATCGATGCGGGCGCGCCGCTGGCGCCGCCGGCAGCGACGGCGACGGGTGACGGCATGGGCGCCGCTGCCACTGTCGGCACGACGGACAATGGCGCCGCCGCATCGACCGGTGAGTACGATGCCTACAAGCAGGCGTTCGCCAAGGTTCAGGCCCAGAACTTCAAGGCGGCTGCGCAGGAGTTCGATGCGTTCATCAAGAACTACCCGGACAGCACGCTGACACCGAATGCGTACTACTGGCTCGGCGAGGTTCACCTGCAGACGCCACAGGATCTGGCGGCGGCCGAGAAGGCGTTCAATACGGTCATCAAGGATTACCCGCAGCACAGCAAGGCTCCCGACAGCCTGTACAAGCTCGGTCGCGTCTACTTCCTGAAGGGCGACAAGGCGCGGGCGCAGGAGACGCTGCAGCAGGTGATCGACGAATACGGTGCCAGCGGCAGCGCGGCCCCGCAGCTGGCCAAACAGTTTCTCGATCAGAATTTCCGCTGATCGACAGCAGGCGCCCGGGCGCCCTCTATTGGCGGTGCCCGGCTGACGGCGCCGCCGCGACCCGCCGTGATGGACACCTCTCTACGTATCACCGAAATCTTCTTTTCGCTGCAGGGCGAAACGCGCACGCTCGGGTTGCCGACCGTGTTCGTGCGCCTGACCGGCTGCCCGCTGCGCTGCGGTTACTGCGATACCGCCTACGCCTTTCACGGCGGTGAGCGGCGCTCGCTGCAGCAGATCCTCGACGAGGTGGCGCAGTACGCGC
>CAZEVP010000047.1:0-23479 GCA_964515735.1 uncultured Verrucomicrobiaceae bacterium | reverse complement strand
TCGGCACCCCCATGTGCCTGTCGAGATCGGAACAGTCCAGTGTCTTGTCGGTCATCTGCGGCCCCTCGTCTGGAGATCGTCGTTCTGGAATTCGTTACCGGCGGCGGGCCACTGCCACGCGCCCTGCCGATGTTCATCAGCACTGCCTGTATCACTTAGTGATACGAATATTTAAAAAAGTGATACAGTATATTCAGGCCCGCTTTTCAGGGTCAACGCAAAGGCAACGGCATCGCCACCATTGGCAGCGATGCCGGCAAACGGGGAGGAAGCCGTGTCCGTCAAACGCAGTCAGAGCGGTTCCCGCGTGCTCGCCGTGCTGGAGGCGATCGCCCACCACCAGCCGATCGGCATCCGGGCGCTGGCACGGCTGCTGAATGAGGACAAGAGCGCGATCCAGCGCGCCGTCGCGACGCTGGCCGACGAGGGCTGGATTCGCACCTGCAGCGAACCGCCGGCGCGCTGGGAGGTCACCGCCCACATCCTGGTCGTGGCGCGGGCGGCGCAGGGCAGCAGCGATCTGCGCCGGCGCGCGCGCCCGCTGCTGGAGCGGCTGTGCGACGACACCGGCGAGACCGCCTTTCTGGCGGTACCCGACCTGAAAAACTTCGTCATCGTCGACGTCGTCGAGAGCCGCCAGATGCTGCGGATGGTGCCGCACGTCGGCATCGCGGTATCGGCCCGCAACACCGCCACCGGCCGCGCGCTGCTGCCGTTCATGGAGCCCGCGCGCCAGGCCGCGCTGCTCGGTGCCGAACCGGATCAGCCACTGCTCGACAGCTTCGAGCTGACGCGGGCACGCGGCTATGCCATCAGCGAGGGCGAGATCAACATCGCCGCCACCAACATCGCCGCGCCGGTGTTCGATTACGAGGGCAAGGCGGTCGGCGCCATCGTCGTCTGCGGCCCCAAGGAGCGCCTGACCCCGGCACAGCACGACGCCATCGGACAGGCCGCCGCCAGCACCGCCCGCGAGCTGTCGCACGGGCTGACCAGCCAGTAACCCGCCCCCGCCTCAGCACCCGTGCAAGAGCTAATCAAACCGGCCCCGGCTTATGCCAAAGCCGGAAAAACGCGTCATTACGTTTAATTAATTCCCCGAGCCATCGCTCGCCGACGGACTTTTATCTTTTATTTTCAAAAAGTTGTCCGAACCACTGCGGATTCGTCAGCGGCGGTGCGGCGCGCACGCGGAAGCCGGAGGTAGGCAGTAACGACGACCCTTCCTAGAATCACTTCGTCTTTTCAGCCGCGCCATTACCCATCAGGAGACGCCATGAAACTGACTGTCAACAGCCTGCTCGCCGTATCGCTGCTCACCCTCTCCGCGGGCGCATTCGCCGCGAAGCCGACCTCGATCACGTTCGAGTCGCAGGGCAAGACACCCGATGGGCAGGAGTACGCCAGCTACGTCGTGAAGTGCTCCGACGGTACCGAAAAGCCACTGACTGCCTGGGACAACCGCAAGAACTGGTGCGTCGGCAAACTCTCTCAGGAAGATTGCGAGAAGAAACAGATCCGCGCCGCCAAGAACGCCTGCAAATGATCTGAAATCCACCGGCGCCGTCGGATCGACGCCGGGAACCGCATAAGAATAAGAAAGGTTGTCGCAGGTCGGGGACGGCTGCAGGCAACGAGTCCGGAACATCGGCCGAGGCATTGCCCGGCCGTTCTTTTTTGTGTCCGCCATCCATGGCAGCCCCCGGTCGTCGCTGGCGCGATGCCTGAAATCGCTCCCGGCGATTTTCTCGCGCCCCTTCGGTTACAGCCCCACCGCGCGCAGGTCCAGCCGTCCCGCCACCATCGGCGGACACCAGAAATAGCTGCCGGTCACCGGCCGGCTCACCCGGAACAGGGCATCGGTGATGCCGTCGTCGAGCCCGGCCATCCGGCGCAGCTGCGCCTCGTAAGCGTCGAGCGAATGGCCGAACGCGGTGAACATCAACCCCTCGCCGCGCTCATCGGCCCACGGCATCGAGCGCCGCAGCACGAATGCCTCCGGCGTGAAATCCTCCTGCGCCGTGCGCTTGACGTGGGCCGACGGCGGCGCATCCTCCAGCTCTTCGTTGTCGCTGCGACGACGACCGATGACGTGGTCCTGCTGCAGCGACGACAGCGCGTGAAAATGCGCCAGATCGTGGTGCCACTGCTGCACCGCGACGAAGCTGCCGCCGTCGAGCCCCTCGCCCTGCCCGGCGACGAACGCCGTCTGCACCGCTTTCTCCCCCTCCGGATTCTCGGTGCCGTCCTCGTAGCCGGTGAGATCGAGCCCGCGGTCGAAACGGAAGCCATCCATCAATTGTTCGAGCCGGAACGCCGGCGACAGCAGCCGCTCCAGCTCGCGGCTGCGCAGGGCCAGCTCGCCGCGATCATCACCGCGCAGCCAGCACCACAGCGCACCGTGCGTCGCCGGAATTTCGATGCCGTGCGTCGCCAAAGTCGGGAACGGGCGCAGCCCCGGAATCTCGCGCTGCAGCACCTGCAGTGTCGAACTGCCGAGACCGATCACCGTCGCCTCGCCATCGACCTGCCCGGCCAGCTCGCGCAGCACATCGTCGACCCGCGCGTCGGGCCGCAGTGCAAAAACCAGATAACGCGCCTGGCGCGGAATGGCCGCCAGAATGCCAGGCTGAATCACGGACATGAAAAACCTCGCAGGAGAGAGATGGCTATTTATGAATGTGCATCGCGGTAGCGACGGCAGCCGCCGATGGTAGCCGCGCCACCGAACCGCCTCAACCGCTCCCGGCCGCTGTGAAAACAACAGGACTCGCCGCGCCTTTCCTTACAATGAATGCCCCTACAATGCGCCCCCGACATGCGCGCCCCGCGAAAACCGATAGGGAGTCACCGATGAGCTGGACCGTCGCCGACGCAAGAGAGCTCTACAACATCACGCAGTGGAGCAACGGCTACTTCGACATCGATGACGATGGCGAACTGATCGCCCGGCCCGATCCCGAACGGCCGCAGGCCACGATCAAGCTGCCGCGGCTGATCGCAGAGATGGAAACGCTCGGCATGCCGCTGCCGCTGCTGGTGCGTTTCAACGACATCCTGCACGACCGCCTCGATCGCCTCTGCGGTGCCTTCGCGGCCGCCAGGCAGCGTCACCGCTTCGACGGGCAGTACCGGGCCGTCTACCCGATCAAGGTGAACCAGCAACGCCTCGTCGTCGAGGAGCTGCTGCGCCACGGCAGCAGCGACCGCTTCGGCCTCGAAGCCGGCTCGAAACCCGAGCTGATGGCGGTACTGGCGCTGGCGCGGCCGGGCTCGGTGATCGTCTGCAACGGCTACAAGGATCGCGAATACATCCGCACCGCGCTGATCGGCGAGCAGCTCGGTCACACCGTCTTCATCGTCATCGAGAAACTGTCGGAACTGCAGCGCGTGCTCGACGAGGGCGAGCGCATGGATGTGCGGCCGCGGCTGGGCATGCGCGTCAGGCTGGCGTCGGTCGGCCACGGCATGTGGCAGAACTCGGGCGGCGAGAAATCGAAATTCGGCCTGTCGGCCAGCCAGGTGCTGACGGCGATCACCTCCCTGCGCGAACAGGGCAAGCTCGATGCGCTGCAGCTGATCCACTACCACCTCGGCTCGCAGCTGGCCAACATCCGCGACATCCAGCGTGCGCTGCGCGAGTGCGCGCGCTACTTCGCGGAGCTGCGCGAACTCGGCGCACCGATCGCGTGGGTCGACGTCGGCGGCGGTCTCGGCGTCGACTACGAGGGCACCAGCTCGCGCTCCTACTGCTCCGCCAACTACTCGATGCAGGAGTACGCCAACAAAGTGGTGGCGGCGCTGGCCGACATCTGCAACGAGCGCGGCCTCGAACACCCCAACATCATCTCCGAGTCCGGGCGCGCGCTGACCGCCCACCACGCCGTGCTGCTGACCAACGTCATCGACGTCGAGGAGGCGTCGGGCACTCAGCAACCACAGCCGCCGACCGATGGCGAACCGTCGATCCTGCACGACCTCTGGCACAGCCTCGACGGCATCACCCGGCGCAGCGCGCGCGAGGCCTACCACGACGCCGTTCATCACCTCAGCGAGGCCAAGAGCATGTACGTGCTCGGGCAGCTGTCGCTGGCGCAGTGGGCGCGGGTCGAGGAGCTCTACTTCGCCATCTGCGCGCGCGTGCGCGACGAGCTGCGCGCCAACCCCGGCGCCCACAGCGAGATCCTCGACGAACTGAACGAGAAGCTGGCCGACAAGCTGTTCTGCAACTTCTCGCTGTTCCAGTCGCTGCCCGACGCCTGGGCCATCGACCAGATATTCCCGGTGCTGCCGCTGACCCGGCTCGATTCACCGCCGCAACGGCGCGGCGTGCTGCAGGACATCACCTGCGACTCCGACGGCAAGATCGAGCGCTACGTCGACGGCGAGGGGATCGAACCGACGCTGCCGCTGCCCGCCCACGACGGCGGGCGCATGCTGTTCGGCATCTTCATGGTCGGCGCCTACCAGGAGATCCTCGGCGACATGCACAACCTGTTCGGCGACACCCATTCGGTGCACGTCCGGCTGGGCGCGGACGACGGCAAACCCCACAACTACGAAATCGCCAACCCCCGCGACGGTGACACCGTCGCCGACCTGCTGCGGTACGTCGATTTCGATCCGAAGGCGATCCTCTCCAGCTACCGCAACAAGCTCAGCGAGAGCGGGCTGGACAAGGCGCTGCAGAAGCAGTTTCTCGACGAACTGGCGCGCGGCCTGTCCGGCTACTCCTATCTGGAAGAGTGACCACCGGGAAAAGTGGCCTCCACGGCGCCGGGAACCTTGACCCGGCGCAAATTGCTTCGATCCCGTCCTGAAAAATACACAATCGAATGTAAAAATGGAGCACTGCCTGTGGAAATCAGTAACACCCCTGTCTAAAATCCACCCGCTTAAATAACCAACGGGCCAACCCCAAAAGGATTCTCGACCATGAAGAGTGTGCTCAAAGCCGTCGTCGCCACCTCCTGCCTGGCGCTCTCCGCTGGTGCCTTCGCCGCCAAGCCGACCGCCATTACGTTCGAGTCGGAAGCCACCACGCCTGACGGCAAGCCCTACGCCAACTATATTGTGAAGTGCTCCGACAGCCGCCAGCAGCCGCTGACCGCCTGGGACAACCGCAAGAACTGGTGCGTCGGCAAGGACTCGCAGGAAAGCTGCCACAAGAAACAGATCCGCGCGGCCAAAGAAGCCTGCAAGTAAGGCCGCCGCCAACGCCGGTACAGCCGGCAAGGTGATGCCTGATGACCAGCCCTGTCGTTTCGGCCACGCGCACTGACCGGGCTGGCTCGCCCCCCTCCACGGCAGCCACAACGGACTCGCCGGATTTCGGCCCGCTGCTCGATTCGCAGCTGGCGGCCTCGTCGATCCCGTTCTCCCCCCATACCGTCGCCAGCCCGCAAACGGCCGCTCCGGGCGCTACCGCGACCGAACCGGCGGCATCGCGCATCGAGCGCGGCAGCGCCCGCCACGGCAACCGCCGCCAACGCAAGTAGCGCGCTTTCTCCGGCAACGTGCAGCGGCTACCATCCGCCGACCCGTGCGGACAGCCACGTCACGATGAATATGTCCCGATGAAGATGATGAAACCCGGCAAGCGCGGCCTGCCGCGCCTGCTCGATGCCACCCGTTATTCGATGCAGGGGCTGCGCGCGGCGTGGCGGCACGAGGAGGCGTTCCGCCTCGAGGCGACATTGGCGCTGGTCGCGATCCCGCTGGCGTTCTGGGTCGGTCAGGGGCTCGCGCACCAGCTGCTGCTGGTCGTCGTCAGCGGCATCGTCATCATCACCGAGCTGCTGAACTCGGCCATCGAAGCCGCCATCGACCGCTTCGGCGGCGACATCCATCCACTGTCCGGGCGCGCCAAGGACATCGGCTCGGCGGCGGTGTTCTGCTCGCTGCTGCTGTTCGCGGCCGCGTGGCTGCCCTCCCTCTATCAGCGCTTCGCCTGACCGTGCCACGGAGCTGCGCGCAGTCGTTGACAAGGGGCGGAGCGCTGTGAATAATGCCGCCTCTCAATTTTTAGCACTGTATCGTTCGAGGAGTACCGAAGGTGGCGAATACCCAACAAGCAAGGAAACGTGCCCGTCAGGCGGAAAAGGCCCGGAAGCACAATGCCAGCTTGCGCTCCATGGTTCGCACCTACATCAAGAAGGTCGTGAACGCGATCCAGAAAGGTGATCTCGAAGCGGCCAAGGGCGCCTACCAGAGCGCCGTGCCGGTCATCGATCGCATCGCCGACAAGGGCATCATCCACAAGAACAAGGCCGCTCGTCACAAGAGCCGCCTGAACGAGCAGATCAAGGCCCTGAGCCAGCGCGCTGCCTGATCCCGCCCCGTTCCCGAAAGGCCGGCCTTGTGCCGGCCTTTTTGTTTCCGCTACGATCTTCCCCCGCCGGTCAGCGCCATCCAGGCGAGGCCGAGATACTCGTGCAGCGCGGCGCTGCTGGCGGCGAGGTGATCCAGCCCCGGCTTCCAGCTCCGCGCCTCGCGCCGGTCCAGAAAATGGGTCGGTGCCGGTATCGGCCGCAAACCCACCCGCTCGAACGCTGCCAGCGTGCGCGGCATGTGCGACGCACTGGTGACGACGACCGTCGGTGCCTCACCGACGATCTCCGCCACCAGTACCGCCTCCTGCACCGTGTCGCGCGACACCGTCTGCAGCACGATCGAGTCGCGGCCGACGCCGAGCGCCATCGCCGTCTCCGCCATAAGTTCGGCATTGCTGCGCCGGCCATCGCCACCACCCGAAAGCAGCAGCCGGCTGCCGGGATTGGCCCGCTGTATCGCGATCCCCTCCAGCAGCCGATAAGTCGAAGCAGTGTTGAGTTTGTTGGTCAGCGGCAGGGCGCCATCGACGTGGCTGCCGCCCATGACAACAACATAGGCAACAGGAATGTCGGCCTGCGCCCGCCACAGCGGATGGCGCGACTCCAACGGCGCGATCAGCCAGCCGGCCACCGGCGGCAAGGAGAAAACAAATAGAAGGAAGAACGCCGACGCGACCAGCGACAGCGACCAGCGCCGCCGACGCCATAGCAACAAGCCGGCGGCGAGCAGCGTCAATGCCAGTGGCAGCGGCATCAGCCAGCCACCGACCAGTTTCTTCAGGAAGAACTCCACACCCCGCGCCTCCAGCGCCGAAAACCCACCGACGATCCGGTCAGATCACGACCAGATTGTCGCGATGAATCAGCTCCTTCTCCCCGGCGTAACCGAGCGCCGAGGCCAGTCGATCGGTGGAGAGACCGACGATCCTGGCAGCCTCGTCGATGTCGTAGTTGACCAGCCCGCGCGCCACCTCGCGCCCGTCCGGGTCGAGACAGGCGACCAGATCGCCGCGGCGGAAGCGGCCGGAAACCGAAGTCACCCCCACCGGCAGCAGGCTGCGCCCCTGTTCGCGGATCACCCGCGCCGCGCCCTCGTCGAGCCGGAGTTCACCGGCCACCTGCATCAGCCCGGCCAGCCACTGCTTGCGCGCCGCCAGCGGCTGCCGGTCGGAGATCAGCAGCGTGCCAAGTTCCTCGCCATCGAGCAGCCGCGTCAGCACGCGCTCGATGCGGCCGCCAACGATGACCGTATCGGCGCCGGAGCGCGCCGCCAGCCGCGCCGCGCGCAGCTTGGTCGCCATACCGCCGCGGCCGAGCACGCCGGCGCTGCCGCCGGCCATCCGGTCGAGCTCGGGGTCCGAGGCCTGCGCACGCGCAATCAGCTGCGCCGACGGGTCCAGCCGTGGATCGCGCTCGAACAGCCCGCTCTGGTCGGTCAGGATCACCAGCAGATCGGCGTCGATCAGGTTGGCGACCAGCGCCGCCAGAGTGTCGTTGTCACCAAAGCGGATCTCGTCGGTGACGACGGTGTCGTTCTCGTTGATGACCGGCACCACGCCAAGCCGCACCAGTGTCTGCAGCGTGCCGCGCGCGTTCAGGTAACGGTCCCGGGCCGAGATGTCGTCGTGCCCCAGCAGCACCTGCGCGGTGTGCATGCCATAGCGCTGGAACTGCGATTCGTAGGCCTGCACCAGCCCCATCTGGCCAACGGCAGCGGCCGCCTGCAGCTCGTGAAGCGCGGTCGGCCGCGTCTTCCAGCCGAGCCGCGTCATGCCCTCGGCGACGGCGCCCGAGGAGACCAGCACCAGCTCGATGCCACGGCCGCGCAGCTCCACCAGCTGGCCGACCCAACGCTCGATGCCGGCGGTGTCGAGACCGCGGCCGTCATCGGTCAGCAGCGCGCTGCCGATCTTGATCACCCAGCGGCGTGCGCGCTGGACCTCCTGTCTCGATGTCATCAGAACACCCGATCAGCACAGACCCGCCACAGCGGGCACTCCACCCGTTTCACGCCGCCGGTCACGGCGCGTATTCGACCTCGACGTCGTCATCCTCGTCATCGTCGCCGCCACCCTCCTTCGCAGCCCGGCGCGCCGCGCGGCGGGCATCTGCCAGCGCCTGGATGCGCTCACGCGCCTCGGCCTGCATCGCATCCTGCAGCTGCCGCTCGCGATCGGCCTGCTCCGGGTTCTCGGCCTCGTGCTCCCAGCACGCCTCCAGGTGCGTCATGATGTCGCCGCACAGCTGTTTCGTCCCCTCGCCACTGATCGCCGCCACCCGATAGACCGGCCCCTGCCACTGCAGACGCTCAAGGATGTCGCTGATGCGCGCCTCGCGCTCATCGTCCGGCAGCAGGTCGATCTTGTTCAGCACCAGCCAGCGCTCGCGCCCGGCCAGAGTCGGACTGAAACGGTCGAGCTCGGCGGCGATGTCCTGCACGGCGGCGACCGGGTCGGCTTCGTCGAGCGGCGCGACGTCGACCAGATGCAGCAGCAGCCGGGTCCGCGTCAGGTGTTTCAGGAAACGGATGCCAAGCCCGGCGCCGTCGGAGGCACCGGCGATCAGACCGGGAATGTCGGCCATGACGAAGCTGCGGTGCGCCTGCACCCGCACCACGCCGAGATTCGGCACCAGCGTCGTGAACGGGTAGTCGGCCACCTTCGGCCGCGCCGACGACACCGCCCGGATCAGCGTCGACTTGCCGGCATTGGGCAGGCCGAGCAGGCCGACGTCGGCCAGCACCTTCAGTTCGAGCCGCAGGTTGCGCATCTCGCCGTCGCTACCCTTCGACGTCTGCCGCGGCGCGCGGTTGGTCGACGACTTGTAGCGGGTATTGCCGAGGCCGTGGAAACCACCCTGCGCCACCAGCAGCCGCTGCCCTTCGGCGGTCAGGTCGCCGAGCACGTCACCGCTCTCCTCGTCGATGACCGTGGTGCCGACCGGCACCTTCAGGGTCAGATCGACGCCGCTCTTGCCGGTGCAGTTGGCGCCCCTGCCGGACTCGCCGCTCTCGGCCTGGTAGCTGCGCACGTAGCGGTAGTCGACCATCGTGTTGACCGACGCGCTGGCCTCGAGAAAAACGCTGCCGCCATCGCCGCCATCGCCGCCGTCCGGCCCGCCGAACGGAATGAACTTCTCGCGCCGGAAACTCATGCAGCCGTTGCCACCGCGCCCGGCCTGCACGCGAATGGTGACCTCATCGACGAATTTCATGTTCGGGGCCTCCGGCCAGCGATCGTTGCAGCGATGATTGAAGCGCAACGATCAGAAACGAAAAAGCCCCGTCGAACGGGGCTTTCGGACATCCTGCAACGGTCCGGCGATCAGGCCGGCACGATGCTCACGTACTTGCGCTTCTCGCGCCCCTTCGTGATGAACTGCACGATGCCGTCGGCGGTGGCGAACAGCGTGTGGTCGCGACCGACACCGACGTTGACACCCGGGCGCACCTTGGTGCCGCGCTGACGGATGATGATGCTGCCGGCCGAGACGACCTGGCCGCCGAAGCGCTTGACGCCGAGGCGCTTGGCCTGAGAGTCGCGCCCGTTGCGGGTACTACCGCCTGCTTTCTTGTGTGCCATGCCTGCTTCCCCCGATTAGCCGCTGATTGCCGTGATCTTGATCTCGGTGAACCACTGACGGTGGCCCATCCGCTTCATGTGATGCTTGCGGCGACGGAATTTGATGATGCGAATCTTGTCGTGGCGGCCGTGGCTGACCACCTCGGCGGTCACCTTGCCACCGGTGACGTAGGGCTCGCCGATGGTGACCTTGTCGCCGTCGCTGACCATCAACACCTTGTCGAAATCGATGGAGGCGCCGGTGGCGACTTCCACTTTCTCGATCTTCAGGGTTTCGCCCGGCTGGACGCGATGCTGCTTGCCGCCCGCCTCGATCACTGCATAAGTCATGTTGCTCTCCTCGATAAGCCTGCTCGCCAGGGGTGGAATGTGTACGGCTTGCGCCGGTGCGAACGCAGGCAGCCGGACGGCCCCGAAGACGGAACCACCCGGCTTTGCTCAGTAAAGGGCTGCGAATTCTACGGAAAGGGACGGGGCTGTTCAACCCCGGCGAGGCCGGGCGCCTTGACTTGCCCCGCGACCGCTCCCTAGGATGCCGCGGTTCTTCAAGGTACCCCACCCCATGCAGCATATCCGCGCCGCCGTCGACGCCGAGTTCTCCCAGGTCAACCAGCTCATCGTCGAACAGCTCCACTCCCGCGTTCCGATGGTCGAGAACATCGGCCACTACATTGTCGACGCGGGCGGAAAGCGGCTGCGGCCACTGCTGGTACTGCTGGCGGCCGGCAGCCTGGGTACCATCGACCGGCGTCAGATCGGCCTGTCGGCCATCATCGAGTTCATCCACACCGCCACCCTGCTGCACGACGACGTCGTCGACCTGTCCGCGCTCCGGCGCGGCCGCGCCACCGCCAACGCCAAATGGGGCAACGCCCCCAGCGTGCTGGTCGGCGACTTCCTCTACTCCCGCGCCTTCCAGCTGCTGGTCGAACTGGGCGACATGCGCGTGATGCGGCTGATGGCCGACACCACCAACACCATCGCCGAAGGCGAAGTGCTGCAGCTGACCAAGGCTGGCGACCCGACCACCACCGAAGAGGCCTATTTCTCGGTCATCGAGCGCAAGACCGCCGTGCTGTTCGCCGCCGCCGCACAGGGTGCCGCGCTGCTGGCCGGCGCCGATACGACCCGGTGCGACGACCTCTACCGGTACGGCCTCCATCTCGGCACGGCCTTCCAGCTGGCCGACGATGTCCTGGACTATCTCGGCGACCCCGAAAAGATGGGGAAGAACATCGGCGACGACCTCGCCGAGGGCAAACCGACGCTGCCGCTGATCGGCACCATGAACCTCGGCACCGCCGATGAGCAGGCACTGGTGGTTCGAGCCATCCGCGACCGCGACCCTTCGCTGATCGAACAGGTGATCACCGCGGTCAAGCGTTGCGGTGCGCTCGACTACACCCTCGCCAAGGCCCAGCTGCACGCGCAGAGCGCCGCCGATGCCATCGGCACCGTCCCGCCCTCGCCATACCGTGACGCACTCATCGCCCTCACCGTGCTGGCAGTCAAACGCGACAACTGATCACCGGACTCAACGGCCTCGCCACGGCGTATAGTTCGCCCTTGCTGCCAGGTCGCCCGGGAAACTAGACTTCCGGGCGCATTCAGCGCGCACGACCGCCCCCTTTCACCCCGCTCGGGCATCGGGGCCGGCCCCACCCAACTTCCGCGCTCCTCCCAGCCATGTCCAGACCGGGTAGAAAATCGCTGAAAGCATGGACTCTGATGCTCTGCGTCACGGCACTGACAGCCTGTGGCGGCGGTGGTGGCGGCGGTGGCGGGAGCAAGAGCGAAAACCCGACACCGACTCCGACACCCAGCCCCACACCAACACCCACGCCGACATCGACCACGTCGAGAACCATCACCCTGACGTGGACGCCGCCATCGACACGGGTCGACGGAACGCCGCTGGCACTGAGCGAAATCTCCGGTTACAACCTCTATTACTTCCGCGAAGAGAGTTCCAGCGGCGGCACCACGCTCGGCATCAATAGTGGCAGTGCTCAAATGACCCAGGTAACTCTCAGAGAAACAGGCACCTACCACTTCGCCATCTCGACCATCGACCACAACGGTCTGGTCGGCCCGCTCTCCAACTACGCCTCCGTCACCGCGCGCTGAACCAGCCGCGAACGTCCACCGCCGCACCAATTGTAAAATTTGCTGACATATCAACCCTCTATCTTCCCAAACGACTGTTTTTCGCGCCGGTGTTGCACTAAGCTTCCCCGGCGGGGCAACGACCCGATCCCCGCCTCGGCCCCTGTCCGCCCCATCGAGAGAGTCCGGGGAAGCATCCAAATTCAGCGTTGTACATACCGCCGTCGGATCATGGCCCGCGGTGCCAGGAGCAGAGCGCGATGTCGAAGGAAAAGGATTATTTGAAAATGGTCGAAGGGTCGGCCAACTCCTGGGGGCGCCTGCCGCCGCTGCTGCGCCAGATCAAGGACGACGCGCTCTCCATCCTGCTGAACAGCCTCGACGAGCTGTTCAGCAGTTGCGACGACCTGTTCTTCGACCTGTCGAGCCGGGCCGTCAGCAACGCCGAGCAGAATCTCTATTTCGAATCGATGCGCGAACTGCGGGTCAAGAAGGCCGGCGTCATCAACAGCTTCAGGCAACATTACGAGCAGGGCTTCATCTCGCTGGCCAACAACGTCTCACCCTTCGGCGGCAACGGCCAGGAAGAGATCGGCTCGGAAAACCTCACGCTGGTGCAGAACGACACGCTGGAGCAGGAGGTCGCCATCAGCGGCATGATCTCGAAGGCCAGGGTCAACTGCCAGGAGCCGCTGTACCACCTGACCACCCGCCTCGACTACCTGATTCCCCGTATCACCGTCGACCAGGACAACAACCCGCTCGACCCGGAGCGCATCTGCCGCAGCTTCGCCTCCGCGTGCGAACTGTTCGACATCAACATCAAAGCCAAGATCATCATCTTCAAGCAGTTCGATCGACTGGTGATCAGCCGGCTGATCAGGGTCTACAGCGCGGCGAACGAACTGCTGATCAACGCCGGCGTGCTGCCAAAGATCAGCCGCACCATCCACAAACAGCCCGATGACACCGGCAAATCGCCGGTGGACGCGATCGCCGCGAGCGCCGAAGCCGGCGCCCTGGCAACCGGCGAGATGCCGATGCAGTTCGACTTCAGCGAACTGACCAACCTGCTCGCCAGCATGCGCCGGCTCGGGCTGACCCGGCTGCCGAACTACACCAGCTACAGCAGCAACCCGGGACCGGTGATGAACAGCACCGAGCTGCTCGGCCTGCTGTCGCTGCAGCAGACGCCGCTGGCCGACGAGCCGGATGCCACGCTGGCGCCGGTGATCGATCTGCGGCAGCTGATCTCGGGCCTGCTCACCAGCGGCAACGCCGAAGCGCCGCGCGCGCTGCAGCAGCCCGACGAAGATGTCATCAACCTCGTATCGATGTTCTTCGACTTCGTGCTCGACGATCGCAATCTGCCGGTCGCCATTCAGGCACTCATCAGCCGCCTGCAGATCCCGATTCTGAAAGTGGCGCTGAAGGACAAATCCTTCTTCAACCAGGCCAACCATCCGGCCCGCAAGCTGATCAACGCGATCGCCGATGCCAGCATCGGCTGGGACGAATCCGAGCAGCTGAAGAAGGACAAGCTGTACACCAAGGTGTTCGAGATCGTGCAGGCGATCAACGAGAAGTACGCCGACAACGAGCAGATCTTCGCGGAGAAACTGATCGCGCTGCAGGAGTTCATCGAGCAGGAGCAGCACCGCACGTCGCTGGTCGAGCGCCGCACCAGCCAGGCCATCGAAGGCCAGGCCAAGACCCAGCTGGCGAAGGGCGCGGTGCAGAAGCTGCTGTTCGGCAAACTCGAACGGCTGGAGCTGCCCCCCGCCATCAGCGAATTCCTGACCGAACACTGGCAGCAGCTGCTCGTGCTGATCCACCTGAAGCACGGCGAGGACAGCCCCGAGTGGCTCGAAGCGATGCAACTGATCGACGATCTGATCTGGGCCTCGCACCGCCAGGACGATGCCAAATCGCTGCAGCGGCTCGGCAAGATGAAACCGGTGCTGCTGCAGCGGATCGCCCATGGCCTGACCCGTATCTCCTCCACCGCGGAAGCGTCGCAACAGTCGATTCGCACCATCGGCGAGATCCTCGACCAGCTGCAGACCGGCGATCGGATCGCGATGCGCTCGATCACCGCCGAGCAGGCCATCGCACTCGGCCACACGCCCGGCAGTGGCAGCAAGAGCTGGCAGGAGATGACAGCGCTCGAACGCCAGCAGGCGCGCTACAAGGCGCTGACCTACGAATTCATCAAGAAGGCGGACTCGCTGCCGATCGGCACCTGGGTCTCCTACGAGGACAGCCGGCGCGGCAAGATCCTGCGCTGCAAACTGTCGGCGAAGATCGACGTCTCGGACAGCTACGTCTTCGTCAACCGCTTCGGCTTCAAGGTCATGGAGCGCTCGCGCAAGGATTTCGCCTACGACATGCAACAACGCCGCGCCATTCCGCTGGAGACCGGCGTTCTGTTCGACAGGGCGATGGAAAATATCGTCAGCAACCTGCGTCAGCTCGGCAAGACTCCGGCCAGCTGACGACGGCTCATCGACTGCCCCACACATCCGCTGACGACAGACTCAACGCAAACGCCGCCCGTCCATGCCGCAGGATCAGATAACCCTTTTCAGCAATCTCGTCGGCGCCGGCCTGTTTCTGACACTGGCGGCGGTTTTCGGGCACTTGCGGCTGCGCGGCCGGCTGCCGCTCAGCATGGCGCTTGCCGCAGCCGTGTCGGCGCTGTGGCAGCTCGCCATCGCCATCGGCCACTACTGGCGTCCGCTGGACAACGCATCGCTGCTGATGTTCGAGGTCGCCCGCGACAGCACCTGGATCGTCGCCGTCATCTCCTGCCTGATGTTCGTCACCCAGCGGCGGCTGCCGCCACTCGTTCATCTCGCTCTCCACGGCTCGTGGATCATCGCCACCGCAGCCGCACTCTGGCTCAAGCTCGGCGACCACCGGCTGGCGCACAGCTCGTCATTCATCATCTGGGTGGGATTGGCGCTGGCGATCTTTGCACTGGTCTCGATCGAACAGTTGTATCGAAACACGCACAAGCCGCGCCTGATCAAGCTCGTCAGCATCGCCCTGGCCGCACTGTTCGCCTACGACATCTACATGTTCTCGCACGGACTGATCTTCGATCGGCTCGACCCCGACCTGTGGCAGGCGCGCGGCGCGATAAACGCCGTGGCCGCCCTGATCATCGCGCTGGGTGCCCTGATCATCGAGACCCGCGACAGCCAGCCGGCACGCCTGACCATTTCGCGCCCGGTGGTGTTCTACACCGCCAGCCTCACCAGTGCCGGCATCTTCCTCGCGCTGATGGCCATCGCCGGCTACTACGTGCAGATCTACGGCGGCAACTGGGGATCGGCCATCCAGATACTGCTGGTCTTCATCGCGCTGCTGGCCATCGTCGCGGTGGCGGCCTCGGAGACGTTGCGCTCCCGTATCAACGTCTGGATCAACAAGCACTTCTTTCACCACAAGTACGACTACCGGGTCGAATGGCTGAAGCTGATCAACTCGCTGTCGCGCCCGTCGCAACACAACGACAACCTGCAGGAGCGGGCGATACGCGCCGTCGCCGACATCTTCAAGAGCCCCGGCGGCGTACTGTGGCTGCGGCGCGGCGATCGCTTCGCCCCCGTGCACGCCATCGGGCTGGCACTCCCCGAGCAGATGGACGAGCCGGTCGACAGCAGTTTCAGCAGCACCCTCAAACAGCAGGAGTGGGTCTTCTCGCCGAGCGCGTCGATCGACGAACCACTGGGAACCTTCAACGCTCTGCTGCCGGAGTGGGTGCGCCAACTGGAGCGGGCGTGGCTGATACTGCCGCTGCTGACGGAGACGGAGCTGCTCGGCTTTCTGCTGCTGCTCGAACCGGACGGCGACAAGTCGCTGACCTGGGAAGATCTCGATCTGGCGAAGACGGTCAGCCGCCAGGTCGCCTCCTACCTCGATCGTCACGAGGCGGCGGAAATGCTGGCGGAGTCGCGCCAGTTCGACGCCTTCAACCGCCTGACCGCGTTCATCATGCACGACCTGAAGAACCTGATCGCACAGCAGGCGCTGGTCGTGCAGAACGCCTCGCGCCACCGCGACAACCCCGCCTTCTTCGAAGACGCCATTCTGACGATCGAGAACTCGGTCGCCCGCATGAACAATCTGCTGCGCAAGCTGCAACAGAACGAACCGAGCGAATTGCGCAGCCTCGAACTGCACCGGGCACTGATGGATGCGGTCAAGAAGTGCAAGGAGCAGCGACCGACGCCGACCCTGCGGCTGGAGCAGACCGACATCCGGGTCAACGCCGACCCGGACCGGCTGGTCATGACCCTGACCCACATCATCCGCAACGCCCAGGAGGCGACCGACAACAGCGGCTTCGTCGACATCACACTGCGCAAACAGGACAACAATGCCGTTATCATTGTCGAGGACAACGGCATCGGCATGAGCCAGGAGTTCATCCGCTCGCAGCTGTTCAAGCCTTTCGTGTCGACCAAATCCGGCAAGGGGATGGGCATCGGCGCCTATCAGACACGCGAATTCATCGCCTCGCTGGGCGGCAGCATCGAGGTGGAAAGCGCCCCCGGCGAAGGCTCCACGTTCACGATCACGCTCCCCGCAGTGCAGACATGATCCGGCCACGGCGCACCCTATGACCAGACTAGCTCCCGAAGACAGCCTGCTGATCGTCGAGGACGATATCGGGCTGCGCAGCCAGCTCCGCTGGAACTTCGACAAGTACAACGTCGTCGTCGCCGGTGACCGGGAGAGCGCCATCGCGGCAGTCAGGCAGCATGAGCCATCGGTGGTGCTGCAGGATCTCGGCCTGCCGCCGGATGCGGAAGGGGTCAGCGAAGGTTTCAAGACCATCCAGGAGATCCTGCGCCTCGCCCCCTCGACCAAGATCATCGTCATCACCGGCAACCACGACTACGAAAATGCCGTTCGCGCCGTCGCGCTCGGCGCCTACGACTTCTACCAGAAGCCGATTCACGCCGAGACGCTGAACCTGATCGTCGAGCGTGCCTACAACATCCATCAGCTCGAAACGCAGAATCGTCGTCTGCAGGAACAGCGCAACTCCCCGCTCTCCGGCGTCATCGCCTCGGATCCGCTGATGCTGCGCGTCTGCCGGATGATCGAGAAGGTGGCGCCGAGCAACATCACCTGCACCCTGCTCGGCGAGAGCGGCACCGGCAAGGAAGTACTGGCACGCACACTCCACAACCTCAGCCCGCGTGTCGACAATCGCTTCGTCGCCATCAACTGCGCCGCCGTGCCGGAAAACCTGATGGAGAGCGAGCTGTTTGGCCACGAGAAGGGGGCCTTCACCGGCGCCGCCAAGCGGACGCTGGGCAAGATCGAGGTCGCCCACGAAGGCAGCCTGTTCCTCGACGAGATCGGCGACATGCCGCTGGCCCTGCAGGCAAAGCTGCTGCGCTTCCTGCAGGAGCGCGTGATCGAGCGGGTCGGTGGGCGCGAGGAGATTCCGGTCGACGTGCGCGTCATCTGCGCCACCAACAAGAATCTCGAAGCGATGGTGGCCGAGGGCACCTTTCGCGAAGACCTCTTCTATCGAATCTGCGAAGTGGTCATCAACATTCCGCCGCTGCGCGAGCGCGCCGGCGACAAGATCCTGCTGGCCCGGCACTTCCTCGACCGCTACTGCGATCTGCACGGCCGCCGCATCAGCGGCTTCACCGCGGAGGCGGCGGAAGCAATAGAGGCCTACCACTGGCCCGGCAACATTCGCGAAATGGAAAACAAGATCAAGCGCGCCGTCATCATGTGCGAGGATCGCTTCATCTCGTCGATCGACCTCGCGCTGGAAAGCCCCGAGGCGCTGTCGATCAATCTGCGCCACGTGCGCCAGCAGGCCGAGATCACCGCCATCAAGCGCGCGCTGACGCTCACCGACGGCAACTATTCGGCCGCCGCCAAGCAACTCGGCATCACGCGCCCGACCCTGTACGACCTCGTCAAGAAGTACGAGATCAACATTCCGGGCGAAGCCGAATAGGCCGCGCAGCACTCTCGACCCCGTCATGCCGGCCGCTCGCAACGAGAATCGACGAATGAATATGAAAAAACATCTCCACACCCTGTTGCCAGCTTCGACTCGCCCGCTGCTGCTGATGACGGCCATCGTCACCGCACTGAGCGGGTGCGGTGGCGATGCCGACAAGACCGCCAGCACCGGCAGCGTCAGCCAGCACATCGAGCGCGCGGAAAACTATCGCCAGCAACACCAGTATCGCGCGGCGATCATCGAGGCACAGAACGCCAGACAGCAGGCGCCGGACAATGCCGGCGCCCTGTTGCAGTTCGCCACGATCCTGCTGGATCTCGGTCAGGGGCGCGATGCCGCGGCGCTGCTCGAACCCCTTGCCGACAGCGGCGACCCGCGCATCACGCAGGCGCTGGCACAGGCCTATCTTCAGCAGAACAAATTCGAATCGACCCTTCGGCTCATCGACGCCACCACCAGCACCGGGCGCGACAGCGACCCGCGCCTGCTGCGACTGCGCGGCGAAGCCCTGCTCGGGCTGCGCCGCCACGACGAGGCGGCACAGGTCCTGCGCAAGGCCGAGGCCTTCCCGCAGGAGGCGCTGGCGGCACAGCTGGCCCAGGTGCGCCTCGACGTCATGAAAGGCAACGCGGCCGAAGCCCGGCAGCGTGTGCAACAGCTGCTGGCGGCCAACCCCGAATCGATTCCGGCACTGACGCTGGCCGCCACGCTGGCCGAGCAGGACAACGAGCTAGAACGCGCCGAGGAGTTGCTGACGCGCGCCATGATGCAGCTGCCCGACGCCGACCTGATGACGCCGGAGAAGTCCCAGGTGCTGCGCAGCCTGTCCAGTATCCTTACCCGCCTGGGGCGCACGACCGAGGCGATGATCTATTCGAAGACGCTGCGCAACGCCAACCCGGCCGGCGCCGAACTGCAGGAAAAATTCGATCGCGCCTTCGAACTCTTCCGCAACGACAAGCTCGATGAGGCCGAGCCGCTACTGACCGAGGTCTACGACAAGTCGCGCAACGAACTGGCCGGGATGCTGCTCGGCCTGATCCGGTACGCGCACAAGGATCTCGCCGGTGCCGCCGAGTATCTCGGCAGCAGCGTCGATCCCGAAGTCGCACCGGACGAGGTTCTGGTGACACTCGCCTCGGCCCAGCTGCAGCTCAATCAACCGGCCAAGCTGCTCGAACTGGTCGACCCGAAAGAAAAGGGCCGGCTGGAGAACCCGTCACTGAAGGCGCTGGTCGGCATCGCGCTGGCACAGACCGGAGAGTCGGCCCGCGGCGGGAAGCTGCTCGAAGAGGCGCACAGGCAGGCGCCCGACAGCCGCCCGGTGACCGCCCTGCTCGCGCGCTATTACCTGATCGACCGACGCCCGCAACAGGCCATTGATCTGCTGACCGCCAGCCTGAAACAGGGTGAGGACCATACGCTGTGGCAACTGCTGGTCAGCGCCTACCTCGCCGCCGGCCAGCACGATCAGGCCATCGCCGCGGCGCGCAAGATGGCCGATGCCAATCCGGACAAGGCGGAGAGCCAGCTCGAATTCGGGCGCATCGCGATGGCCGGCAAGCGCCTCGACCTGGCCCGGCCGGCGCTGCAGCGGGCGCTGCAGCTGGAGCCGACACTGACCGCCGCCAAACTGCATCTGGCCCAGATCGATCTGATGCAGCGCAACGTCGAACAGGCCGCCGCGACCTACCGCGAGCTCGTCGCCGCCGATGGCAACAGCATCGCCGCCCTCAAGGGCTTGATCTCGGCGGACGAGCTGAACAACGGCAAACCGGCACCGGGTGATCGCTCGCTCGAATCGAGAATCCTCGCCACCAGCGATACCCCGACGGCGCGTGCCGTTCTGGTCGAGTACTACCTCCGCAACCAGAGGCTCGACGATGCGGAAAGAGTGCTGCCCAGTACGACGGGGGCGCCGACTGCCTACCTGCAAAACGTGCGACAGCTTCATACCAGCGTCGTCGCCAGCACCGCCCTGGCCGCACGCGACTACGACAAGGCACGCGCCGCGCTGCTCGCGGGGCTCGCCGGCACGCCGGACGATCGCCAGCTGACCGCGCTGCTCGCCACCACCGAGATTCGCGCCGGCCAGTTCAAGGAAGCGGAAAAGATCATCGCGCAGCTGGAAGGCAACCACGGCACGACGCCAGTGGTGGTAGAGCTGAAGGGCGACCTGGAGGCGGCCAACGACCAGCCGTCGAAAGCCGCCGAACACTACCAGCAGCTGTGGCGGCAGCGTCAGAACGACCAGATCGCCGCCAAGCTGTACGGTCAGCTGCAGCGCACCAACGCGGCAGCAGCGGCGGCCTTCGTCGGGGAGTGGCAGCGCCGACTGCCGCAGAGCCAGCAGCCGCTGCTGCTGGAGGCGATGCAACTGCAGAGCGATGGCAAGGGAACTCAGGCCATCGCCAGTTACGAGAAACTGTTGCAGCGCAATCCCGGCAACGTCATCGCCATGAACAATCTCGCGATCCTCTATGGCCCCGGCGACAAGCGCGCCCTGCCACTGGCACAGCAGGCAACCCGACTGGCACCGGAGAGCGCGGCGGTTCTCGACACCTATGGCTGGCTGCTGCTGCAGAGCGGCGATGCCGAAGGCGCCGTCGAGGTGCTGGAAAAGGCCGTCAGACTGGCGCCCGATGCCGCCGAGATCGCCGACCACCTGAAACAGGCCAAGGCGAAACGCTGACCGTCACCATCAGGCCAGACGCCGCAACACCTCCGCCATCCGCTGCAGGTGCCGCCTCGCAACACCGGCGTGCACCGGCAGTGTCAGCAGCCGCTCGGCGAACCGCCGGGCTCCCGTCAGCGACCCCGCCGCTCTGACGCCGTCGACACCATCGACTTCCGGCAGCACGCACTGATACATCGCGGTGGCCCCCAGCCCCGCCGCTTGCAATGCCTGCCACAGCGCATCGCGCTGATCGCGGTCGCGGCACAGCACCGGGTAACGCAGCAGCCGGCCCTTGCGTTCATTGGCCACCGCCGCCAGATCGAGCAGTGCCGGCGTCTGCGCCAGCAGTGCCGACAACGCCTGTTCGCGCTCGCGGGAGCGACCGACATGCGCAGCCACATTGGCAACCAGCAGCGAGCGCCGGCACTGGTCGAGCGCACGCAACCCGGTCAGTGGCTTGAAACGGGTCTGCCCCAGCGAAAACAGCGGATTGCGGTTGATCAACCCATAGAAACGCGGGTGCAGCAGCAGATTGATCAACGCGGCCTGAACCCGAAACGACGCGCCAGGCTCGACGGCCGGACCAAGCGGCAACCGCGCGATCGCATCGGCATGGGCGGCATCGACCCAGAGCATTCCACCACCGAGCAGCGATACCGGCTTGCCGCGTCCGAAACTCGTGCAGACCAGATCACCGCGCCAAGCAGCGTCGGCCGGCTCCGGAAACCACTGCGCGTCATCCTCGATCAGCGCCGCCGTACTGCCCGCCGCCGCCAGGCGCTCGCGAATCGCCGCCAGGCGCTCGGCGATGCCGAGGAAATTGACCGCCACCACCGCCACGACGTCGGCGGTCAACGCCTGCTGCAACGCATCGAGGTCGTAACCAGGGTCATCCGCACCGATGTCGACCAGCAGCGGCTCGACACCGGCGAAGCGCGCTGCGGCTATCAGATCAGGGCATCCATAGCCGGGCAGGATCACCTGCGGGGCAGCCACCTCGGGCCGGCGCAACCGCGCCAGCATGATGGCCGCCGCCAGCGCCGCCGTGCCGGACTGCAACCCGAGCGGGGTGAACCCCGGCAGCGATGGCAGCACCGCCTCGGCGGGGCGCCACAGCAACGGATGGCCGGCGGGTGGCAGATCGTCGCAGAGCAACGGAATCCGGGTCATCGGGCCGACGGCTGCCAGGTGGTCATGCGCTTGCCGCCCAGATACTGGCAGGTCGCGTGGGCGATGCCGATGTTCACCTGCACGAAGAAGTAGATGATCTTGATCACGCCGTTGTCGCGCAGCGACGGTTTCAGGTGCGCTGCCAGTACCAGACCATAGAAAGCGAACTGGCCCAGCAGTGCCAATGTGTAGATCGCACCGCGCCCGGCGACGTTGAGCGACACCATGAACAGTGCCAGCAGGAACCACGGCACCAGCCAGCGCATCAGCTTGTGGCTCCAGACCTGAAAGGCGAACAGGCCGAAGCGCGCCGGCTTCAGCACGTCCGGATGGCGTGCCAGCGCGGTGATGCCGCGCAGCACCGTGCGCACCTTGCGCTGATACTCCTTGGCCGGGTCCTTCAGATCGCGATAGAAACCGAGCACGTCCGGTGCGGTGACGGCGCGCAGGCCGGCGCGAGCACAGTTCAGGCCGGTGTTGAAGTCGCTCGGCGAGTGGATGTCCCACTCGGTGCAGACGCTCTTGCGCGCGGCGAAGAACGAACCGGAGAGTCCGACCAGCCCGGCCAGCCCCGACTCCATCCGCCGCAGCCACATCTCGTAGCGGACGTAGGCGCCCTCGCCCGCCACCTCGCCGTCCTGGCTGATGAAACGGTCCTCGCTGGAGACGGCGCCGACCTGCGGATCGGCGAAGTAAGCCGCCAGCCTGCGCAGCGCATCTTCCGGCATCTGCGTGGCGACATCCGAGAACACCAGCACCTCACCCGTCGCCGCCTGGATCGCGGCCCACTGCGCATTCTCCTTGCCGAGCCGTTCAGCCGCGCGCACCAGCTTCACCCCGCGCGCCGCGTATTCGCCGACGATCGCATCGGTGGCATCGGTCGAGCAGTCGGAGGCGACGATCAGCTCCAGCAGCTCTGCCGGATAATCGAGCGCCAGCATGTTGTCGAGCTTCTCACGGATGCGCCCCTCCTCGTTGTAGGCGGTGACGATCAGTGACAACGACGGCAGCGAATCGCCGGTACCGGGCTGCACGACGCGGGTGCTGCGCAGCTTAAGCAGCAGCGACAGCAGCAGCGGGTAGATGAAGTAGCTGTAGAGCGCGAGCAGGAGGAAGAGCCAGAACAGAAACTTGGTCATGAACGCGGGCGATCCTTGACGATGGCAGGGCCGCAATGATGACCGGGCGCCGCGTCATCGCGATGACACCGCTTCACTGCTACCATTGCCGCACTCGAAACGGCGCGAGGATGCGCCGTCGGACGCGAGCCATTCTAGTAGCTGGACCTGCCTTTGTCCCCGTCGCAACCAATCACCACCGATCACCCGCAGAGACCGCTGCGCGTGCTGCACATCGCCTCCGGCGACCGCTGGGCGGGCGCCGAAGTGCAGCTCCATACGCTGCTGTCGCAGCTGCGGTTGCGCGACGACATCGAGCCGCGAGCGGTCCTGATGAACGATGGCGAACTGGCCAGTCGCCTGCGCACCGCGGGCGTGCCGGTCGACATCCTCGACGAAAGCCGGATGAGCGCCCTGGCAATCCTGCGCGGCCTCTGCGCCCTGCTGCGTCAACACCGCCCCGATGTCATCCATACCCATCGCATCAAGGA
>CAZEVP010000046.1:0-23626 GCA_964515735.1 uncultured Verrucomicrobiaceae bacterium | reverse complement strand
CGCACAGCGACCTCGTCTTCTACGATCCGGTCGGGACCGGGTTCAGCCGGCCCGAGACGGACGAGGCCGCCGGGGAGTTCTACAGCGTGCTCGGCGACTTCGCCGCGACCGCGCTTTCCAGCACGATCTCGGCCAGTGCGTTCCACACTCCGCATTCGCCGCACTGGCCCTGCCACTTGCTGTACTCGGCGCCGCATTCGCTGCAGACATAGGCGGTGCGGGCCTTGCCCGTGGTCTTGGCCATCGTGGGTTCCGTGTGGGACTGGGCCGCTACTCTAGCGTGCCGGATTCGCGCCGGTTGAGACCGAGCGGGCGATGCACCACTGCGCGAGGAAATAGGTCGCCAGCACCGCCAGCGCCGGTGCCGGCACCGCGCCGGCGAAACGGTCCCAGGCCAGCAGCGAGTCGCTGGCGACGAACAGCAACGCGCCGGCCGCCGCCGATCCCGCCGCCCCGCGCAGAGGTGAAGTCCGCGCGGCACCGCGCCAGCGCGCGATCGCGGCCATCGCCATCGCCGCCAGCACCAGCACGTAGGCCAGCACCGGCGCCTTCAATGCCGGCGGCAGGTACGGCCACAGGCCGGCAAGGTTGAGCCCGGCATAAAGCAGCAGCGGCAGCGCCGCCCATGCCGCATCGCGCCGGCGCATGCCCGGCACGAACGCGGCGATGTAGCACAGGTGCGCCAGCAGGAACGCCACCAGCCCCGCCACGAAATGGTCGCCCGGCAGCATCAGCAGCACGTCGCCGGCCAGCGAACACACCAGCCCGGCCAGTACCCGCCGCCGATAGCGTGCATCGTCCGCCGGCACCGCCGCCGCCATCCACAGGATCAGCAGCGTGGCCAGCGGCTTGCAGCCGTAGTGCAGCGGCAGCCAGCCGCCGCCCAGCCACGCGCCTGCGATCGCCCCGGCCGCGGCCAGCGCGACCGCGACGGAAAGCACTTTGCGTCGTTCCATTGTTCCTCCTTCATCCCTGGCGAGCAGCATCGCCGGTGGCTCCGGGAAAGCAAAGGAAGCCCGGCACGCAATCGCGAGGTCCGCGGGTCGGGCAGGCCAGCGTTGCCGTTATCCCGCGCGTCCACCGCTGCCGGCGGCAACCCGTGCGTGTTCTTCCGCCCGCGGAACACCGAAAGGTCTTTCCGGCAACGCCCTGCCATGCCGGCATCGTCGGCGCGCCCGCCGCCTCGCTTGACCCAGGTCAAAGCCGGCGCGACCGGCCCGCTATAAAGTCGACACCATTCCGATGCAATCCCCTCCGCTTCCCGGGTGGCAGGCCGCGCACGATCCGTTTCCGGGGATCGCGGCAACGCCGGCCCAAGCGCCCCACCCCGGGGCAGATCCGAAAGGCCAAGGACATCTCCACGACCATGCGCGCCCCTTCGCAACCGCTGACGGCAGGTCCGGCCGCAATGCCGCCGGGCGCGCGCTTGCGCCCGAGGCGGTCGCAACGGGCCGGACACGCGGCGGGCGCGGCGCCATGAACACCGTACAGGGCGACCTGCGCCTGTTCCCCGGCGAGCGGCGCGCCCGCGCTTCGATCGCCCTGCTCGGCGCGATGGCCGCTTGCGCGGCGGTCGCCTCGATGGGGCTGGGCCATTACCCGCTGTCCCCGGCACAGGTACTGGAGGTGCTGTGGTCGGCGCTGCTCGACCGGCCCTCCCCGCAGCCGGCGATGGTCGAGAACGTGGTGCTGTCGGTGCGGCTGCCGCGGGTGCTGGCGGCGATGCTGGTCGGCGCCAACCTCGCCGCGGCAGGTGCCGCGTATCAGACCCTGTTCCGCAATCCGCTGGCCTCGCCCGGCATCCTCGGTGTCACCTCGGGGGCGGGATTCGGCGCGGCGCTGGCCATGCTGCTCGGCGGCGGTGCGCTGGCGGTGCAGGGCCTGGCCTTCGCCGGCGGCGTGCTGGCGGTGGCCGCGGCGATCTTCGTCGCCGGCCACCTGGGCCGGCATTCGACGCTGGTGCTGGTGCTGGCCGGACTGGTGGTCTCCGCGCTGTTCCAGGCCATGACCTCGGCGTTGAAATACCTGGCCGATCCGCTCGACACGCTGCCGGCCATCGTGTTCTGGCTGCTCGGCAGCCTGGGGCGCGTCACCCTGCCCGACCTGGCGTTCGCCGCGCCGTTCTCGCTGCTCGGCATCGTGCTGCTGTTCCTGCTGCGCTGGCCCACGCAGGTGATGGAGGCCGGCGACGACGAAGCCGCGACCCTCGGCGTGCCGGTGCGCCGCCTGCGCCTGCTGCTGATCGCCGCCGCCACCTTGATGACCGCCGCGGCGGTGAGCCTGTCCGGTGTCATCGGCTGGATCGGCCTGCTGGTTCCGCACCTGGCGCGGATGCTGGTCGGCCCGGGTTACGCCCGGCTGCTTCCGGCCTCCGCGCTGCTCGGCGCGGTGTTCCTGCTGCTGGTGGACGACCTGTGCCGCGGCGCGTTCGCCGCCGAACTGCCGCTGGGCATCGTCACCGCGCTGCTGGGGGCGCCGCTGTTCGTGGCGCTGCTGGCCCGGTCGAGGAAACGGCAGTGGTCCTGAGCGTGGAAAGCCTGGTGTACCGCCATGCCGCCGGACAGGCGCCGGTCCTCGACGGCATCGACCTGGAACTGGAGGCAGGCCGGATCCTGTGCCTGCTCGGCCCCAACGGCACCGGCAAGACCACGCTGCTGCGCTGCCTGATCGGCGCCTTGCGTCCGGAAAGCGGCCACGTGCGCATCGATGGCGCCCCCATCTCCACGACCCGCGCCGGTGCGCTCAAGCTCGCCTACGTCCCGCAGGCGGCCGGCGACAGCGGGCTGAGCCTGCTGGACATCGCCTTGATGGGACGCACCCCGCACCTGCGCCCGCTGGCCATGCCCGGCACGCGCGACCGCCGCATCGCCTGGGAGGCACTGGAGCGCGTGGGCATCGCCCATCTCGCCGGGCGGGCATTCAACCGGGTCAGCGGTGGCGAACGGCAGCTGGCGTTGATCGCGCGCGCACTGGCCCAGCAGGCACGGCTGTTCCTGATGGACGAACCCACCGCCAGCCTGGACCTGGGCAACCAGACGCGGGTGCTGGGCGTGTTGCGCGAGCTTGCCGGCGACGGCCTGTCGCTGCTGGTCACCAGCCACCAGCCCGACCACGCGCTGCTGCTGGATGCAGGCGTGGTCACCCTGCACGGTGGCCGGGTGCATGCCAGCGGACGTGCCGCGGAGGTGCTCCAGGGCCCTGCACTTTCGGCGCTGTACGGCACGCCCATCGACGTGCTGTCGCGGCACGGCATACCGGCCGCCTGCGTTCCCCGCCTGTGAAGCGGATCCTGCCCATGCGATGGCGCTGCCTGCTGCTCCTGCTGCTGTCCCTCGCCGTCCCGGCCTGGGCGGCGCCGATGCGGGTGGTGCACGACATGGCCGGCGATCCGGTGCAGGTGCCGCAACGCATCGAGCGGGTGGTCACCCTCGGTGCGACGCCGGTACTCAACAGCCTGGTGTTCGCGGTGGGCCGCGGCGAGCGCATCGTCAACGGCCTGCCCGGATTCGCACGCCAGCCGCGCTGGGGGTACCAGTACCGGTTCGCGCCGCACCTGATCGGGCGGCCTTCGCTGTCCAACCTCGACCGCACTCCCAACCTGGAAGCGCTGCTCGGCGCCGCCCCGGACCTGGTCCTGACCATGGACCGCAGCTCGGCGCAGAGCCTGCGCAGGCTCGGGCTGCCGGCCTTCCAGCTGTCGTGGTCGCAACCGGACGAGGTCAAGACCGCGATCACGCTGCTGGGCGGACTGCTGGACAACCCCCCCGCCGCCGAACGCTATGTGGCGCGCTTCGACGCCCTGGTCGACGAAGTCGAGACGGCGCTGCACGCGCAGCCGCTGCCACGCCCGCGCGTGCTCTATTTCAACCCGAAGACGCTGAGCCGGCCGCACCTGATCGCCGAGTGGTGGATCCGCACCGGCGGTGGCGACAGCGTGACCGCCGGTCGCGGCGCGCATGCCGGCGCCTTCGGCCTGGAACAGCTGTTGGCCTGGGACCCGGACATCCTGATCGTCTCCGGGCCGGAAGAACTCGAAAGCATGCATCGCGACCGGCGTTTCGCCCGCCTGCGTGCGGTGCGCACGGGCCGCGTGCTGGTTGCGCCCTGCGGCGCCCACAGCTGGGGGAACCGCACCGCCGAGCAGCCGCTGATGGCGCTGTGGGCCGCGCACCAGTTCCATCCGCAGGCGGTGCGCCACATCGACCTGGTCGAGCGCACCCGGGATTTCTACCGCGACCTTTTCGGCGTCGCGCTGTCGCGCGCCCAGGCAGGAGAAATCCTGGCCGGCGGCCCGCAGGCGACGCCACTCCTGCCATGAACCCACCCGAACCGGAACAACGGCCATGAACCTCCTGCAAGCCAGCAGCACGCCCCTCTCCCTCGCCACCGCGGTGCCGCCGCCGGAAACGGCCGCGGTCGCCCGCGTCATCGACGGCTACAAGCACTTCCAGGTGCTGCGCGCCGGTTTCCGCAGCGGCGTATTCGACTGGCTGCGGGAGCATGGCCCGGCCGAGCGCGCGGCCATCGCCGAAGCCACCGGCCTGCGCGGCGCGCACCTGGGGGCCTTCCTGCAATCGCTGCAGGACCTGGGGCTGCTGGAACGCGATGGCCTGGCCTATCGCTTGCCGGCGGCGCTGGCCGACGTGCTGTGCGCCGATGGCGACTGGTACCAGGGCGGCGTGCTCGACGACCTGCTGGACCCGGCCTGCGGCTGGTCGGACCTGCACCGCTTCATGGGCCCGGACTGGCGCCAGGCTCCATCCCGCTTCTCCACGCTGGCGCGCGCGCCGTTCCTGGGCGAAGCACGCCGGCTCGCCGAACGCCTGGAAACGTCGCAGGCGCTGTCGCAGGCACGCACGATGCTCTGCTTCGATGGCAGCAACGGCCTGCTTGCCGCCGCCCTCGGCCAGCGCTTCGCGCATGTCGACATCACCGTCGCCGTCGCCCCGGAAGCCGTTGCCGACACCACCGCCACCCTGCGCGCGCTGCTGCCCACCGCAGCGGCACGGGTGGTGGCCGGCACCCCGCTGACACCGCCGGAGGGGCAGCGCTTCGACCATGTCGTCGTTTTCCACAGCCAGTACCCGGTGCGCAAATCCACCGATGCCGCGCTGGAGCAGCTTGCATCCGCACTGAATCCGGGCGCGGGACTCTGCCTGGCGCACTGGTTCTGCCTGGAAGCCTGCGAGACCGCGCCCGGCGGCCTGCGCGATCTCGACAAGGCGGTGCTGACCGACAGCCACCCGCTATGCGGCATCGAGCGTTTCAACCAGCGCCTGCAGCAGGCCGGATTGGCCGGCGCCGAACGCCACGACCTTCCCGGCGAGCTCGGCAACACCAAGCTGCATTTCGCGCACAAGCCCGCCGCCTGAAAACGGCCCGTCCCTCCCGCGCCAGACAGGAACCGCACGATGAACGCCCGACCGCGTCCCCACCCCGACACCACCCTGCTGCAGGAACTGCACGCCGAAGTACTGGAACGGCTGGGTCCCGAAGCCGAGTCGCTGCAGCTGGAACGCGCGGTACTCGGCATCTTCTTCACCGGCGCCAAGCTCTCCAACGGCGCCGGCGGCGTATGCGCGACACCGGTCAAGAGCGTGCCCGAGGCGGTGTGCTGTCCCAGCTCGGCACGGGCGATGCCGGTACCGGGCAAGATCCGCGGACGCCGTGCGGTACGGCTGCTCGACGATCTCTACCGTCCGCAGGACCTGCGCCGCGCGCTGGCCATCGCCACCCTCAACGCACTGGTCGAAACGCTGTGGCTGCGCGACGGGCCGCCCGCGTCGGCGCTGCCGGACGACGGCGATGCCTTCGATGCGCTGGAGATCGACCCGCAGCACCGGGTGGCGCTGGTCGGCGCGTTTCCCCCGTACATGCGCACGCTGCGCAAGCGCGGCCAGCCGTTCAACGTGCTGGAACTGGACCCAAGCACGCTCAAGCCCGAGGAGCTGCCCTATTACCTGCCGGCGGAGCGCGCGCCGCAGGTGATTCCCCGCGCCGACGTGTTCATCACCACCGGCACCACCCTGATCAACGGCAGCCTGGACGAGCTGCTGCGGCTGCTCAAACCCGGCGCGCAGGCCGCGGTGATCGGTCCGACCGCGACGCTGGTCGCCGGCCCCTATGCGCGCCGCGGCGTTACCGTGGTCGGCGGTACCCGTGTGCGCGCCATCGACGAGTTGCTGGAGTTGCTGGCCGAGGGAGGTTCGGGTTACCACTTCTTCGGCAAGACGGTACAACGCGTGACCCTGCGGCTGCGGAGCGATCCCTGATGACTTCATCCCATCCGACCGGCGACATGGGCATGCCCCCGGCGCCCATCGCGGCCATCGTCCACGACACCCCGGGCGGCGCCGACGCGGTACTGGCCGGTTTCGCCCTGCGCCTGCGCCAGGCCGGCTGGCGGGTGCGCGGGCTGGTGCAACTGCCGCGCGACAACCGGCTCGAAGGCAAGCGGATGACGCTGGTGGATCTGGACGATGACGGGCGGCATTTCCGCATCTCGCAGGACCTCGGCTCCGGCGCGCGCGGCTGTTGCCTGGACCCGGCCGGCGTCAGTGCCGCCAGCGGGGTGTTGCGGCAGGTGCTGGCCGAAGGCGCGGACCTGGCCGTCGCCAACCGCTTCGGCACGCTGGAGGCCAGCGGCCAGGGACTGGCCGACGAGATGCTGTCGTTGATGGCCGCCGGGATTCCCCTGCTGACCGTGGTCAACGACCGCTACCTGCAGGAGTGGCGCGCCTTCACCGGCCACGCCGGCGTCGAGCTGGAACCGCGCAGCGAAGCACTGCAGGCATGGTTCGACGGCCTCGGCCTGCAACGGAGCGCGGCATGAAGCGTCGCGACCTGCTGCGCGCGTTCGCGCTGGCGCCGCTGCTGGCACCGGGCCTGGCGCCGGCGTGGGCGGCAGGCGAACGCCGCGGCGGCCTCGTTTCCACGTTCGGCAAGCCACCGGCCACGGTGGCGCGCGTGTTCGCCGCCGGCCCGCCGGCGGCGGTGCTGGCCTACGTGCTGGCGCCGGCGAAACTGCTGGGCTGGCCGATGGGCATGAGCCCGCCGGCGCGTGCGCTGCTGGCCCCGGCACAGCGCGGGCTGCCGCAACTTGGGCGGCTGTCCGGGCGCGGCAGCACGGTCTCCACCGAAACCCTGCTGACGTTGCGCCCGGACCTGATCCTGGACGCCGGCACGGTCAACGCCACCTACCTGTCCGCGGCCGAGCGGGTCTGGCAGCAGACCGGCCTGCCCTACGTGCTGGTCGATGGCCGGCTCGCCGAGCACCCAGCGCAGCTGCGCGAGGTCGGGCGCCTGCTCGGCGTACCCGAACGCGGCGAACGGCTGGCGCGCCATGCCGAACAGGTGGTCGCGCTGGCCCATGCGCTGCTGGCCGCGGTGCCGCCGCAGGCACGGCCGAAGGTCTATTACGGCCGTGGCCCGGATGGGCTGGAAACCGGCCTGCAGGGCTCGATCAACATGGAGGTGATCGAGTTCGCCGGCGGCCGCAACGTCGCCGCGCAGGCCGGCAAGGGCGGCCTGACCCGGGTGTCGATGGAACAGCTGCTGTCCTGGAACCCGGACGTGGTCCTGACCCAGGACCCCGCCTTCGCCGCCCGCGTCGCGGGCGACCCGTTGTGGCGCTCGATCGCGGCGGTGCGCAACCGGCGCGTACACCTGGCGCCGAGCCTGCCGTTCGGCTGGCTCGACGGCCCGCCCGGCGTCAACCGCCTGATCGGCGTGCCGTGGCTGCTGTCCAAGCTGTACCCCGGCCGCCACCCGGCGCTGGCGCCGGCACGGGTGAACGCCGCGGCCGTCGAATTCCATCGGCTGTTCTATGGCGGCACGCTCACCCCGGCCGGTCTGGAAAAGCTGCTGGCGGGCACCGCATGAGGCGGCTTTCGCGGCGCCCGTTGCTGGGCTGGGGAGTGGCGCTGGCCTCGTTGCTGGTGGTGCTGGCCTGGGCCTTCAGCGCTGGCAAGTATCCGGTGACGCCCGACGAGCTGCTGCGGTTGCTCGGCGCCCGCCTGTCCGGCGGCGAATCGGGGCTGCCCGAGCCGGTGGAAACCGTGGTCTGGAACATCCGCCTGCCCCGCATCGCCGCCGCAGTGCTGGTCGGCTCGGTACTCGCCGCCGCCGGTGCCGCCTACCAGAGCATGTTCCGCAATCCGCTGGTCTCCCCGGACATCCTCGGCGTGTCGTCCGGCGCCGGCCTGGGCGCGGCGGCGGCGATCTTCCTCGGCCTGCCGCTGGCGCTGGTACAGGGGCTGGCCTTCGTCGGCGGACTGGCGGCGGTGGGTGCGGTGTACCTGGTCTCGGGCATGGTCCGCCGGCACGATCCGGTACTGGTGCTGGTGCTGGCCGGGGTGACCGTGGGCGCCCTGCTGGGGGCCGGCATTTCCCTGCTGAAGATACTGGCCGATCCCTACACCCAGTTGCCTTCCATCACCTTCTGGCTGCTCGGCGGCCTCAACGCGGTGGTCGGCAGCGAACTGCTCGCCACGCTCCCGGCGATGCTGCTGGGGTTGCTGCCGCTGGTGCTGCTGCGCTGGCGGATCAACCTGCTCAGCCTCAGCGACGAGGAAGCCGCCGCGCTGGGCGTGAACGTCACCCGGCTGCGCCTGGTGTTGATCGCCGCGGCCACCCTGGGCACCGCCGCGGCGGTGTCGCTGGCCGGCATCATCGGCTGGGTGGGTCTGGTGGTACCGCACATCGCGCGGCTGCTGGTGGGGCCGGAATTCTCCCGGCTGCTGCCGGCCTCGCTGCTGCTGGGCGCCGGCTTCCTGGTCGCCACCGACAGCCTGGCGCGCACCGTCGCGCCGATGGAGCTGCCGCTGGGCATCCTCACCGCGCTGGTCGGCGCACCGTTCTTCCTGTTCCTGCTGGCCCGCAGCGGGAGGCGCGCATGAACGCCGGCGGGCCGGTCATCCAGACCCGTGCGCTGTGCGTGGGCTACCGCCGCCGCCAGGTGGGCGCGGACATCTCCATCGACATCGCGCACGGCCAGGTGCTGTGCCTGCTCGGCCCCAACGGCAGCGGCAAGACCACCCTGTTCAAGACCCTGCTCGGCCTGCTGCCGGCGCTGTCCGGGCAGGTGCTGGTGCTCGGCCAGCCGGTGGCCGGCTGGTCGCGCAACGCCTTCGCCCGCCACGTCGGCTACGTGCCGCAGGCGCACGAGGGCATGTTCCCGTTCACCGTGGAGGAGGTCGTGCTGATGGGCCGCGCCGCACGCGTGGGCCGCTTCGCCGCGCCGTCCGCGCACGACCGGCGGATGGCGGCGCAGTGCCTGGAAACGCTGGGCATCGCCCATCTGGCGCAGCGCATCTACACCGCGATCAGCGGCGGCGAACGGCAGCTGGTGCTGCTGGCACGCGCGCTGGCGCAGGAGCCGGCCCTGCTGGTGATGGACGAGCCCACCGCCAGCCTGGACTTCGGCAACCAGATCCGGGTGCTGGAACACATCGCGCAGCTGCGCCGCCAGGGCATCGCGGTGCTGATGTCCACCCACCAGCCCGAGCACGCGCTGCGCATCGCCGACCGCATCGCGCTGCTCGCCTCCGGACGCATCGCCGCGTTCGGCGCTCCGGACGCTACCGCCACGCCGCGCAACCTGGCCGCGCTGTACGGCGTCTCCGAACAGGCCGTGGCCGCCAGCCTGCCGGCCCATCGACCTTTTCCCCGGGAACCCCACGCATGACCATCGCCGCCATCGATTTCGGCCGCCTGTACCGCGACCACCTGGCCGCCGCCGGCCGTCAACCCAAACCCGCCAGCGCCTGGGACGCGCGCGTGCACGAGCTCGACCGCAGATCGTCGCGGAGCGGCTATGCCGACGGCTTCATCGCCCGCATGGACCTGTCCGGCTGCGATACCCTGCTCGACGTCGGCTGCGGCCCGGGCGCCATCTGCCTGCCGCTGGCCCCGCGCCTGCGGCAGGTCCACGCGCTGGACTACAGCCGCGCCATGCTCGACGCCCTGCAGGCCAGCGCCGCCAGCCGCGGCCTCGACAATGTGCGCACGCTGCACATGGCCTGGGAGGACGACTGGACGCCGGTGCCGGAATGCGACGTGGTGGTGGCTTCGCGCTCGACCCAGGTCGAGGACATGGCCGCCGCGCTGGCCAAGCTGCACGCCAAGGCGCGCAGGCGGGTCTACCTGACCCATCGCATCGGCGGGCACTCCGTCGCCGAGGAGATCGTCCAGGCGCTCGGCCGGCACCTGCTGCCGCCGCCGGACTACATCTACATCCTCAACATCCTGCACGGCATGGGCATCCACCCACGCGTGGATCATCTGCGCAGCGATGCGCCCCCGGCCCGCGTCGACGAGGGTTTCGACGGGCTGCTGCGGCGTACCGAATGGGCGCTGGGCGCACTCGACGAGGCCGAACGCGTCCGCCTGCGGGACTGGTACGACCATGCCGACGACGCGCTGCGGCATGCCCGCCCGCCACGGCACTGGGCCTTCATTTCCTGGGAAAAGCCGACCGGCTGAGCTGCCGCCTTCCGCTTCCGCCCGCACCGGCAAGGGCGACGATCCGACCATGGCCGGGTCGTCGCCCTCCCACCGTCAGAAGCGGTAGCCCAGCGACACCCACAGGTTGCGGCGCTGGTCCTTGACCAGGTAGTTGTCGAAACAGGAGTACCCATCCTGCGTCGGCAGCAGCTCGCACGTCCTCGCCAGGTAGTCCTTGTCGAGCAGGTTGTTGATGCGGGCGTTGAAGGTCAGGTGCTCGCCGAGCCTCCAGTTGGCGCCCAGGTGCAGCAGGGTGTGGTCGCTGTAGTACAGGTGCTGGCCGGTCGTCGCGCTGACGCCGCGGTAGCGGTCGTAGCGGCCTTCCGCCACCAGCGAGAGGTTGAGCCTTTCGGCGACCGCCCAATCCAGCGTCACGTTGGCCATGTGCTTGGCCGGCGTCGATGTCGAGGAGGTGACCAGTCCGCTGATCGGCTGCCCCGCCGCGTCGCCGCTCTTGTTCTCCGAGCGGGTGAAGGTGTAGTTGCCGCGCAGCGACCAGGCATCGGAAATATCCCAGGCGGCAGCCAGTTCGACGCCGCGCGACTCCGCGCGGTCGACGTTGACGTCCTGGTTGAAGACCAGGTGGCCGACGTCCGCCCAGCCTTCGCCGATCTCCACGCAGCGTTCGCCGGGCTCGGCGATCTCGCAGTTGCGGATGGTCTCCGCGGTGGCGATCTTGTCCTTGAAGCGGTTGAGGAACACGGTGGCGTTGAAGTTGAAGCCGCGCCCGTTGTCGTAGTACGCGGCCAGCTCGTAGTTGGTGCTGGTCTCCGGCTGCAGGTCCGGGTTGCCCACCACCGGGGTGTCACCCTGCCCCCAGAAGCCGTTAATGCCTTCGAACAGCTGGTTCGGCTTGGGCGTCTTGTAGCCGGTGCTGATGCCCCCCTTGAAGGTCCAGTTGGCGTTCGCGTCCCAGACCAGATAGCCGCGCGGGCTGACGTGCTTTCCGAACACGTTGTGGTGGTCGTAGCGCAGGCCGTACGTGAAGGTCAGGCCGTTTCCGAAATCCCAGTTGTCCTCGGCGAACAGCGCCCACTGCTTGTGCGGCTGGCGGGTGCCGGCCACGAATCCATCGCCGTACATGCCGAACACGCTGTCTTCCATCTCCGCATCCTGGTACTGCAGCCCGATGGTGACCCGGTGGTCCCCGAAGCCCATTTCGAGCATCGTGTCGAACACCCACTGGCGGATCTCCAGGGTGCGCAACGGACGCGGCAGGAACGCATCCAGCCGGGCGCTCTGTTCGGCGGTGAGCTGGTTCACGTTGGCGTTGTTGCAGTACGGGGCATCGCCTGCGGCCACGCACGCCGCATTCCACAGGTCCTGGAGCACGAGCCGCTCGTCGACCATCATCGGCATCGTGCGGCCCAGGTTGCGATTCTCGCTGCGCATCAGGTTGGTGGTGCTGGTACCGATGTTCCAGCGGCCGACATGGGTCAAGGCGAACTGCTCGCGCTCGTAGCGCTGCAGCGGCCCGTAGCCGCCGCGCGGCATCACCACCCGCCGGGCGATCGTATCGGGATTGTCGGGCCCGGCAGGACGGGAAGGATCGTGGGCGGGGTTGGGAATGACGGCGTTGCCCGCACGCCACAGGCTGGCAATGGTGTCCTGGGTTCCCGAGTTGTCGAACTTCTGCTTCGAGGTGTCGAAGTCGAGCAGGAAATCGTGATCGTCGTTCGGCGTGAACGCGAGCCGCAGGCCGGCATTCCAGTGGGTCGCCGCGGCGCTGGAACGCCCCTCGCTGATCCTGCTGTCCCATGCGCTGCCCTCGGGATTCGGCGGCGACGGCAACGGCAAGGAAGGGTAATCGCGGCTGGCCGCATCGCGGTCGTATCCGCCCAGGCGTATCGCCAGGCCCAGCCTGTCCTTGACCAGCGGACCATCCAGGTAGACCTCCGCCTTGTCGTTGTCGCCGAAGCGGTCCTCCTGCTGGAAGGTGTGCGACAGGGTCACCGACCCGCCCCACTGGCCCGACACCTTGCGGGTGATGATGTTGATCACCCCTCCCATGGCATCGGAGCCATAGAGCGTGGACATCGGGCCGCGCACCACCTCGACCCGCTCGATCGCATCCACCGGCGGGATGAAGCCCGACTGGCCGCTGCCGTAATAGTTGGGATAGATGTCGCCGATGTTGCTTTGCCGCCGGCCATCGACGAGCACCAGCGTGTAGTCCGCCGGCATGCCGCGCATGCTGACGTAGCCCATGCCGTTCTTGTCGTTGCTGCCCTCCATGTCCACGTCCACACCCTCGATGTCGCGCAGGATGTCGGTCAGGCTGGCGTAGGGGCGCTGCTTGATCTGCTCGCGGGTGACGATGGTGATGCTGGCGGGCGCCTCGGTAAGCTTCTGCTCGAAGCCGGAAGCGGTGACCACCACCGTATCCAGGGTGGTGGGGTCCTCGTTCGCGCTGGCCAGCGCGGATGTGGCGGCCAGGGAAAGGCACAGCGCCCGGAACAGGCAACTGCGGCGCAGGGAACGGCTGGGAAGTGGCATGGCTGTGGCTCGCTTTTTTCGGTGGGAGGAAGGCGCAGGCACCCGTTCCCGCGCGCCAGGGCCCGCCGGTCGGGAAGCCATCAGGGGGAGAAGCCGGGAACGGCGGGAATGCCGCCCCGGGCGGCTAAGCCGGCGGTGCCGGTCCGGAATGCCGCCGCAGCAGGCGTTCCGCCGATCCCGTTCCGCGACGGCCGCCGGCGACGACGCGGCGGACTGCGGCAATTGCCGGCGCACGCCGCGACGGGGAGCGCGGCAACGCGGCGGACGTGGTCCTGCCCGGTACCCGCAAACCGCACCCGCCGCGGAATAAACACGGGTACATAGCGAGGTGCGGCGTGCGGGGGGCGGAGCTGGATTCCGTTGGATTGCGCATCGTGGGTACCGCGACGGAGCGGGAAGGACGAGCGGCGGCGGCGCGGGACCTCCCCGCCGCGTGCCGCGGGCGCAGAGGCCCGCAGAGGCCCGCAGAGCAAGGCTAACCGGCGCCGGGAAGGCAGGCCCTGACATGGGTCAAGCCGACGCCGGTCTTCCCGATCGCGCAAAAGCAAAGGCCGCCTTGCGGCGGCCTTTGCGGAACGGCGTGCGACGCTGCTCAGCGCATCATGTGGTAGTTCATGTTCCACATGACCCACAGCGTGCCGGCGACGATGATGCCGATCACCACCACGGTGAACAGGCCGGCGTTGACGTTCCAGCGCTGGGCCGAGGAACGGTCCAGGTGCAGGAAGAACACCAGGTGCACCAGCAACTGCAGGATGCCGGCGACCAGGATCACCATGCCGGTAGCGAAGGCCGAGGACAGGCCGCCGCTCATCACCACCCAGAATGGGATGATGGTGAGGATCGCCGCCAGCACGAAGCCGGTCAGGTAGGACTTGACGCTGCCGTGGCTCTCGCCGCCGGCGCCCTGGGCGTGATTGTCATGTGCGGACATCAGATGGCTCCCGACAGGTAGACGACAGAGAACACGCCGATCCAGACCAGGTCCAGGAAGTGGCAGAACACGCTCAGGCACGCCATGCGGGTCTTGTTGGTCTGGGTCAGGCCGTTCTGCTTGAGCTGGATGAACATCACCAGCAGCCACAGCAGGCCGGCGGTCACGTGCAGGCCGTGGGTGCCGACCAGGGCGAAGAACGCCGACAGGAAGGCGCTGCGCTGCGGGCCGGCGCCGAGGTGGATCAGGTGGTGGAACTCGTACAGCTCGATGCCGAGGAACACCAGGCCCAGCGCGCCGGTGACCAGCAGCCAGCCGATGGTGCCGCGGACCTTGCGCCGCTGCATCGCCAGCATCGCGAAGCCGTAGGTGATCGACGACAGCAGCAGCACCGCGGTGTTGACCGCGATCAGCTTCAGGTCGAACAGGTCGCCGCCGGCGGGGCCGGCCGCGTAGCTGCCGGAGAACACGCCGAAGGTGGCGAACAGGCTGCCGAAGACCATCAGGTCGCTGAGCAGGTATATCCAGAAGCCCAGCAGGGTGCCGTTCTGCGGATGGTGCCCGCCGCCGGCGTCCAGGAACACCGGGGAGCCGTCGGCGCGGGTGAGGGCGATGGACTCAGACATGGACGCTCTTCAGCTGCTGGGTGCGCGCGGCTTCGGTCGCGGCGACCTCGTCGGCGGGGATGTGGTAGTCGCGGTCGCGGTCGAAGCTGTTCCGGATCGCGTAGGCCACCACCGCCAGCAGCGACGCCGCCGCCAGCCACCAGATGTGCCAGATCAGGGCGAAGCCGCAGGCCGTGGCCAGCAGCGACAGGATCACGCCGGCCCCGGTGTTGCGCGGCATGTGGATCGGCAGGAAGCCGCTCTCCGGGCGCTTGAACCCGCGCTGCTTCATGTCCGCCCAGGCGTCGTTGTCGTGCACCACCGGGGTGAAGGCGAAGTTGTAGTCCGGCGGCGGCGACGAGGTCGACCACTCCAGCGTGCGCCCGTTCCACGGATCGCCGGTGGCGTCGCGCAGCTGCTCGCGCCTGCGGAAGCTCACGACCAGGCAGATCAGGAAGCTGGCGATGCCGATCGCCACCAGCACCGCGCCGAACAGCGCGACCTGGAACCAGATCTGCAGCGAGGGATCCTCGAAGTGGCTCACGCGCCGGGTCACGCCCATCAGGCCGAGCACGTACAGGGGGGTGAACGCGAACCAGTAGCCGGCGAGCCAGAACCAGAACGCCATCTTCCCCCAGAAGTCGTCGAGCCTGAAGCCGAACGCCTTCGGGAACCAGTGGGTCATCGCCGCGAACAGCCCGAACACCACGCCACCGATGATCACGTTGTGGAAGTGCGCCACCAGGAACAGCGAGTTGTGCAGCACGAAGTCGGCCGGTGGCACCGCCAGCAGCACGCCGGTCATGCCGCCGATGACGAAGGTGATCATGAAGCCCATCGTCCACAGCATCGGCACCTCGAAGCGGATGCGGCCGCGGTACATGGTGAACAGCCAGTTGAAGATCTTCGCCCCGGTCGGGATCGAGATGATCATGGTCGTGATCCCGAAGAAGGAGTTCACGCTGGCGCCCGAGCCCATGGTGAAGAAGTGGTGCAGCCACACCAGGTACGACAGCACGGTGATGCAGACGGTGGCGTAGACCATCGAGCTGTAGCCGAACAGGCGCTTGCCCGAGTAGGTGGACACGACCTCCGAGAACACGCCGAACACCGGCAGGATCAGGATGTAGACCTCCGGGTGGCCCCAGATCCAGATCAGGTTTATGTACATCATGGCGTTGCCGCCAAGATCGTTGGTGAAGAAGTTGGTGTCGACGTAACGGTCCAGCGTCAGCAGTGCCAGCACCGCAGTCAGCACCGGGAACGACACGACGATCAACACGTTGGTGCAGAGCGCGGTCCAGGTGAAGATCGGCATCTTCATCAGCGTCATGCCGGGCGCGCGCATCTTGACGATGGTGACGATCATGTTGACGCCGGAGAGCGTCGTTCCGACCCCCGCCACCTGTAGCGCCCATATGTAGTAGTCGACCCCGACCCCGGGACTCGCATCTATCCCCGATAGCGGCGGGAACGCCAGCCAGCCGGTGGTGGCGAACTCGCCGATGAACAGCGAAATCATCACCAGCACGGCGCCGAACGCGGTCATCCAGAAGCTGAAGTTATTGAGGAACGGGAAGGCGACGTCGCGCGCGCCGATCTGCAGCGGCATCACGTAGTTCATGAAGCCGGTCACCAGCGGCATCGCCACGAAGAAGATCATGATCACGCCGTGGGCGGTGAAGATCTGGTCATAGTGGTGCGGCGGCAGGTAGCCGAGGCTGTCACCGAAGGCCATCGCCTGATGCAGGCGCATCATGATGGCGTCGGCGAAGCCGCGCAGCAGCATCACCAGACCCAGGATGATGTACATGATGCCGATTTTCTTGTGGTCGATGCTGGTGAACCACTCGCGCCACAGATAACCCCAGGCACCGAGCCGGGTGATCCAGACCAGCAGCGCCAGCCCCAGCACCGCGGTGCCGATGAAGGTGCCGATGATGATCGGGTCGTGGTACGGAATCGCGTCCAGCGTCAGCCGACCGAAGATCAGCTTGGCAAGCCCGGTGTTTTCAGATGCAACGTGTGCTGCCGACATGGTATTCCCGTGCCTCTCTCTCGCGGTGCATCAGGGAGGTGGCCGCGAGTTGGTGAAATTAGTGGTGGTGCCCTTGGCCCTGCATGTCGTCGTGCGACATGTCGTGGTGGTGTTCTTCGTGTTCGCCCGCATCGTGATGCGCGTCATGCCCGTGACCGGCAGCCTCATGACCGGCGGCGCCGTGACCCGCCTGCTTCGGTCGCGGCAGATGACCGGCGTCGATCGCCATCATCTTGTCCATGCAGAGCGAGCCGGGGGTGACGCACATGTTCAGGATGGCGTGGTAGAGCCCCGGTTCGGCCGAACCGTAATAACGCACCGGTTCACGCTCGCTCGGCGCGGCCAGCTGCAGGTAGGCATCGCGCGTCAGCGTCTGGTCGCTCGCCTTGACGCGCTGCACCCAGCCGTCGAAATCGGCGTCGCTGACAATGTGGAAACGGAAGCGCATCTTCGAGAAGCCGGCGCCGCTGTAGTGCGACGAGAAGCCCTCGTAGTTGCCGGTTTCGTTGATGACGCCGTTCAGCTGCGTCTCCATGCCGGCCATGGTGTAGATCATGCCGGCGAAGGCGGGCACGTAGAACGCGTTCATCACCGTCGACGAGGTCAGCTTGAACAGCACCGGGCGATCGACCGGCGCGGCGATCTCGTTGACCGTGGCGATGCCCTGCTCCGGATAGAAGAACAGCCATTTCCAGTCGAGCGACACCGCTTCGATGACCAGCGGCTGAGTACCCTCGGCGACCGGCTGGCCCGGCTTGATGCGGTCGAGCGGGCGGTACGGATCAAGCGTGTGGGTGGTGATCCAGGTGATCGCGCCGAGCGCGATGATGATCAGCAGCGGCGCCGCCCAGATCAGCAGTTCGAGCTGCGTCGAGTGGTCCCAGTCCGGGCGATACTCGGCCTTCGGATTGGTCGAGCGGTAGCGCCACGCGAACACCAGCGTCATCACGATGACCGGGATGATGATGATCAGCATCAGCAGCGTTGCGGTGATGACCAGGTCACCCTGCTGCCTGGCGACATCGCCGGGGGGGTTCAATACGAGCAGATCGCAGCCGGCCAACAGCAGCAACAGGGAGGCGGCGAACAGGCGGCGGCAGGTTATCTTGGCAGTCGTCATCGCGAAACCGATCGGCAAAAGACGGAAATCGCCGTACAGACGGCGGAAGGGGGTGCACTGTAGCCCCGGCCCGGGCAAAGGTCGATTGGACGTTTTGTCCTATGGCCGGAAGCGGCAGATGGTGCCAATCTATTCCGTCCGAAAGGCGTCGGGCCAGCCCGACCGAACGACCTCGGGGCGCGGTGCGCCCGTCCATCCGACCGTTTTCACGGAACAGCGACAAGCCATGCAAAACCATCACCAGACCGCTGCCAGCCCGGCCCACGCCCCCGATCACGCCGATGTCGCACCCGGCGACATCGCCGTCGGCGTGGTCATAGGACGGACCTCCGAGTATTTCGACTTCTTCGTATACGGCATCGCCGCGGCGATGGTCTTCCCGCACATCTTCTTCCCGTTCCTGCCGCAGCTGGAGGCGACGCTGTGGTCGTTCGCGGTATTCGCGCTGGCCTTCATCGCCCGCCCGCTCGGCACGGTGCTGTTCATGTGGATCCAGCGCCGCTGGGATCGCGGCACCAAACTGACGGCAGCGCTGTTCCTGCTCGGTACCTGCACCTGCGGCATGGCCTTCCTGCCGACTTATTCGTCGCTCGGCGTGATGTCCATCGTACTGCTGTCGCTGTTCCGCATCGGCCAGGGCATCGCCCTCGGCGGCTCGTGGGACGGCCTGCCGTCACTGCTGGCGCTCAACGCACCGGAGCACAAACGCGGCTGGTACGCGATGCTCGGCCAGCTCGGCGCGCCGATCGGCTTCATCATCGCCGCCGCGCTGTTCGCCTACCTCCACAGCGCGCTGTCGCCGGAGGATTTCTACGGCTGGGGCTGGCGCTATCCGTTCTTCGCCGCCTTTGCGATCAACGTCGTCGCGCTGTTCGCGCGGCTGCGGCTGGTGCTGACGCACGAATATGAGCGCGAACTGGGCGAGCACGAACTGGAGCCGACGCCGGTGGTCGAGCTGGTGCAGAAGAAAGGTCGCCATGTCGTGATCGGCGCCGCCGCCGCACTGGCCAGCTATGCGCTGTTCCACATCGTGACGATCTTTCCGCTGTCGTGGATCCTGATCTTCTCCGAGCAGTCGGTGGGCGAATTCCTCGGCGTGCAGATCGTCGGCGCCTTCCTCGCCGCCGGCTCGATCGTCCTCTCCGGCGTCATCGCCGACCGCTTCGGCCGCACCCGCACGCTGGCGGCGCTGGCCACCGCCATCGCCATGTTCAGCGGTTTCGCGCCGACGCTGCTCGGCTCGGGCACGCTCGGGCAGGACTTGTTCGTGCTGGTCGGCTTCGTGCTGCTCGGCCTCTCCTACGGCCAGGCGGCCGGCTCGGTGACGGCCAACTTCGGCGCGAAGTACCGCTACACCGGCGCCGCGCTGACCTCCGACCTGGCGTGGCTGATCGGCGCCGCCTTCGCGCCGCTGGTGGCGCTCGGCCTGTGCGCGAAATTCGGCCTCGCCTTCGTCGGCGTCTACCTGCTGTCCGGCGCCATCTGCACGCTCGGCGCGCTGGCGGCGAACCGCTACCTGCATCTGCAGAGCTGAATGGACGCGCCGGCGCAGGGCCGGCGCTGAAGGGCCCCGCTACTTCGTCAGGAACGGCACCGCGGCATTCGGAAGCATCGTCGTCGGCAGCTTGCCATCCCACTTTTCCGCCTTGACCAGCTCGACCAGCTGCTGATTCTGCGCCAGTGCCGCCGCCCGGGCGCGGATGGCATGCGCCTCCGCATCGCCGCGCAGACGGATCGCCTCCGCTTCCGCCTTGGCCTGCGCAACCCGGCTGTCCGCCTTGCCCTGCGCCTGCGTGACCGCGATCTCCGCGTTGATCTTCTCTTTCTCCAGCGTCTGCTTCTGCGTCTGGACTTCGACCTCCGCCTTCATCCGCTCCTCGACGCTGCGCTCATAGGCATCGGAAAAATCCAGGTTCTCGATCTGGACGCTTTCGATATGGATCGGACCGGCGACGACACCGCGAACCGCCTGCGCCGTCTCCGCGACCAGTTGCGCGCGGTTGCGCACCGCGCTGATGGCCGTGTATTTGCCGAACGTGTTTTCGAGCTGCGTCGGCACCTGACGCTCGATCAGTCGCGACTTGACGCCATCGATCGACCCATAGGTGCTGTACAGCTCGGCGGGATCGGTCACCCGGAACGTGACGCTCACCCGCATGTCCGCGGGCTGCTGATCGCTGCTGTACGCCTGCAGCTTGTTGAAGATCACGGTATGGGTCTGCACGCTGACCCGAACCGCAGACTGAAAGAATGGAACCTTGAAGTGCAGGCCCGGTTCGGAAAGGGACGTCACCTTGCCGTTCGTCAGCTCGACGACCCGCTCCCCTTCGTCGACGGTATAGACACTGCTGAAAACCAGCCAGAGCACCAGAATTCCCACGAAACCGATGATCGCGTACAAACCTTGCTGTCTGTTCATCTACAACTCCCTTTCCCGTTGGTTGACCTGCCCTGAAACATTACTGAACTGTCCAGACCGGCGCGTTCACAGCGTCAGCACGATGCGCTCGGCCGTCTCCCGCACCCACGCCTCGCTCACCTGCGCCAGCGACACCGCCACGGCGTCGATCTTCAGCCCGGCCGGTTTCACCAGCTGCAGCAGCTTGCCGACGATTCGCACCAGCTCCTCGTGCGAGACGCTGCCGAGCCCGCTGCCCAGCAGCGCCAGCCCGCTGCCGCGCAGCGTGCCGGCGTTCAGCGGCAGCGTGGCGCCGGCCATCGAGCCGATGTTGACGAAGCGGATGGCCGGCTCGGCCGCGCTGGAGCCATGCCCGGCGGCCGCGGCGATGATGCACTCGGCCGGCGGCCCCCACAGGTAGTCGAGCACCACGTCGACGCCGTGCTGCTGCATCTCCCGGCGAAACGCGGCGGTCAGCGCCTCCGGTTCCTGCTGCAGCGGAATGAACGCATCGAGCCCGAGTTCGCGCAGTTCAGGTTCGACGGCGGCATTGCGCGCCGTGCCGACGATCCGCGACGCCCCGAGCTGGCGGGCGATCTGGATCGCCAGCCGGCCGGAGGCGCCGGCGGCGCCGTTGATCAGCACCGTTTCGCCCGCCTTGAAATGCGCGCGGCACTCCAGCGCCGCCAGCGACGACATGCCCGGGTTGGCGATCGCCGCGGCGGTCACGTCGTCGACGTCGTCCGGCACCGGAATGCACTGCGCGCTTCGAACCGCAACCTGTTCCGCCATCGCCCCGATCGGCGCACGCGGAAAGGCGAAATAGACGCGGCGACCGTCGGCGAGCAGGCCAACGCCATCGGCTCCCGGCACCAGCGGCAGTTCGCGGCCGCTGCTGTAGTGACGGCCGGCCGCCTGCGCGCGCACCAGCTGGCTGATCGCCGCCGCGCGGGTGGCGACCAGCACTTCGCCATCGCCGGCAACCGGCGCCGCGATGTCGCCGTATTCGGGAGCGCGATCGAACGCGCGGACGATGGCTGCTTTCATTGGGTCACCTCGAGTTGATATGTGTATTCGAGCCTGACGCGAGTCAGTGGCCCGAATGGTTGTCGTACTGCCGTTCGACCGTCGCCACCTGCACCGAGTACGACTCATACCAGCGCTCGCGCCCCAACCGCTGCGCTTCCCGATGCTCCGGATGCGCGTTCCAGGCACGGATGTTTTCCTCGCTCGGCCAGTACGACAACGCCACCTCGTCCCGCCCTTCCGTCACCGCATGAAATTCGAGACAGCCGAACTCGGTCAGCGCCAGTTCGCGCAGGCGCGCCGCCGTTTTTGCGTATTCGTCATCGACACTGCGAACCCTGGCGCGAAAGATCACGACAATCATTCAACATCTCTCCCGGCAAATCTCCGCTCAGCCACACACCGGACACCCCGGATCGCGCTTCAGCGCCAGCGTTCGCCATTCCAGCCGGCGCGCGTCGAACAGCTGTAGCCGGCCGACCGATGCCTCGCCGTAGCCGGCCAGTACCTTCATCGCCTCCAGCGCCTGCAGCGAGCCGATGATGCCGACCAGCGGCGCCAGCACGCCATTGGTCGAGCAGGTCAGCATCTCGTCGCCGAGCGAGTCGTCGTACAGGCAGCGGTAGCACGGTGAATCGGCGACGCGCGGGTCGATGACCAGCAACTGCCCCTCGGCGCGAATCGCCGCGCCGGAGACCAGCGGCTTGCGCGCGCGCCAGCAGGCGGCGTTCAGCGCGAAACGGGTCGAGAAGTTGTCGCAGCAGTCGACCACCAGATCGACGGCGGCGATGGCATCGTCGAGCAGCGGCGGCTGCAATCGTTCGTGAATGGTGTTGATGACGCAGGCGGCATTCAGCGCGCGCACGCGATCGGCGGCGGAGGCCGCCTTCGGCCGGCCGACGTCAGCCTCGCCGTGAGCGATCTGCCGCTGCAGGTTGCTGGTCTCGACATCGTCGCCATCGGCCAGCCACAGTTCGCCGACACCGGCGGCGGCGAGATAGAGCGCCACCGGCGAGCCGAGCCCGCCCATGCCGACGATCAGCACCTTCGACTGCAGCAAGCGCTGCTGGCCGGCGACATCGAAATCGGCCACCAGAATCTGCCGGCTGTAGCGCAGCAGGTCGTCGTCGTTCATCGCCATCGAATCGGTCATGGCCTGCGCCCTCCCGTCACCCGTTCATTGTTGCCGTAGTCACGCCAGCTCTGCACGTCGACGAAACCGTGTCGCTGCAACAGCGCGCGCACTGCGGCGGCCTGCTGCCAGCCGTGTTCGAGCAGCAGCCAGCCGCCCGCTCGCAATCGCTGTGGCGCTACATTCGCAATCGTTTCGATGTCAGCCAGCCCGTCATCCGCCGCCACCAATGCCGTGTGCGGTTCGAAACGCACGTCGCCTTGTGCGAGGTGTGGATCATCGGCCGCGATGTACGGTGGATTGGCAACGATCAGGTCGAAACGGCGCTGCACATCGAGCTCGGCGAACCAATCGGACTCGACAAACCCGACACGCTGCAGATCGAGCTTGTGCGCATTGCGTCGCGCCAGTTCCACGGCGTCAGACGAACGATCGACACCGCACACCATCCACGCCGGCCGCTCACTGGCCAATGCCAGCGCGATCGCGCCGGTACCGGTACCGAGATCGAGCACCGTGCGCGGTTTCTCATCACACAGCGCCAGTGCCACCTCGACCAGCCGTTCGGTGTCGGGGCGCGGAATCAGCGTACTGGCATCGACGTCGAGCGACAGCGACCAGAACTCGCGCACGCCGAGCAGATGTGCGACCGGTTCGCCGCGTGCGCGGCGCGACAGCAGTTCACGGAATCGTTGCGCGACAGCAACATCGACTTCGCGCTCGTTAAACGCGCGCAGGTAGCTGCGGTTGCGGCCGAGGCAGTGCGCCAGCAGCAGTTCGGCGTCGAGCGCCGGCGTGTCGCTGTCGGGCAGTGTGGCAACCGCGAGCAGTTCACCGATGTTCATAAACGTCAGGCATCGCCCATCGACGCCAGCAGATCGGCCTGATGCTCCTGCAGCAGCGCGTCGACGACCGGATCGAGATTGCCCTCGACGATGTCGTCGAGCGAATAGAGCGTCAGGTTGATGCGGTGGTCGGTGAGCCGCCCCTGCGGGAAGTTGTAGGTGCGGATGCGCTCGGAGCGGTCGCCGGAACCGACCAGATTGCGGCGCTGCTCGGACTGCTCGGCGTGCTGCCGGTCCTGCGCCTGCGTCAGCAGTTTCGCCGCCAGCAGCGACATCGCGCGCGCGCGGTTCTTGTGCTGCGAGCGCTCGTCCTGGCACTCGACGACGATGCCGGTCGGCAGGTGGGTGATGCGCACCGCCGAGTCGGTGCGGTTGACGTGCTGGCCGCCGGCGCCCGACGCGCGGTAGGTGTCGATGCGCAGGTCGGCCTTGTTGATGTCGATCGACTCGATCTCGTCGATCTCCGGCAGCACGGCGACGGTGCAGGCCGAGGTGTGGATGCGCCCCTGCGTTTCGGTCTTCGGCACGC
>CAZEVP010000045.1:12859-23822 GCA_964515735.1 uncultured Verrucomicrobiaceae bacterium | reverse complement strand
AGATGCCGGTGTCGTGGCCGTCGCTGAAGGTGAACTGCACGGCGTAGTTGCCGACTGGCTTGATGTCGGTGATGGCGACGTTGATCTTGCCGGTCTGCAGTTTCTCCTGCCCCTCGCCGTGGCCGCGAACTTCGGCCGATGGTGAATAGACGCGCAGGTATTCGCAGCTCAGCGTGTGGTGGCCGCCGTCGGCGTAGCGCAGTTCGAGCGTGCGCGACTGGCGGTGAAGTTCGATGTGGGTCGGGATCATCGCAAACCTCAACTGTCTCCCCCTGCGAAGTAGGGGGAGTGCCCGAAGGGCGAGGGGGTCAGGGGTCTCGACGAAGAGCGGACCCCTCCGCCCTTCGGGCACCTCCCCTACTTCGCAGGGGAGGACTCATACCTCACAGAATGAAACGACTGAGGTCTTCGTCCTGCGCCAGTTCGCCGAGCTGTGCGTCGACATAGGCGGCGTCGATCACCACCTGCTGACGGTCGCGGTCAGCGGCGGTGAACGACGCTTCGTCGAGCAGTCGCTCCAGCACCGTGTGCAGCCGCCGCGCGCCGATGTTCTCGGTGCGTTCGTTGACCTGCCATGCGGTTTCGGCGATGCGGCGCAGGCCGTCGTCGGTGAAGGTCAGCGTCACCCCTTCCGTCGCCAGCAGCGCCTGGTACTGCTCGGTCAGCGAGGCGTTCGGCTCGCTGAGAATGCGCACGAAGTCGTCGGCGGTCAGCGCGTCGAGTTCGACGCGAATCGGCAGCCGCCCCTGCAGTTCCGGAATCAGGTCGGACGGTTTCGACAGGTGGAACGCGCCGGAGGCGATGAACAGGATGTAATCGGTGCGCACGGTGCCGTGCTTGGTGTTGACGGTGCAGCCCTCGATCAGCGGCAGCAGGTCGCGCTGCACGCCTTCGCGCGAGACGTCGGCGCCGCCGACCTCGCCGCGCCGACAGACCTTGTCGATCTCGTCGAGGAAGACGATGCCGTTCTGCTCGGCGGCGCGGATCGCGCGCGCCTTCAGATCCTCTTCGTTCAGCAGCTTGGCCGCCTCTTCGTCCTGGATCTTCTTCAGCGCCTGCTTCACTGTCAGCTTGCGTTTCTTGCGGCGGTCGCCACCCATGCTGCTGAACAGGTTCTGCAGCTGGCCGGTCATCTCCTCCATGCCGGGCGGCGCCATGATCTCGACCCCCATCGGCGCCAGCGCCACGTCGATCTCGATCTCCTTGTCGTCGAGCTCGCCCTCGCGCAGTTTCTTGCGGAACAGCTGGCGCGTGGTCGAGTCGCCGGTCGACGCCGGTGCGTTGTTGGAGACGTTGTCACCGAAACCACTGCGCGCCGGCGGCAGCAGCGCATCGAGAATGCGTTCCTCGGCGGCGTCCTGCGCGCGCGGGCGCACGCGCTCGATCTCGCGTTCGCGCTCCATCTTGATCGACGCCTCGACCAGATCGCGGACGATGGTCTCGACGTCGCGGCCGACGTAGCCGACCTCGGTGAATTTCGTCGCCTCGACCTTGATGAACGGCGCGCCGGCCAGTTTCGCCAGACGGCGCGCGATCTCGGTCTTGCCGACGCCGGTCGGGCCGATCATCAGGATGTTCTTCGGCGTGATCTCGTCGCGCAGGCTCTCGTCGATCTGCATGCGGCGCCAGCGGTTGCGCAGCGCGATGGCGACGGCGCGCTTGGCGCGCTGCTGGCCGACGATGTGGCGGTCCAGTTCGGAGACGATTTCACGCGGGGTCATGTTCGACATGTTCAGCAACTCCGCTCGCTGCTCATTGGCAGTCGAGTTCTTCGATCGTGCGGTTGTGGTTGGTGTAGATGCAGATGTCGCCGGCGATGGCGAGGCTCTTCTCGACGATGTCGCGCGCCGACAGCTCGCTGTTGTCGAGCAGCGCGCGCGCCGCCGCCTGCGCGAACGGGCCGCCGGAACCGATCGCGATCAGGTTGTCCTCCGGTTCGACGACGTCGCCGTTGCCGGTGATGATCAGCGAGGTGGTTTTATCCGCGACGGCGAGCAGCGCTTCGAGCCGGCGCAGCGCGCGCTCGGTGCGCCACGCCTTGGCCAGCTCGACGGCGGCGCGGGTCAGGTGGCCCTGATGCTTGTCGAGCTGCTGCTCGAACAGTTCGAACAGCGTGAAGGCATCAGCGGTGCCGCCGGCGAAACCGGCCAGCACCTTGCCGTGGTGCAGCCGGCGCACCTTGCGCGCGTTGCCCTTCATGACGGTGTTGCCCATCGTGACCTGGCCATCGCCGCCGATGACGACCTTGCCGTTGCGGCGCACGGAGAGAATGGTGGTGCCGTGGTACTGCTCCAAGGGGAGTTCCTCGTCGATGTCGGGTGGACGGGCGCGGATGGTGCGCGGCCTGACGGCGCGGAAGTGCCGGAGATGGGGGCGCCGGCGCGCGATTTCAACCGCGCCGGGCCGGACGGCTATTTCTGACGGATCTGCAGCGTCTCGATCCCTTCGGCGCTGAGACGCTCGCGGGCGTTGCCGAGCTGGTCGCGCGAGGTAAAGGGGCCGGCGTGGACGCGGTACCAGGTGTCGCTGCCGGCGCGTACGGTTTCGATGCGCGCCTGCAGGCCGAGCGCGGCGATCTGCGTGCGGCGGCGCTCGGCGTCGGCGCTGCCGCGGAACGAGCCGGCCTGCAGCAGGTAGGAGTCGGCGCCGCTCTGAGCGACCGGTGCCGCCGCGGGCGCCGTCGCGGCCGGAGTTGGTGCGGCGGCAGCAACGGTTGCCGGTTTGACCGGTTCCGCCGTCTCGCGCTCCGGCACGATCACCTCACGTTCCGGCAGCAGTGTGTAGAAGTCGAAACGGGTGGCCGGTACCGCCGTCTCGGCGTCGCGTTTCTCCGGTTCCGCCTTCGCCTCGCGTCCGGGCTCCTCTTTCGGAGCCGGCGCCTTCTCCGCCACTTCACGCTTGACGGCCGGCTTGGTGAGAGCGATCTGCGCGCGCTTCTGCGCCGGGTCGGTCGGCGTCTCCGGCATCGGCGCGGTGCCGAGATGGATCAGCGAGGTAATCAGCATGCCGGCGCCGAGACCGGCCACCAGCCAGAGCCAGCCCGGAATGTTACGGCTGCCGGTGCGCTGGGACGGCGTCGCGCCGCGGCCGCCGCGCCGCTGCGGGCGTTCGCGTTCGCGGTTGCGCGGGTGGCTGCCGGGCAGGCGCTGGCTGCTGCGGTTCGGTGCGGACATGGTTTACATCGCCTCCGGCGCCGATACGCCGAGCAGGTCGAGGCCGTTGCGCAGCACCTGTCGCGTCGCCACGGCCAGCGTCAGCCGCGCGTTGCGCAGCGCGTCGTCGTCGACCAGGAACTGCTGTGCGTGGTACCAGCCGTGCAGCGCCGCGGCCAGATCGCGCAGGTACTGGGCAACCATGTGCGGCTCCAGATTCTGCGCGGCGGTGTCGACCAGCTCCGGGTAGCGCGCCAGCAGGTTCAGCAGCGCCACCTCGTGCTCGCTGTCGAGCCGGTCGAGCGCCGCTTCGCCCTGCGCACGATTCCACGGCAGCGACTTCTCGTCGGCCTGACGCAGCACCGAGCAGACGCGGGCGTGGGCGTACTGGATGTAGTAGACCGGGTTGTCATTGGTCTGCGCGCGCGCCAGATCGATGTCGAACACCAGCTGCGAATCGGCGCGGCGCGCGGCGAGGAAGTAGCGCGTGGCGTCGCGGCCAACCTCGTCGATCAGGTCGCGCAGCGTGACATAGCTGCCGGCGCGCTTGGAGATCTTCACCTCCTCGCCGCCGCGCATGACGGTGACCATCTGGTGCAGCACGTAGTCGGGCCAGCCCTGCGGGATGCCGACGTCGAGCGCCTGCAGGCCGGCGCGCACGCGGGTGATGGTGCTGTGGTGGTCGGCGCCCTGCTCGTTGATGACGCGCTGGAAGCCGCGCTCCCATTTGTTGCGGTGGTAGGCGACGTCGGGCACGAAGTAGGTGTAACCCCCTTCGCTCTTGCGCATGACACGGTCCTTGTCGTCGCCGAACGTCGTCGTGCGCAGCCACAGCGCGCCGCCATCCTCGTAGGTGTGGCCGCTGGCGATCAGCGCCTGCACGGTCTCGTCGACCTTGCCTTCGGTGTAGAGCGAGGATTCGAGGAAATAGATGTCGAACGCGACGCCGAAGGCGCGCAGGTCGAGATCCTGCTCGCGGCGCAGACAGGCGACGGCGAAGCGGCGGATGGCGTCGAGATCGTCGGCATCTTTCGCTCCGGTGACGTGCTGGTCGTCGGCGACGACGGTCTCGCCGGCCATGTAGGCGTTGGCCACGTCGATGATGTAGTCGCCGCGATAGCCGTCGGCCGGCCAGCCTTCCTGTTCGGGCGCGATGCCCTTGCAGCGCGCCTGCGTCGACAGCGCCAGGTTCTGGATCTGCGCGCCGGCGTCGTTGTAGTAGAACTCGCGGGTGACATCCCAGCCGGTGGCGTCGAGCAGCCGGCACAGGCAGTCGCCAACCGCCGCGCCGCGGCCGTGGCCGACGTGCAGCGGGCCGGTCGGGTTGGCGGAGACGAATTCGACCTGCACCTTGCGGCCGGCGCCGCTGGCGTTGCGGCCGAAGCCATCGCCGGCGGCAAGGATGTCGGTGACGACGGCGGTCTGCGCGCTGCCCGACAGGAAGAAGTTGATGAAGCCGGGGCCGGCGATCTCGGTGCCGGCGACCATGTTCGAGGCCGGCAGCGCGTCAACGACCAGCTGCGCCAGCTGGCGCGGCGCCATCTTCGCCGCCTTCGCCAGCGCCATCGCGACGTTGCTGGCGAGGTCGCCGTGGCTCTTGTCCCTGGTGTGGTCGATCTGGATTTGCGGCTGCAGGTCAGCCGGCAGCTTGCCGTCAGCCTGCAAACGCGTCAGGGCCTGAGCGATCAGCTCGGCAATGTGATTCTTCATGCGCGGGGAGAGTGGACCAGAAAAGAGGGGCGCCATTATCCCCATTTGGTTTGGCGGCTGCCAGCGCGAGGCTTACAGGTCCTCCCCTATTGCATAGGGGGAGGACCTGGACTTGCTACTACTCGTGCCGCGCCACCAGTGCAGGCCCCTGCTCGTGGTCGAGGCGGGTGAAGGCCTGGTCGAAGATCAGCGGTGCGCGCTGCCAGCGATGGGCGGAGTTCAGCAGCACCAGAATCACCTGCTTGTCGTCGCGCTCGGCGACGGCGATCAGGCACGGGCCGGCGCGGTTGGTGAAGCCGGTCTTCATGCCCTTGACGCCGTCGTACTGGCCGATCAGGTGGTTGGTGCTGCGCAGCTCGAAGGTGCGGCGCCGGTCGGCGCTGCGGATCACCATGCGCTGCTTGTTGGTGATGCGGTTGAAGGTCGGGTTCTGCAGCGCGGCCTCGGCCAGCACGGCGAGGTCGCGCGCCGTGCTCAGGTGGCCGGGGCGGTCGAGACCGCAGGCGTTGACGAAGTGGGTGTCGTGCATGCCGAGCGCCTGGGCGCGCTCGTTCATCTTCAGCGCGAACGCGGCCTCGCTGCCGGAGTGCCAGTCGGCCAGCGCGTGGCAGGCGTCGTTGGCGGAGCGGATCAGCGTCGCCGCCAGCAGGTCGGCGACGGTCAGGCGGTCGCCGGCGCGCAGGCCGATGCGCGAGCCGATCTCGGCGGCGGCGGCCTGGCTGACCGTGACGATCTCGTTCGGGCGGTAGTCCTCGAGGATCAGCAGCGCCGTCATCACCTTGGTCAGGCTGGCCGGCGGCATCGGCTGGTCGGCATTCAACTGCCACATGTCCTCGCCGCCGGCGCGGACCAGATAGGCGCGGGCGACTCCCTCGAACGGATCGGTCGGCGGCGCCGCGAACAGTGAACCGGCGAACAGCGCGGCGAGGCAGAACAGCACAGCCCGCCGGCCGGGAACAAGAAAGGCGTGAAACATCGGTATCTCCGGGAGAACGGCGCGATCATCCCAACCGCGGAACACCGCCCCACCCGGGCGCGTACCCTGTCGATCGCGGGGCAAGCTTGGCACAGGGTCGCCAAACCGGCAAATCGCGAAACCCCTGTTTTTCCAGCACCCGAGAAGCGCGTCGCGATCGCGGCCGACACCGCCTCCGGCCGGGCTCAGCCCATGTCGATCGGGTCGATATCGATCGACCAGCGCACCCGCCGCGCCAGCGGATGCTGCTCGGCGACCTGCTCCAGCCGGTGCAGCACGCGATGCAGCGGCGCGCGCCGTGGCGACTGCAGCAACAGCTGCGCGCGATGCAGCCCGGCGCGGCGCGACAGCGGCGCCGGCAGCGGCCCGAGCGCCATCACCTCCGCCGGCGCCTGTTCGCGCAGTGCCATCAGCAGCCGGTCGGCGTCGGAAGCGCTGCGCGCGTCGGCGCGGACCAGCGCGAGAAAACCGAACGGCGGCAGCTCCAGCACACGGCGCTCGTCGAGCAGCGCACGCGCGAAATCGCCGTAGCCATCGCCGACCAGACGCTGCAGCAGCGGGTGATCGGGGTAGTGTGTCTGCAGCAGCACGCGGCTCTCCGCGCCCTCCCGTCCGGCCCTTCCCGCCACCTGCGTCAGCAGCTGGCCGAGCCGCTCGGGGCCGCGGAAGTCGGCACTGAACAGGCCGCCGTCGGCATCGACCATGACCACCAGCGTGACGGCGGGAAAGTGGTGCCCCTTGGCCAGCATCTGCGTGCCGACCAGCACGCAGGCCTCGCCGCGACCGATCTCGTCGACCAGTTCCGCCATCGCCTGCTTGCGGCCGGTGGTGTCGCGGTCGATGCGGTGCACCGGAACCCGCGGGAAGGTCGCTGCCAGCACCTGTTCGAGCCGCTCGGTGCCGGGGCCACGAAACTCCAGGTGCGGACCGCGGCAGGCCGGGCAGCGTGTCGCCAGCGCTTCAGCGTGGCCGCAGTGGTGGCAGATCAGCCGGCGCGCGCCGTAGTGCACGGTCAGCCGCGCGTCGCAGTGGTCGCAGCCGGCGATCCAGCCGCAGTCGTGGCAGATCAGCGTCGGCGCGAAGCCGCGCCGGTTCAGGAACACCAGCGCCTGCTCGCCGCGCGCCAGCGTCGCGGCGATGGCGTCGAACGCCAGCGGCGACAGCCCGTCGGCCATCGGCGCGCGGCGGATGTCGACCACCTCGATCGGCGGCAGCTCGGCGCTGCCGGGGCGGGCGCTGAGAAGGTGGTGGCGATAGCGGCCGCTCAGTGCGTTGTGCAGGCTCTCCAGCCCCGGCGTGGCAGAGCCGAGCAGGATCGGGATACCGGCGTCGGCGGCGCGTTTGATGGCCAGGTCGCGGGCGTGATAGCGGAAGCCGTCCTGCTGTTTGTACGAGGCGTCGTGCTCCTCGTCGATGACGATCAGCCCCGGCCGCGCCAGTTCGGCGAACACCGCCGAGCGGGTGCCGAGCACGACGCCGGCGGCGCCGCTGCGGGCGGCGCGCCACGCGTCGAGCCGCTCGCTGTCGTTGAGGCCCGAATGCAGCACCGCCACCGGCGCCTCGAAACGGCGGCGAAAGCGCGTCAGCGTCTGCGGCGTCAGGCCGATCTCCGGCACCAGCACCAGCGCCTGCTCGCCGCGCGCCAGCACCTTCTCTATCAACTGCAGGTAGACCTCGGTCTTGCCGGAGCCGGTCACCCCTTCCAGCAGGTGGCAGGCGTAGCGGCCGAAATCAGCGGCGACCGCGTCGATCGCCGCGCGCTGCTCGCGTGAGGGCGCCAGCGCCGGCTCGCCACCGCCAGTCTCCAGCGGTACTGCCACCGCCACCGGCCGCTCGACGCGCTCGGCCAGCCCCTTCGCCGCCAGCGCCCGCAGCTGCTCCGGCTTCAGGCCGCGCGCCGCCAGTGCGCCGGCACCGACCTCACCCTCCATTAATAGAAGGTCGAACGCCGCCTGCTGCTGTGGCGCCCGCCGCAGCGCGCCGGCCGACAGCCCGAGCCCGGCCGTGGTCAGCCGCCATACCGCGCGGCTGGCGGCGGCCGTCTCGCCCTGTCGCAGCAGCACCGGCAGTGCCTGTGCCAGCGCATCGCCGAGCGGGTGGTGGTAGTAGTCGGCGGCCCACTGCAGCAGTGCCAGTAGTGGCGGTGGCAGCACCGGCTCGCCATCGAGCAGTGCCGTCGCCGGCTTCAGCTGTTCGCGAGGCAGATCGCTGTCGGCCACCACGTCGACCAGCACGCCGACCAGCTGGCGGCGGCCGAACGGCACCTGCACGCGGATGCCCGGCAACAGTGATCCGGCCGCCGCGCGATCCATATCGGGAGGTAATAAATAGTCGAACGAACGCCGCAGCGGGCCGGGAACGGCGACGCGCAGAACGACGGGATGGGCGGGGCTGTCGGCGGGCATGCACTGGCCTGGGGTCGGAGAGGCCGCAGTCTAGGGCCTGTTGCCGCCATTTCAATGGCCAGCCAGCCCTGGCTTGCGCCGCTCCCGGAAACGGCATACGATGCGCGGCCAGTTTTTCCGGCACTCCGGCGCCGGAGCGCCCGCTCAACCGCGGTGCCGTGTTCGCCCCACGACGACGATGACAACGGCGGATGGCGGCACCTCTATGCCCAAGGAAACCTCGATGAAAGCCGATATCCACCCGAACTATGCCGACGTGACCGCGCGTTGCAGCTGCGGCGCCGAGATCGCCACCCGCTCCACCTCGGGCCGCGACTTCCACCTCGACGTCTGCTCCGCCTGCCACCCGTTCTACACCGGCAAGCAGAAGACCATCGACACCGGCGGCCGCGTCGACCGTTTCCGCAAGCGCTTCGGCGCTCGCAGCTCGAAGGGCTGATCGCCCGTCGATGCGATTGCAACGCAGAACGCCCGGCCCACTGCCGGGCGTTTTCGTTTCCGCCCTGCTGTTCTGTTGCCTGACGGCGCAGGCGGCGGTCGACTGCGCGCCACAGCCGCCGCTGCAGACGGTGCGCGTACAGCGCGTGATCGACGGCGACACCGTGCAGCTGCGCGGCGGTGAGCGGGTGCGGCTGATCGGGTTGAACGCGCCAGAAAAGGCGCTCGACGGCCGCCCGGCCGAGCCGCAGGCGGCGCGCGCGGCACAGGCGCTGACCGACCTGCTGCGCGACCGCGACATCTATCTGCAACCCGGCAGCGAGACGCACGACCGCCACGGCCGCCGCCTCGCCCACCTGTTCCTGCGCCGCGACGGCGGCAGCGTCGAGGCCGAACTGCTGCGCCGCGGCCTCGGCTTCCAGGTTGCGATCCCGCCCAATACCGACCTCGCCGACTGCCTGCAGCGGGCCGAGCAGACGGCGCGCGCACAGCGCACCGGTGTCTGGGCCGAGCGCCACTTCGCGCCGCGCGACAGCCGCACGCTGCAGCGCGCCGACGCCGGCTTCCGCCGCGTGCAGCTGCGCATCGACGACGTGCAGAAAACGCGCGGCGGCTGGTGGCTGGAGGGCGGGCAGCTCTCCGTGCGGCTCGATGCGAAAGCGCTGCCGACCAGTGCCGCGCGCTGCGCGCCGGGCTGCTGGCGCGGCCGCAGTGTGACGCTGCGCGGCTGGCTGATCGATCGCGGCGACGACCGCGCGGTGCGCGAACGCGGCCATCCGCCACTGCTGCTGAGAATCGACCACCCGGCGATGATCGAAACGACGCCGGACGGCGCCAGCGACTAGCGTCCCCACCCCCTTCGGGTGCACCGGGTTGTGGCACGCTCCCCTTATCCTCTATTCTTGGCGCCTTTTTCTGCACCGGGCGCCTCTGGCGGCGCTCCTTGCGACACCCGCGTCACCTCCGCCTCAGCGTTTTGGGATTCCGCCTTCATGTCCAACGAATTCAAACAAGCGGCGCTTGATTACCACGCCTTTCCGAAGCCCGGCAAAATCGGTATCGCCCTGACCAAGCCCGCCGACACGCAGGCCGATCTGGCGCTGGCCTACAGCCCGGGCGTGGCCGAACCGGTACGCGAGATCGCGCGGGACCCGGAAAACGCCTACCGCTACACCGGCAAGGGCAACCTCGTCGCGGTCATTTCCAACGGCACCGCCATTCTCGGTCTCGGCGATCTCGGCCCGCTCGCCAGCAAGCCGGTCATGGAAGGCAAGGCGCTGCTGTTCAAGCGCTTCGCCGGTCTCGACTCGATCGACATCGAAGTGAACGCCGAGGACTCGCAGGCCTTCATCGACACCGTCGCCCGCATCGCCGACACCTTCGGCGGCATCAATCTCGAAGACATCAAGGCGCCGGAGTGCTTCGAGATCGAGCGCACACTGATCGAACAGTGCGACATCCCGGTGTTCCACGACGACCAGCACGGCACCGCCATCGTCACCGCCGCCGGCATGCTCAACGCGCTGGAGATCCAGGGCAAGACGCTGGAAACCGCGCGCATCGTCTGCCTCGGCGCCGGCGCCGCCGCCGTCGCCTGCATGCGCCTGCTGCTGGCACTCGGCGCCAAACGCGAAAACCTCTACATGATCGACCGCACCGGCGTCGTCCGCAGCGGTCGCGAAGGCGTCAACCAGTACAAGGCCGAATTCATCAACGACAACGGCGCGCACACGCTGGCCGAGGCGATGAAAGGAGCCGACGTCTTCGTCGGTCTCTCCGGCGCCAACCTGCTGTCGCCGGAAATCCTGAAGACGATGGCGCCGAAGCCGGTCGTGTTCGCCTGTTCCAACCCCGACCCGGAGATTCGCCCGGAACTGGCGCTGGCCACGCGCGACGACCTGATCCTCGCCACCGGCCGCAGCGACTACCCGAACCAGGTCAACAACGTGCTCGGCTTCCCGTTCATCTTCCGCGGCGCGCTCGACGTTCGCGCCAGCCGCATCAACGAAGAGATGAAGGTGGCGGCCGTGCACGCGCTGCGCAACCTCGCCAAGCAGCCGGTACCGGCACAAGTGATGGTTGCCTGCAATGTCGACACGCTCGAATTCGGCCCGCAGTACATCATTCCGAAGCCGGTCGACACCCGTCTGCGCGATGCGGTCTCCGCCGCCGTCGCCCGCGCCGCGGTCGACTCCGGCGTCGCCCGCCTGCCCTACCCGGCCAACTATCCGCAGTGATCCATCGCGACGCGCCGCCATGGCGGCGCGTCGCTTCTCCCGCCT
>CAZEVP010000045.1:0-12759 GCA_964515735.1 uncultured Verrucomicrobiaceae bacterium | reverse complement strand
CTCCGCTCTCCGCTCTCCGCTCTCCGCTCTCCGCTCTCCGCTCTCCGCTCTCCGCTCTCCGCACCACAGCATCGCTCAATCGCTTCACGCCACAACGCTCCGCCACCGTCAAATCGGGTCAAAACCAAAACAGCGCACCGCGACCACACTCTGCACGCTGGCAGAGCGCACCCGTATCCGCCCCGTTTTCAGCGTAAATTCTCAACCGATTGATCCATTGAGCAATTCGGTGCTTGGCACGACTGTTGACTATTCAAACCCAGATTGAAGCACCGGCCTGCCAACGACGGCAGGCGACGCGTTTGAGCAAAGGCGCTCATGGCTGTGTGATTTCCTCGGGAAGTCGTGCAGCGATGAGTGCCTTTTTTATTTGTTGCCACGATTTCGTTGCCCACGGCGACATCACAGAGACAGGGGATACCGATGAGCAATCGCAACACAGGAACGAAAGGGCTGCGCACCATTCCACGCCGTCTGACGGCCGCACTGTGCGGCGCGCTGCTGCTCGGCAGCGCCGCGCACGCCGGGATCGGCGAGCCGGAGAAATGGGAACTGAAATTCGGCTTCATCAAGCTGACCGACATGGTGCCGCTGGCGATCGCCTATGAACAAGGCTACTTCGAGGACGAGGGGCTCTACGTCACGCTGGAGGCACAGGCCAACTGGAAAGTGCTGTACGACCGCGTCGTCAGCGGCGAACTCGACGGCGCGCACATGCTGGCGCCGATGCCGCTCGGAGCCGCCACCGGCATCACCGGCAAGGCCGACATCATTACGCCGTTCACACTCTCCTACAACGGCGCCGGCATCACCGTCTCCAACGCCGTCTGGTCGGAGATGAAGAAGAGCGTCGAGATCGAAAACGGCAAGCCGAAACATCCGGTCAGCGCCAGCGCGCTGAAGCCGGTGCTCGATAACTACAAGAAACAGGGCAAGCCGTTCACGCTCGGCATGACCTTCCCGGTCGGCACCCACAATTATCTCGAACGCTACTGGCTCGCCGCCGGCGGCATCCATCCCGGCTTCTACGCGCCGGACAAGGGCGACAACAGCGGCGCGATCGATGCCGAGGCGCTGCTGTCGGTAGTGCCGCCGCCGCAGATGGTGCCGACGATGGAGGCCGGCACCACGGTCGGCTACTGCGTCGGCGAACCGTGGAACCAGCAGGCCGTGTTCAAGGGGCTCGGCGTGCCGGTCGTCACCAGCGAAAACCTGTGGACCGACGGCGCCGACAAAGTGTTCGGCGTCACCAGGACATTCGCCGACAAGAACCCGAACACGACGATCCGCACCGTCAAGGCACTGATCCGCGCCTCGTACTGGCTCGACCAGAACGACAACGCCAACCGGCCGGAAGCGGTGAAGATCATCTCGCGCCCGGTCTACGTCGGCGCCGACGAGAAGATCATCGCCAACAGCATGACCGGCACGTTCGAGTTCGAGAAAGGCGACGTGCGCCCGATTCCCGACTTCAACAAATTCTTCCGCGGTCAGTACGGCATCCCGTACTGGTCCGACGCGGTCTGGTGGATGACGCAGATGCGCCGCTGGGGTCACATCACCGAACAGAAGTCGGACGGCTGGTACATGGAGATGGCGAAGAAGGCCTATCGCCCCGACCTCTACGTCGCTGCCGCGAAGGCGCTGATCGCCGAGGGCACGATGAAGGCGTCGGACTTCCCCGACCTCGACAACCACACCTTCATCAAGCCGCCGCAGAAGAGCCCGCTCGACGGCATCGAGTTCGACGGCACCAAACCGAACGCCTACATCGATTCGTTCGCGATCGGGTTGAAAGGCAACGACAAGCCGTGAGGCACCAAAGTCTCCCCCTGCGAAGCAGGGGGAGTGCCCCGAAGGGGCGAGGGGGTCAGCCCTTCAACTGCGGACCCCTCCGCCTCGCTGCGCTCGGCACCTCCCCTATTGCATAGGGGAGGACCTGAAAAAACCGGAGAACGACCATGGCCGCGACACTGCAACTGCCCGACTGGCTCGAACCCTACTCGCGACTGCTGCGCGGCGATCAGCCCGGCGCGCAGCTCGCCATCATCACCCGTCAGCTCGGTCTGCCGCTGCTCGGCATCGTGATCTTCCTGTTCATCTGGCAGACCGGCGCGGCGCGCGTGCAGACCACGCTCGGCGCACTGCCGGGCCCGATGCAGGTGTGGGAGCAGGCACAGGGCCTGCATCAGGAGTATCTCGACGACAAACAACGCGAGGAGCAGTTCATCGAGCGCCAGCTGCAGCGCATCGAAAAACTGCGCGTGGCCAACCCGGACGCCGAGCTGCCGCCGCTGCGCCCGTACACGTCGGCGCCGACCTTCTACAAGCAGATATTCACCAGCCTGAAAACGGTGATGAGCGGTTTCATCGTCGCCGCGCTGGTCGCGATTCCGTTCGGCATCGCCATCGGCCTGTCGAGCGCGCTCTACAGCGCCGTCAATCCGCTGATCCAGCTGTTCAAGCCGATATCACCGCTGGCGTGGCTGCCACTGGTGACGCTGGTGGTCAGCGCGGTCTACAGCTCGCCCGATCCGGCACTGCCGAAATCGTTCATCACCTCGCTGATCACGGTGGCGCTGTGCTGCATCTGGCCCACCGTCATCAACACCGCGGTCGGCGTCGCCTCGGTCAGCGCCGATCTGAACAACGTCAGCAAGGTGCTGCGGCTGAACTGGCTGTCGCACGTGCGCCGCATCGTGCTGCCGGCGTCGGTGCCGATGATCTTCACCGGCCTGCGGCTGTCGCTCGGCGTGGCGTGGATGGTGCTGATCGCCGCCGAGATGCTGGCGCAGAACCCCGGCCTCGGCAAATTCATCTGGGACGAGTTCCAGAACGGCAGCTCGCAGTCGCTCGGCCGCATCATGGTCGCCGTCATCACCATCGGCCTGATCGGCTACCTGCTCGACCGCGCGATGCTGATCCTGCAGCGCAGCGTGTCGTGGGACAAGAAATCCATCACGCGCTAGGGAACTCCCAATCGCGACCCTTTGAGGCTTTTCGTCATTCTGCACGGAGCGAAGCGCAGTCGCAGAATCCATCCAGCCAGGTGCACTGACCATAGATTCCGCGACTGCGCGCGGAATGACGAAAGCCAACAGAATCAACGCATCAAGGAGAAACGATCATGAAACCACTGCTCGAACTGACCCAGGTCGGCATCGAATTCAAGACACCGAAAGGACCGTTCCGCGCGCTCGACGACGTCAACCTGAAGATCGCCGAGGGTGAATTCGTGTCGCTGATCGGCCACTCCGGCTGCGGCAAGTCGACGGTACTGAACATCGTCGCCGGGCTGCTGAAGGCAACCACCGGCGGCGTCGTGCTCGACGGCCGTGAAGTCGACGAGCCCGGCCCCGAGCGCGCCGTCGTGTTCCAGAACCATTCGCTGCTGCCGTGGCTGACCGCCTACGAGAATGTCGAGCTGGCGGTCAGGCAGGTGTTTCGCGGCAGCAAGTCACGCGCCGAGATGCGCGAGTGGATCGAGCACAATCTGGCGCTGGTGCACATGGGTCACGCCATGCACAAACGCCCGGACGAGATCTCCGGTGGCATGAAGCAGCGCGTCGGCATCGCCCGCGCGCTGGCGATGCAACCGAAGGTACTGCTGCTCGACGAACCGTTCGGCGCGCTCGACGCGCTGACGCGCGCCCATCTGCAGGATTCGCTGATGGAGATCCAGCGCGACCTGAACAACACCGTCATCATGATCACGCACGACGTCGACGAGGCGGTGCTGCTGTCCGACCGCATCGTCATGATGACCAACGGTCCGGCCGCCACGGTCGGCGAAATTCTCGACATCGACCTGCCGCGGCCGCGCAACCGGCTGACGCTGGCCGACGACCCGCACTACAACCACCTGCGCCACGAAGTGCTGCGTTTCCTCTACGAGAAGCAGCGCAAGGTCGAGGATTTCAGACAGCACGCCGAGGTGCAGCGCCGGGAGGAGACTTCAGCGGAATCTCCGACTAAAAAGCCCGGCACTGAGGCGAGTACCACGCAGGTGGAAAAGGTGGCCTGAACCAGCACCGACCCGTTCCGGGATGACATCGACGATCGCGGCATTCGCCGCGAACGGACGTGCTCGCCCGCGATTCGGCGACGACACACTTCACAACAACCGATCCGGCAACTTCCAGAACCGCCTCTGACGCCGACAGACCGGAAACCATGGAGACGAACATGAACAGCGATCACGCAGCACGATACCCCGCAGCGGCCAGCATCCGCACCGCCCCGAACAGATACCTCGCCGCGACCGTCGCCACGCTGGCGCTGCTGCCGGCATGGCCCGCCGCTGCAGACACACTGGTCGACGCACTGACCAACAGCAAACTCTCCGGCAACTTCCGCCTGCGCCACGAACAGGTCGACGTCGATTCAGCGGCAACGAAGGACGCCACCGCGCTGACGCTGCGTTCGCGGCTCGGCATCGAGACCGCGCCGATCTCGGGCTTCACCGCCGTCCTCGAAGTGGAGAACACGCAGCCACTGTTCGGCAGCGACGACTACGCGCCGGAGGAAGGGACACCCTATCGACACGCCGCCATCGTCGACCCCGGCGTCACCGAGATCAACCGCGCCTATCTGCGCTATCGCGGCGTGCGCAAGCTCGACCTCGGTCTCGGCCGGCAGCGCATCATCTACGACAACGCGCGCTTCGTCGGCAACGTCGGCTGGCGCCAGGACGAGCAGACCTTCGACGCCTTCACCGCCAGCTACACCGGCCTGCCGAACTGGACGATCAGCTACGCCTACGTCGACCGCGTCAACGGCATCGCCGACGTCAAGCCGATCTACAACTTCGACCTCGACAGCAACGATCACCTGATCAACGTCGTCTACGGTGGCTTCGCGCTCGGCAAGCTGAGCGCCTACGCCTACCTGCTCGACAACGAAGAATCCAACCGCGTGCTGCGCAACACCAGCAACAACAACGCACTGAACCCGGCGCTGCGCTTCACCGACAGCGATACCTATGGGCTGCGTTTCGATGGTGTCTACATGCTGCCGACGACGACACCGCTGCGCCTGTTCTACACCGCCGAGTACGCACGGCAGACGCTGACCACGCCGCTCGGTGCCGAGCGCGACACTAACTACTACCTGGCCGAGACCGGCATCGGCTACGCCAGCGGCATCGGCATGTTGGTGGCAAAAGTGGCGCAGGAAAAACTCGGCTCCGACGACGGCCTACAGGGATTCCAGACGCCGTACGCGACCAAGCACGCCTTCAACGGCTGGGCCGACCAGTTCCTGAACACGCCGGCTGCCGGTCTGGTCGACAGCTACCTGACGCTGTCGGGCGATTTCGCGGCGTACGGCGTCAAGGCGCTGCTGATGTACCACGACTACGGCCGCGACGAGGGCTCCGGCGATTTCGGCGACGAGTGGAACCTGCAGCTGATCAAGCAGTTCGGCGCCAACTACTCCGTCGGTCTCAAGTACGCGAGCTACCGCGCCGACGGCGCTTCGCCGTTCATCATCGGCACGACGCCGAACCTCGATACCGACAAGTTCTGGGTCTGGGCGGAACTGAACTTCTGAAGTGCGCTCCGGCTGCGGGCAGCGCCAGTTCCAATCTGGAGCAGCCCGCCCGGAAACAGTGCGGACTCGGTCTCAGGCAACCGGGTCAGGCTCGTCAACCGCCTGAATTAGCGCGATTCGAGCTACTGGCACGGTTCCTGTATAGCAGAGCATTGCAACACGGTGATTCCGCCAATGGCGGCGGGTTCTCCTGAGACGCGAGAGCAATGGTGCTCATGGTTATGGCTCCCCACGGGGTGCGATAGCGATGAGCACCTTTTTTTTGGGCCGGATTTCATGGCCCGGCAACGTTCATCGACCGGCGCCCCCCCTTTCAGCGGCACCGGTACACGACCACGAGGAGGCAGCGATGACGACATTGAATCTGGTGATCGTCGGCAACGGCATGGTGGGCCACCATCTCGTCGAGCAGCTGCTCGAAGCCAACGCCGATTACCACATCACCGTGATCGGCGCCGAGCCGCGTCCGGCCTATGACCGCGTCCACCTCTCCGAGGTGTTCGCCGGCCGCGAACCGCACGAGCTGGCACTGACCACACGCGAGTTCTACCGGGAGCACGGCATCAGCGCCCATTTCGGCGATGCCGTCGCCCGTATCGATCGCGACAGCAAAATCGTCGTCACCGACGGCGGCCAGCAGTTCCCCTACGACAAGCTGGTGCTGGCGACCGGTTCGTTTCCATTCGTGCCACCGGTGCCGGGCCACGACCACCGGCTCTGCTTCGTCTACCGCACCATCGACGACCTCGGCGCGATCCGCGCCGCGGCGCAGAACGCGAAGCGCGGTGTCGTCGTCGGCGGCGGTCTGCTCGGTCTCGAAGCCGCCAATGCGCTGCGCAACCTCGGCCTCGAAACCCACGTCGTCGAATTCGCGCCACAGCTGATGGGCGTGCAGGTCGACCCCGAGGGCGGCTCCATCCTGCGCCGCAAGGTCGAATCGCTCGGCCTGTCGATCCATACCGGCAAGAACACGCAGAAGATCATCGACGGTGAAAACCACTCGCTGGCGATGCACTTCGCCGATGGCGAAATTCTCGAAACCGACATGATCGTCTTTTCGGCCGGCGTGCGCCCCGACGACAGACTGGCACGCGATGCCGACCTGAAACTCGGCGAGCGCGGCGGCATCGTCATCGACTACCACTGCCGCACCAGCGACGAGAATATCTACGCCGTCGGCGAATGCGCGCTGTGGGGCGGCCGCATCTTCGGTCTGGTCGCGCCCGGCTACCAGATGGCGAAGGTGGCGGCCAGCAGCCTGTGCGGCGGCGACCTGACCTTCCAGGGTGCCGACATGAGCACCAAGCTGAAGCTGCTCGGCGTCGACGTCGGCTCGATCGGCGACAGCCACGCCCGCATCGAAGGCGCCCTCTCCTACCGTGTCATCGACGAGGGTGCCGGCATCTACAAGAAGCTGGTGGTTTCGAACGATGGCAAGAAGCTGCTCGGTGCCGTGCTGGTCGGCGACAACGGCCTCTACGACACACTGCTGCAGTACTGCCTGAACGGCATCGCGCTGCCGCCGCAGCCGCTGGCGCTGATCGCGCCGAACGGCGGCGAGGCGCCGACGCTCGGCCCCGACGCGCTGCCGGAGACAGCGACGATCTGCTCGTGCCACAACGTCACCAAGGGCGCGATCTGCTGTCAGATGGACGCCGGCGTGCTGACGCTCGGCGACATCAAGGCGACGACGAAGGCGAGCACCGGCTGCGGCGGCTGTTCGGCACTGCTGAAAAGCGTGGTCGACTGCGAGCTGGCCAAGCGCGGCGTTGCCGTCAACAACCACATCTGCGAACACTTCGCCCACTCCCGGCAGGAGCTGTTCCATCTGGTCAAGGTGAACGGTTACCACAGCTTCGCTGAAATTCTGGAAAAACATGGCCGCGGCCGCGGCTGCGACATCTGCAAGCCGACCGTGGCGTCGATTCTCGCCTCGATCGACAACCAGCACGTGCTGGCCAAACCACACGTCGGCCTGCAGGACACCAACGACACCTACCTCGCCAACATGCAGAAGGACGGCACCTACTCGATCGTGCCACGCATCGCCGGTGGCGAGATCACGCCGCAGAAACTGATCGTGCTCGGTCAGGTGGCGGAAAAATACAAGCTCTACACCAAGATCACCGGCGGCCAGCGCATCGATCTGTTCGGTGCGCGCCTGAACGAACTGCCGCTGATCTGGGAAGAACTGATCGCCGCCGGTTTCGAGACCGGCCACGCCTACGGAAAATCGGTGCGCACGGTGAAATCGTGCGTCGGCTCGACCTGGTGCCGCTACGGCCAGCAAGATTCGGTCGGCATGGCGATCCATATCGAGAACCGCTACAAGGGGCTGCGCTCACCGCACAAACTGAAGTTCGCCGTCTCCGGCTGCACGCGCGAGTGCGCCGAGGCGCAGAGCAAGGACATCGGCGTCATCGCCACCGATCAGGGCTGGAACCTCTACGTCTGCGGCAACGGCGGCATGCGCCCGCGCCACGCCGACCTGTTCGCCACCGACCTCGATGACGAAACGCTGATCAGATACATCGATCGCGTGCTGATGTTCTACGTGCGCACCGCCGACCGTCTGCAGCGCACGTCGGTCTGGCTCGAAAGCCTCGACGGCGGCCTCGACTACCTGAAGCAGGTGGTAATCGACGACTCGCTCGGTCTCGGCGCCGAACTCGAAGCGCAGATGCAGCATGTCATCGGCACCTACGAATGCGAGTGGAAGGTCGCCGTCGAGGACCCGGAAAAGCGCAAGCGCTTCCGTCAGTTCGTCAACAGCGAAGCGACCGACGACAACATCGTCTTCGTCGAGGAGCGAGACCAGATCCGCCCGGCCACACTCGTGGAGAAACAGTCACTGATCGAACAGCCCGCTCTCATCGCCTCGGCCTGAGCGGATTCCTCCCCGAATCCCGCGCCCACGCCCCGAGCCGATCCGGCCCCGTGCCTCTCCGGAAGCTGGAGAATGAAAGCGGGCGGAAGATTCCGGAGAGGCACGGGGCCGGGTCGAGCATGGCACGACGGTGAAATGACACGACGGTGCAGTGGAGTGACGACTTTGACTTCGGGTGGGTGCCACGGCCATGCGGGGCCGGTGCCTTTCCGAAATCCTACGCCCGCTTTCATTCTCCGGCTTTCGGAAAGGCACCGGCCCCGCATGGCTTGAAGTGTCAATGCAGAGACAGATCATGAGGAGCGAATGATGAATACATCACTGTGGTACACGGCCTGCAAGACCAGCGATCTGGTCGAAGGCAGCGGCGTCTGCTCGCTGGTCAACGGGCAGCAGGTTGCAATCTTCTATCTGCCGAACGAGACGCAGCAGGTTTTCGCCATCGACAATTTCGATCCGATCGGCAAGGCCAACGTGCTGTCGCGCGGCATCGTCGGCGATGTACATAACAGCCTCGTCGTCGCCTCGCCGCTCTACAAGGAACACTTCGACCTGCTCGACGGCCACTGCCTGGAGAAACAGGAATACAGCGTGCGCGTCTGGCCGGCCCGGATCGATGGCGACACCGTCTGCGTACAGCAGCCGGACATTGCCTGAAAACCTCACGTTCAGCCCGCTGCCGATGACCGGATCCATTACCCGAAGCGCCCGCCCTCACTTCGATTTCGGTTGTGGTTTCAGCGTTCTCCAGCACCTTGAGAATCCATGATGTCCAACGAACGCTTCAACCTGCTCTCCTTCAGCGGCAAGATGAAAATCCTGCACATGAGCTGGATGGTTTTCTTCGTCACCTTCGTCGTCTGGTTCAACCATGCGCCGCTGCTGCAGGCGATCGGCCAGTCGCTGTCTCTGAGCTCCGACGAACTGAAAACGCTGCTGACGCTGAACGTCGCGCTGGCAATACCGGCGCGCATCCTGGTCGGCATGCTGGTCGACCGGTTCGGCCCGCGCCTGATGTACGCGCTGCTGCTCGCCGTCTGCGCCATCCCCTGCTTCATGTTCGCGCTGGCCAACGATTTCACCCAGGCAGCGATCGCCCGCTTCCTGCTCGGCTTCATCGGCGCCGGCTTCGTCATCGGCATCCGCATCGTCTCGGAGTGGTTTCCGGCACACGAGCTCGGCACCGCCGAAGGCATCTACGGCGGCTGGGGCAATTTCGGTTCTGCCGCCGCCGCCGCGCTGCTGCCGATCGTCGCGCTCTGGTTCGGGGGCGACGATGGCTGGCGCTGGGCGGTCGGCAGCACCGGCGTGCTCTGCCTGATCTTCTCGGTGATCTGGTATTTCAATGTCAGCAACACACCGAAAGGCTCGACCTACTTCCGGCCGAAAAACCTCGGCGCAATGGAAGTGACCAGCAAAGGTGACTTCTTCCTGCTGCTGGTGATGAAGGTGCCGATGTACGCGGCACTGGCGCTGCTGGTCTGGAAGCTGTCGCCGGCCGGCGTCCATCTGCTCGGTCACGGTGCCTGCAATGCGATCTATGTCGGTCTGGTGCTGTTGTACGGCTACGATTCATGGCACGTCTGGCGCGTCAACCACGAAGTGTTCGTCAAGCCGGTGCCGGAACTGCACCGCTACAAGTTCAAGCAGGTGGCGGTGATGGACCTGCTCTACTTCGCCACGTTCGGCTCGGAGCTCGCCGTCGTCTCGATGCTGCCGCTGTTCTTCGCCGAGACCTTCGGCCTCAGCGCGGTGATGGCCGGCATCCTCGCCTCGTCGCATGCGCTGATGAATCTGGTGTCGCGCCCCGGTGGCGGCGTGCTCTCCGACAAGTTCGGGCGCAAGAAGGTGTTGCTGTCGCTGACCGCCGGTCTCGCCGCCGGCTACCTGCTGATGAGTCTGGTCGATGGCAGCTGGAACGTCTGGGTGGCGATGCTGATCGCAATGCTGTGCGCACTGTTCGTGCAGGCCGGCGAAGGCGCCGTGTTCGCCGTGGTGCCGCTGATCAAGCGCCGCATGACCGGCCAGATCGCCGGCATGGCCGGCGCCTACGGCAACACCGGCGCCGTGGTCTACCTGACCATCCTGTCGCTGGTCAGCTACCAGACTTTCTTCTTCGTCATCGCCCTCTCCGCCATCGGCGGTTTCATCGCGCTCTGCTTCATGGACGAACCGGCGGGCCACATCGCCGAAGTGCGCGAGGATGGCAGCGTCGAACTGATCAATGTCGGCCGCCAGCACTGATGGTGCCCGCTACCCTCACTCCGGCGAGGGTGCCATGATGCCGCCCTCCACCGCCGCATCATGAGGTCGCTGTGAATACCGTCACCGTGCCGGCCTATCTGGCCAACGCCAGTGGCCACGCGTTGCGGGTCTCGTTCGGTGGCCACTCCAGCGCCGGTCGCAAGCCGGACAACGAGGACGCCTTCGCCGCACACCAGCCCTCGCCCGGCGTGCGCGCGGTGAAAGGCGTCGCCGCCTGCATCGCCGACGGCGCCAGCTGCAGCGACAACGCCCGGCTCGCCAGCCAGACCGCCGTCACCACCTTCATCGAGGACTACCTCAGCACGCCCGATGCCTGGCCGGTTCGGGAGTCCGCGCACCGGGTGCTGGCGGCGCTGAATGCCTGGCTCTACCACCACGGCACGCAATATTCACTGCGGCATCATTCGCAGATGGTGTCGCGCAACAGTCTGGTCACGACCTTCAGCGGCGCCATCATCAAATCGACCACGGCGCATCTGTTCCACGCCGGCGACAGCCGCATCTGGCTCCGCCGCGACGGCCAGCTCGAAGCACTGACGCGCGACCACCTGCACCTGCAGCGCGGTGGCAGCGCCGTACTGACGCGCGCGCTCGGCATCGACACACATCTGGAAATCGACTACCTGCAGGAGCCTCTTCAGGTCGGCGACCTGCTGCTGTTCACCACCGACGGTGTGCACTCCTTCGTGCCGGCCGGCGAATTGAACCGGCTGCTGCGCGACGCTGGCGACTCGCTCGAAGCCTGCGCGCGTGCCATCGTCGCGGCCGCGCATACCAACGGCAGCGACGACAATCTCAGCGCGCTGCTGCTGCGCATCGACGAGCTGCCGGTCGCCGACATCGACGAAGTGCACCGCGCGCTGACCGAGCGCGTCATTCCACCGCCGCTCGCGGAAGGGCAGCGCATCGACGGCTTCACCGTCGAGCGCGTCATCCACAGCGGTACCCGCAGCCATCTCTATCAGGTGCGCGACGACGGCGGTCGCCGCCATGTGCTGAAAGCGCCATCGTCGAACTGCGCCGACGATGCCGCCTCGCTGGAGAGCTTCATCCGCGAGCAATGGGTCGGCCGCCGCATCGATCACCCCGGCGTCATGAAGATCGAACCACCGCCGTCAACCAGCGCCTTCCTCTACCACCTGTGCGAATACATCGACGGCCAGACGCTGCGGCAGTGGATCCACGACAACCCGCGGCCGCCGCTCGACCGCGTGCGCACGCTGCTGCGGCAGATCGTCGCCGCGCTGCGCGCGTTCCAGCGCCAGCACATGGTGCACCGCGACCTGAAGCCGGAAAACATCCTCGTCACCGCCGACGGCGGCATCAAGCTGATCGACTTCGGCACGGTGCTGGTCGGCGGCCTCAGCGACGGCGGTCTCGCGCTGACCGAACAACAGCCGGTCGGCTCGGTCGACTACAGCGCCCCGGAATACATCGCCGGGCAGCCGGCCACCCATTTGTCGGATCTCTACTCGCTCGCCGCCATCGCCTACGAGATGCTGACCGGCAGCCAGCCCTACGCGATCAGCGACAGCGAGCGCCTGCAGCCGCGCAAGCGCCGCTGGCGCTACCGCAGCGCCTGCGACGCGCGCCGCGACCTGCCGCAGTGGATCGACGTCGCGTTGGAGCGCGCGCTCGCGCCGAACCCGCGAGAGCGCCATCAGGCGCTCTCCGAATTCCTGCAGGACCTGACCACCCCGAACCGCGACCTGCTGGCCCGCCGCGAAAACCGCTCGCCGATCGAACGCAACCCGGTGCGCTTCTGGCAGGGCGTGGCGATGCTGCTCCTCGTCGCGGAAGTGGTGACGCTGGCGCTGCTCTGGCCGCGCTGATCCGGCCATCTTCCGATCGTCCGAAAGGCAAACCTTTTTAATTGCCGCCTCCCTGCCGACGTGCTAAAAATCGGCCATCTTAATTTTCGACAGTTCATGCAGCAGGGGATTAAAACTCTTTATGGATAGCCACTTGGGCGGGGAAGGCCAGAAGCGATCAGCGTGTTATCAGGGTCACCCGATAATAATTATTATGAGGTCACAGACCTCATTAACAGACTGTTA
>CAZEVP010000044.1:0-24427 GCA_964515735.1 uncultured Verrucomicrobiaceae bacterium | reverse complement strand
CATCTCGGTGACCGGGTGCTCGACCTGCACGCGGGTGTTCATCTCGATGAAGTAGAAGCGGCCGTCCTGATACAGAAACTCGAAGGTGCCGGCGCCGCGATAGCCGATGTTGACGCAGGCGTCGGTGCAGGCCTTCAGCACCTCTTCGCGCACCTTGTCCGGAATGCCCGGCGCCGGCGCCTCTTCCAGCACCTTCTGGTGGCGGCGCTGCAGCGAGCAGTCGCGGTCGAACAGGTGGATGGCGTTGCCCTGACCATCGGCCAGCACCTGGATCTCGACGTGGCGCGGGTTCTCCAGGAATTTCTCCAGGTAGACGGTCTCGTCGCCGAATGCCGCCTTCGCTTCCGACTGGGTGACGTGGACGGCCGCCAGCAGCGCCGCCTCGGTGTGGACCACGCGCATGCCGCGACCGCCGCCGCCGGCCGCGGCCTTGATGATGACCGGGTAGCCGATCTTGCGGGCGACGGCGAGCGTGTGTTCGTTGTCGTCGGTGATCGGGCCGTCGGAGCCCGGCACGGTCGGCACGCCGGCCTTCTTCATCGCGGCGATGGCCGACACCTTGTCGCCCATCATCCGGATCACGTCCGGGGTCGGGCCGATGAAGATGAAGCCGCTCTTCTCGACCTGTTCGGCGAAGTCGGCGTTCTCGGCCAGAAAACCGTAGCCGGGGTGGATGGCGACGGCGTCGGTCACCTCGGCGGCGCTGATGATGGCCGGGCCGTTCAGGTAGCTCTTCGGCGAAGGCGCCGGGCCGATGCAGACCGATTCGTCGGCGAGGCGCACGTGCATCAGGTCGCGGTCGACCAGCGAGTGTACGGCGACGGTCTTGATGCCCAGCTCCTTGCAGGCGCGCAGGATGCGCAGGGCGATTTCGCCGCGGTTGGCGATCACTACTTTGTCGAGCATGAAATTGCTTCCGGAAAAGCCGCCGCGCAGGGCGCCGGCGGCGGGATCACTCGTTCCTCGGGCCGGTGGACCGGCCGTTCCCTGCTCGCGCTCAGACGATCGTCACCAGCGGCTGGTCGAACTCGACCGGCTGACCATCCTCGACCAGGATCGCCTCGACGACGCCGGCCTTGTCGGCTTCGATCTGGTTCATCATCTTCATCGCCTCGACGATGCAGATGACATCGCCGACCTTGACGTGCTTGCCCACTTCGACGAACGCCGGCGAACCGGGCGACGGCGAGCGGTAGAAGGTGCCGACCATCGGCGACTTGACGACATGGCCGTTGACCGACGGCGCGGCGGCGGCGGGGGCGACCGGAGCCGGGGCCGCGGCGGGGGCGACCGGAGCCGGAGCCGCCATCGCCGGTGCGGCGGTGATGAACTGCGGTTGTGCGCGGTTGTTGCGGCTGATGCGCACCGACTCCTCGCCTTCCTTGATCTCGATCTCGTCGATGTTGGACTCTTCCAGCAGCTCGATCAGCTTTTTGACTTTGCGAATATCCATCGGCTCTCTCTTTCTCTTTGTCTTGGGCTCTGACTTGGCCTGGGTTTGTGACGGGTTGGTCTGGTGTCCGGCGATCCGGGCGCCGGGTCGTCGTGGTGATTCGAGCGGCTTCTTCATCGACCCGCGTCAGCCGGGCGGCGGCAGCGGCGCGCGGCCATCGGGCAGCCGCGCCAGCGCCGCCTGCAGCGCCAGCGAGTAACCCTGCGCGCCGAGCCCGCAGATGACGCCGACCGCCACGTCGGACAGGTAGGAGTGGCGGCGGAACGGCTCGCGCGCGTGCACGTTCGACAGGTGCACCTCGATGAACGGGATCTGCACGCCGAGCAGGGCGTCGCGCAGCGCGATGCTGGTGTGGGTGAAGGCGCCGGGGTTGATCAGGATGAAATCGACGCTGCCGCGCGCAGCGTGGAGGCGGTCGATCAGCACGTGCTCGGCGTTGCTCTGCAGCGTTGCCAGCTGGTGGCCGGTGCTCGCGGCCTGATCGATCAGCTGGCGATCGATGTCGGCGAGGGTGGTGCGGCCGTAGATTTCGGGCTCGCGGGTGCCGAGCAGGTTCAGGTTGGGTCCGTGCAGAACCAGAATCGATGCCATCGAAGGACTCGGAGTCGTGGAGTGCCGCCCCGGCCCGGGGCGCTGGGTGACTTGGCGTCGGATTGTGCCCGAGCTGTCGTCAGCGGCGCAATCGAAAAATTACGTTGGGCGGAGATGGCTTCATATTTGGTGCAAATCGTGACCGAAGTGTCGGTCGGGCATGGGCCGTATCAGGCGCCGTCGAGACTTTCGATGACCCGGTCGGGGGTCAGCAGCTGCGGCAGCAGACGCGGCGCGACATCGCTGCCGGCCGGGTAGAAGACGTAGAGCGGGATACCGCTGCGGCCGAAACCGGTCAGCAGCTCGGTGATGGCGGCGTCGTAGTGGGTCCAGTCTGCCTTCATATAGATGATGCCGCGCTCGCGGAACGCCGCTTCGACCCGTGCGCTGGAGAGTGCCACCCGTTCGTTGGTCAGGCAGGTGATGCACCAGTCGGCGGTGGCGTTCAGGAACACCGGTTTGCCGGCGGCACGCAGTTCGGCCAGCCGCGCGGCGCTGTAGGGCTCCCAGCTGCCACGTTCGGCGACGTTCGCGGCAGTGGTGCCACCTGCGGTGACCAGCGGCGGGCTGGCCAGCAGCGCCAGCGCCAGTGCCAGCGCGCCGGCGGCGACACTGCGGGCGACCCAGCCGAAACGCCACAGCCACAGCGCCAGCGCCAGCAGCAGTGCGCCGCCGAGCAGTAGCGCCATCGCGCCGGCGCCACTCTGGCGACCGACGATCCACAGCAGCCAGATCGCGGTGGCGTAGAGCGGAAAGGCCAGCGCCTGCTTCAGCCGCTCCATCCACGGCCCCGGCTTCGGCAGCCGGCGCAGCAGCCCCGGTTTCAGTGTCAGCAGCACCACCGGCAGCGCCATGCCGGCGCCGAGCGCGGCGAACACGCTGAGCGCGACCGCCGTTGGTTGCGTCAGCGCATAGCCGAGCGCGCCGGCCATGAACGGTGCCGTGCACGGGCTCGCCACCAGGCAGGCCAGCACGCCGGTGAAGAAGCTGCCGCCGTAGCCGGCGCGGGCGGCGAGTGCGTCGCCGGCACCGACCCAGCTGCCGCCGATGGTCCACAGGCCGGACAGGCTCAGCCCGAGCGCGAAGAACAGATAGGTCAACGCGCCGACGAACCACGGCTGCTGCAGCTGGAACCCCCAGCCGACCGCCACGCCAGCGCCGCGCAGCGCCAGCAGCAGCGCGGCGACCGCGAGGAAACTCAGCACCACGCCGGCGCCGTAGCTCGCCGCGTGCAGGCCGGGGTGATGTTCGCGGCTGCCGGCGAAGCCGAGCACCTTCAGGCTCAGCACCGGGAACACGCACGGCATCAGGTTCAGCACGGCGCCGCCGGCGGCGGCGGCCAGCAGCATCAGCAGCCACTGGCCGAGGCTCCACGACGCGGTGCCGGGCGTGGGTGCGGAGGTGGTCGCGGCGCTCGCCGGTGGCGTCACCAGTGGCGTAGCGACACCGGCGTCGGTGTCGATGCGGAAGTGCTGCGTGTGCGGGGGGTAGCAGAGGCCGGCATCGGCGCAGCCCTGCGAGGTGACGGCCAGCGTGAACGGCTGCGCCGGCAGGCCGCCGAGTGCGGCCTCGACTTCGCCGTAATAGACCTCGACCTCGCCGAAATACTCGTCGACCTTGTGCTCACCGTTCGGCAGCGTCGCCGCCAGCTCGCCGCCGGGATCGGCCCTGAAACCGAACTGGTGGCGGTAGAGGTAGTAGCCGTCGGCGATCTCCCAGCGCAGCACCAGCGTGTCGTCGAGCAGCGCGGTGTCGAGCCGGTAGGCCTGCTCGACCGGCAGGAACTGATCCTCGGCCAGCGGCGCCGGGCCACCGGGCAGCAGCGGCTCGGCGGCGCGCAGCGTCAGCGCGACGCAGCAGAGCAGCAGGAACAGCAGTGGCGGCGCGGTCGGTCGGAGACGGTGAGTCGGCATCGGGCTTCGATCGTCTGGGCGGGGGCGGTTGGACCGGCGCGGCGCGCCGAGTTCCGTGTCCGCCGCGCGGTGGCTGGGTGAGGAGGCCGTCATTGTAGGAGATGCGACGAGGAAGATGGCGCGCGCGGTGCGGCGGTTCTGCCATCGGGCTGCGGTATAGTTGCCGCGTTTTTCTTGAGCGGGCCGGCTGCGGCGCTCACTGACGGGAGATCGGACGATGAGAGGGTGGCTGCTGCTGTGCGCGCTGCTGTCGACGGCGGTGCAGGCACTGACGCTACAGGTGCAGACGCTGCAGGTGCGCGACGCCTGGATCCGCGAGCTGCCGCCCGGTCAGACGGTCAGTGCCGGGTATTTCACGCTGGTCAATGATGGCGGCGCGCCGGTGACGCTGGTCGCGGCCAGCAGCCCGAGCGCCGGGCGCGTCGAGATGCACAGCCACCGCAGCAACGGTGATGCGGTGCGGATGGAGCAGCTGTCGCGTGTCGAAGTGCCGGCCGGCGAGACGCTGCCGTTTCGCCCCGGTGGCCTGCACCTGATGCTGATCGACCTGAAGCAGCCGCTGCGCGCCGGCGATACGGTAGCGGTGACGCTGCTCGACGAGCACGGTGGCGAGCATCCGATAGCGTTGCCGGTGATCGACGCGCGCACGACCGACGGCGGCGCATCGGCTGGTCATGGCGACGGCCACGCCCATCACCATCATTGATATCTGAAGCACGATCGATACCGAACGACGCAGGTTGAGAGCGAGGAGCAGTCGATGTCCGCATTCGGAGAACGCTGGCGGCAGTGGCGCGAGGGCGCCGACGATTTCGTGGGACGCGGACTGATGCCGCGGGTGATCGCCGTCGCCGCGCTGCTGCTGTTGCTGCTGGCGCTGCTGTTCGGCGTGCTGTGGAGCAACGAGCCCGATCCGTTCGACGTGCGCACCGAAGCCGGGCGTGCGGCCGCCGGCAAGCCGCTGCCGCCCGGTTACGTCACGGCGACGACGCTGATCCGCGTCAGCGAGATCCTGCTCGACAAGTCGGGCGGCTTCGTCAGCAATGACATCCTGCCGCCGGGTGTCTGGCTCGACAACATGCCGGCGTGGGAGTACGGCGTCATCCTGCAGGTGCGCGACCTGACGCGCTCACTACGCGAATCGATGAGCCGCTCGCAATCGCAATCGCAGGAGGACGACGACCTTGCCCGCGCCGAGCCGCGCTTCAATTTCTCGACCAACAGCTGGGCGGTGCCGGCCTCCGAATCGGAGTATCGCGACGCCATCGGCTACGTCGAGCGCTACCGCGCCCGCCTCGGCACCGACGGCAAGGAAGCGGCCCGTTTCTACCCGCGCGCCGACAACCTGAACCAGTGGCTCGGCTCGGTCTCGGCGCGGCTCGGCAGCCTGTCGCAGCGGCTGTCGGCCAGCGTCGGTCAGCGCCGCATCGATCTCGACGCGGTGCAGGTGGAAGGCGTCGAGAGCGCCGAACTCGCGGTCAAGACGCCGTGGCGCAAGATCGACGACGTCTACTACGAGGCGCGCGGCACCTCGTGGGCGCTGCTGCAGATGCTGCGCGCGGCGGAGATCGACTTCGCCGACGTGCTGAAGAACAAGAGCGCGGCGGTCAGCCTGCGGCAGATCATCCGCGAGCTGGAGGGAACCCAGCAGACGCTGTACAGTCCATTGGTCCTCAACGGCAGCGGTTTCGGCGTGCTGGCCAACCATTCGCTGGTGATGGCGAACTACATTTCGCGCGCCAACGCCGCGATCATCGATCTGCGCGCATTGCTGTCACAGGGCTAGTGCACGCTTGGGGCAAATTTCGAGACGTCATTGAAAAGGGAGCGGGGTTCATCATGCTGAAGGTCGTCAAACTGTTTCTCATCGCCGCCGTCGCCGCGCTGGCGGCTGCCTGCGCCTACAGCCCGCAGCAGCTCAACGTGCAGCCGGCGATCACCGCCACCGGCGAGGCATTCGGCAACGGTCGTGCGATTCTGGTCACCGCGTCCGACCAGCGCCAGAACCGCGTGCTCGGCGTGATCGGCGGCGTCTACGGCGCCACCACCACGATCACCATCGTCAACGATCTGGAAAGCGCGATGGTGCGTGCCACCAACGGCCTGCTCGCCGCCAACAACTTCGTCGTCAACAGCCCCGATCCGAACGCGGTGCAGCTGACCGTCGTCATCGAGGACATCCGTTACGAGGACAACTCCGCCGACAAGCTCGGCCGGGACGTGAAGCTGACCGCCGCACTGCGCGCCGAGGCACTGAAGGGCGGCGCCAACTTCAGCGGTCGCTATCAGACCAACGCCTCGTTTCGCTCGGTGACGACGCCCGATACCAAAGACAACGAGCAGCGCGTCAACGATCTGTTGCAGCAGACGCTGGTGCGCATGTTCCAGGATCCGAAGCTGCGCGACTTTTTGCTGAACTGATAACGGACTGTTGAACCGATAGTTGCGAAATCGATGGATTCCTGAGCGGTTGCTGAACGAATCCTGACAATTTTTTCCGGCATTTTCCCGTAATCACCCGCCACCGTGCGGGTGATTTCGTTTCGAACCGCCGATCTTCTGCGTACCTGCTCACAGTTGCCCGAGGAACTTTTTTCGCGATCGCCATTTTTTCTTGGCTCGACTGTCATGTTGCGGATAATTGCGCGGTGTTCGCCAACATGGCGGATGACATTGGAGAACGACAGTCCATTCAGGACATCGGGCAGGACATCGGGGAGAAGAGCGATGAAAAAATATCCGTTGGCAATGGCGTTGGGCGCGGCACTGCTGATGCCGGTCGCGACGCTGGCACAGGGCGGCTGGTATGTGGGCGGTGGTCTCGGCGACAGCGAACTCGAACGCTGGAACGATTCCGACACCTCGTTCCGGCTGATCGGCGGCTACCGGCTGAGCGAGCGTCTGGGCGTGGAGCTGTCGTACACCGATTACGGTGATTTCAGCCGTGGCGCCGCGCGCGCCGACGTCGAAGCGATCACCCTCAGCGCCGTCGGCATCCTGCCGCTGAACCGGCAGTGGGGGCTGTTCGCCCGCGGCGGCGTCGCCCGCACCGACTCCAACCTGCATGCCGGCGGCACTCGCGGCAGCGACGATGATTTCAGCCTCGCCGTCGCGCTCGGCGTCAACTGGCTGGTGGTGCCGCAAGTGGAGCTGCGCGCCGAATACGAAATTCTGGACGAGGTCAGCTTCGCCAACTCCAGGGATTCCGACATCGAGACCTTCGGCGTCGGCGCCACCTACCGCTTCTGATCGCGCGCTGTGACGACAGGCAGAAACGACGAAGGGGCCATCGGCCCCTTCGTCGTTTTTGCTGTCGCGATTCAGCCCAGCTGCAGGCGGTCGAGCAGCTGCGCGTGCCGTTCGGCGCGCAGCCGCGGACCGAAGTCGGCGACCACGGTGGCCGCCGCGAGGCTGGCCAGCCGGCCGGCTGCGGCGAAACCGTGGCCCTGCGTCAGTCCGTACAGGAAGGCACCGGCGAACATGTCGCCGGCACCGTTGGTATCGACCGCCTTGACCTTGAACGGCTCGATTTCGAGGATGCGGCTGCCGTCGCAGACCAGAGCGCCGTCGGCGCCGAGCGTGATGGCGAAGCTCTTGGCGATCTTGCGCAGCGCGGTGATGGCGGTGTCGAGATCGTCGGTCTGCGCCCAGTTCAGCGCCTCGTCGCGGTTGCAGAACAGCAGGTCGACGCGCTCGCCGAGCATCTCCCGCAGGCCGTCGCGGAAGTGGGCGACGATGCCGGGGTCGGAGAAGCTCAGCGCCGTTCGGGTGCCGCTGCGTTCGGCGATCTCGCGCGCGCGGATGGCGGCGGCGCGGCCGCTCGGCGACGTCACCAGATAGCCTTCGATGTAGAGATATTCCGACGCGATGATCTCCTGCGGCGCCAGATCGTCGATCGACAGCGTGGCGCTGATGCCGAGGTGGGTGTTCATCGAGCGCTCGGCGTCGGGAGTGATCAGCACCAGACACTTGCCGGTGGTGCCGGCCGGCAGCGCACCGTCGCGGCAGTCGACGCCGGCGTCCTGCAGGTCGCGCAGGTAGAAGCGGCCGTTGTCGTCGTCGGCGACGCGGCAGGAGTAGTAGGCGCGGCCGCCGAACTGGCTGACGGCGATGATGGTGTTGGCGGCGGAGCCGCCGCTGGCGCGGCGCGAGTGGACCAGATGGCCGTCGAGGTGATCGAGCAGCTGCTGCTGGCGCTCCTCGTCGACCAGTGTCATCAACCCCTTGTCGACGCCCATCGCGACGAGATCGCTGTCGCTGACCTCGACCTCGGTGTCGACCAGCGCGGCGCCGAGGCCGTAAACGTGATACCTTTTGGTCATTTTCTGAAGCCCGCCCGCATGTCAAAGCCGCCTATTATCCGTGCCGCCTGCCCCATTGCAACGCGCCATGGGACATCGGTGCGCATTCGACGCGGCGCCATCTGCTGATCGCTCTGCTCTTCTCCCTATGGCAACCCGCAAGAAAACGACGGCCCGTGCACCGAAACGCGCGCGCGGCAAACGCCGCGGTGGCGCTCGCCGGCAGCGCCCGCTGTGGTGGTTGATCCTCGCCTGGGCGCTGAAGATCGGCCTCGCGCTGGCGGTACTGGCGGCGATCGGCCTGTTCTATCTCGACGCGCAGGTGCGCGACAAACTGAGCGACCGGTTGTGGCAGGCGCCGGCGCAGGTCTACGCGCGGCCGCTGCACCTCTACCCCGGTATGCCGCTCGACCCCGAGGATCTGCAGCGCGAACTCGACCTGCTCGGCTATCGCCGCGTCGACGTGCTCGGTCAGCCCGGCGATGTCATTCGCCGCAGCAACCATTTCGACATCTATCGCCGCGCCTTCAATTTCGACAACGGCGCGCAGCCGGCGCAGGTGATCAGAGTGGTGATGTCGAACCGCCGCGTCATCGAGCTGCGCGATGGCAGCGGCCGTCCGCTCGATCTCGCCAAGCTGGAGGCGATGGCGCTCGGCGGCATGTTCGTCAGCCACCGCGAGGACCGGCTGCTGGTGCGGCTCGACGAGGTGCCGCCGCTGCTGGTGCAGACGCTGCTGCTGGTCGAGGATCGCCATTTTCATGACCACTTCGGTATCGCGCCGCTGTCGATCGCGCGTGCGCTGGCGGCCAATCTGCAGGCCGGTCGCACCGTGCAGGGCGGCTCGACGCTGACGCAGCAGCTGGTCAAGAACGTCTACCTGACGCGCGAGCGCTCGGTGACGCGCAAACTGCGCGAGGCGGCGATGGCGGTGCTGACCGAGCTGCACTACGACAAGCAGACCATCCTCGAGGCCTACCTGAACGAGATCTATCTCGGCCAGCAGGGCCCGCGCGCGATCCACGGCTTCGCACTGGCCAGCCGCCACTATTTCAACCGGCCGATCGACGAGCTGCGCAGCGACCAGATCGCGATGCTGGTCGGGCTGGTCAAGGGGCCGTCGCAGTTCGATCCGTGGCGCTATCCCGAGCGTGCGAAGGAGCGCCGCGATCTGGTGCTCGGCGTCATGCGCCAGTTCGGCGCGATCGGCGACAAGGAGTTGCAGGCGGCGCGGCAGCGCCCGCTCGGGCTGGCGCGCAGCCGCTCCGACGACGCGCTCTACCCGGCCTATCTCGATCTCGTGCGGCGCCAGCTGCGGCGCGACTACAACGAGGAGGATCTGCGCGCGCGCGGGCTGCGTATCTTCACCGCGTTCGATCCGCTGGTGCAGTGGCACGCCGAGCAGGCGCTGTCGCAGACGCTGAAACAGCTCGACCCGAAGGCCAGCGGGCTGGAGGGGGCGATGGTGGTGACCGACGTCGTCAGCGGCGACGTGCTGGCGGTGATCGGCGGGCGCCAGTCGCGCTATGCCGGCTTCAACCGCGCGCTCGACGCGGTGCGGCCGATCGGCTCGCTGGTCAAGCCGGCGATCTATCTGGCCGCGCTCGAGCAGAGCAGCCGCTACACGCTGATCACGCCGCTGCGCGACGAGCCGGTCGACGTCAAGGGACCGAAGGGGACGCGCTGGCAACCGGCTAACTACGACAAGCAGTTCCACGGCCCGGTACCGCTCTACCGCGCGCTGGCCAACTCCTACAACGCCTCGACCGCGCATCTCGGGCTCGAGCTCGGCCTGCCGCGCGTGGTCGACATGCTGCAGCGGCTCGGCGTCGTGCGCCCGGTGCCGGAGGTGCCGGCGCTGCTGCTCGGCGCCGCCGGGCTGTCGCCGCTCGAAGTGGCGGCGATGTACCAGACGCTGGCGGCGCAGGGGGTGCGCGGCGGGTTGCGCTCGATCCGCACCATCACCGCCTCTAACGGAACACCGCTGGCGCGCTATCCGCAGCGGCCGGAGCAGGTGGTGTCGCCAGCCGCCGTGCAGCTGCTGCACTACGCGATGGAGACGGTGATGACCGAGGGCACCGGCAAGGCATCGCGCGCGGTGCTGCCGAACCTGCGCGTGGCCGGCAAGACCGGCACCACCGATAATCTGCGCGATGCCTGGTTCGCTGGCTTCTCCGGCGACTATCTCGCCGTGGTGTGGATGGGGCGCGACGATAACAAGTCGACCGGGCTGACCGGCTCGAGCGGCGCGCTGAAGGCGTGGCTCGCGTTCATGCGAGACAGCAGCCATGTGCCGCTGGCGAACGAGGTGGTCAGCGGCGTCGATTACGCCTGGGTCGACGAGGCCACCGGTCAGCTCAGCCAGCAGCAGTGCCCCGGCGTGCGCCGTGTGCCGTTCATTCTCGGCAGCGAGCCGTCCGAGGTCGGCGGCTGTTCGCCGGTGCAGGAGTTCCGTGGCTGGTTCCGCGGTCTGTTCGGGGGCAACTGACGCGCCAGTGTAGGTGCATTCCTACAGTGCCTCGATGTGGCCGCCTACAGGTGGCCTGATCCGGCGCGGCTAAACTTCGCATGGCGCTCTTTTTTCCGCCATCGGCATGTCGCCCCGCACTGTTCATCAGCCGTCGCCGGGCCGCGGCCAGAGGCGTGACCGATCCGATTCCCGATCCAAGCCGTGTCATGAAGAAGATCAAAGCCTATCTGGTCGAAGACAGCCCGGTGATCGCCGAAAACCTGATCGCCACGCTCGACGAGCTGGCCGGTGTCGAGGTGGTCGAGTACAGCGGCAGCGAGTACGACGCGATCGCCTGGCTGCGGCGCGCCGACAACGAGTGGCAGGTGGCGATCGTCGATCTGTTTCTGCGCGAGGGCTCCGGGCTCGGTGTGCTCGAAGCCTGCCACGATCGCGAGCCCGGCCGCAGGATGGTGGTGCTGAGCAATTTCGCCACCAGCGACGTGCGCCGTCGCTGCGATCAGCTCGGCGTCGACGCGGTGTTCGACAAATCCACCGAGCTCGACAACCTCGTCGATTTCTGCCGGCAGCTGGGTGCGAATGGATGACAGGCCCTAGTCGATCAGCTGATGCTTCAGCGCGTAGTAGGTGATGTCGCTGTTGGTGGCGAGGGTCAGTTTTTCCAGCACGCGGGTGCGGTAGGTGCTGACGGTCTTGACGCTCAGCGACAGCGTTTCGGCGATGGCGGAGATGGTTTCGCCCCTGGCCAGCCGCAGGAACACCTGCAGTTCGCGCTCGGAGAGGTTCTCGTGCGGCAGGCTGTCGCCGCCGTTGAGCTGTTCGGCGAGCAGTTCGGCCACCGCGGCGGAGATGTAGCGCTTGCCGCGCGCCAGCGTGCGCACCGCCGTGACGATCTCGTCCGGCTCGCACTCCTTGTTCAGATAGCCGCTGGCCCCCTGTTTCAGCAGCACCGTCGCGTAGTGCTGCTCGGGGTAGGCGCTGAGGATCAGGATCGCCAGCTGCGGCGCGTGCGCGCGCAGGCTGGCGAGAATGTCGATGCCGCTCTGTCCCGGCATCGAGATGTCCATGATCAGCACGTCGAGTGGCTGCGTGCGCACCAGCTGCAGCGTCTCGCTGCCGTTGGCCGCCTCGCCGACCACCGCGATGTCGCCCTGCTCGCCGAGGTACTGCTGCAGTCCGGTGCGCACGATGGCGTGATCGTCGACAATCGCAACCCGTATCATTGAGAACATCCCGCAAAGGTGATGGAGCGAATCGTGCGAGCCCGAGACCGGCGCCTCAACCAGGCGCGCATCAGCTTTCCGCTGGCGGTACTGCTGTCGCTGTTCGTGCTGCTGGTCAGCGAATACAGCTACCAGACGTCGACCCGGCTCGGCGCCGACCTCGACGCGGCGATCGACGCGCGCCTGCAGGTGCAGCGGCTGGTGCGGCTGATGCTCGACGCCGAGACCGGCCAGCGCGGCTACCTGATCACCGGTGAATCCCGCTATCTGGAGCCCTATCGCGATGCCAACACGCACATCGACGCCGCGCTGACGACGATGCGGCAAAGGTATCTCAACACCGGCGAGGCCGCCACACTGTTCCGGGAGCTGGAAGAGCGCGTCGAGGAGAAGCGCGGCGAGATGCGGGCGACGATAGCGCTGCGCGGCGCTGGCGACGACGGCTGGCAGACGATCGTCGATGCCGACATCGGTCTGACGCACATGGAAAGGATTCGCGAGCTCGGTGCCCGCCTGGCCGGGCGCGAGCGCGACACCATCGCCGGCTATCAGCGCAGCCTCGGCCGCACGCTGCTGATCGCGCGCACCGGCATCGCCACGATGGTGGTGCTGGGGCTGCTGGCGCTGGCGCTCTACCTGCGCGAATCGAACCGCAATGCCGATCTGCAGGAGCAGCACCGCATCCGGCTGATCGGTGAGCGCAACAGCCTCGAGAATCAGGTGCAGCAGCGCACCCGCCGGCTGCGCAGCCTGAACGCCTATCTGCAGAATGTGCGCGAGGATGAACGGGAGCGGCTGGCGCGCGAGCTGCACGATGAGCTCGGCGCGCTGCTGGTGGCGGCCAAGCTCGATCTGGCGCGGCTGAAATCGCGGCTCGGCGACGGCGATCCCTTCGTCACCGAACGCATCCGCCATCTCGGCGAGGCCTTGAACAGCGGCATTTCACTGAAGCGGCGCATCATCGAGGATCTGCACCCGTCGTCACTGAACAAGCTCGGTCTGGTGGCGGCGCTGGAGATACTGGTGCGCGAATTTTCCGACCGCAGCGGCGTTGCCGTTGGCTGCGATCTGCAGGTGGTCGATCTGACGCCCGAACGCCAGCTGACCTGTTTCCGGCTAGTGCAGGAGGCGCTGACCAACGCGGCGAAATACGCGCGCGCCAGCCAGCTGCGGCTGCGATTGCAGCGCAATGGTGACAGCGCTCTGGTCGAGATCGAGGACGACGGCATCGGCTTCGATCCGGCCGCGACACCGGCCGCGTCGCACGGGCTCGAAGGGATGCAGTACCGCGTCGAATCGCAGGGTGGCAGCTTCACCATCGATTCGGCGCGCGACCGCGGCACCCATATTCGTGCCACATTGCCGCTCGGTACCGGAATGCCGGCGGATGCCGGCTGAGGCGCGACACTTCCTGTTTCCGCTTCGCGTCGCAATCGGAGCGGCTCCGTATCGAAAGGGCCCTGTATCGGGCCGGCCCCGCATCGGAATAGTCCTACAAATGAAACCGCGCGCTTCCGACAACGAGTCGGCATTCGCGCCGATCATCGCATCCATCGCTGCTGCATAACCTGAAACCGATGTCGCGGATCGCATGGCGATCGCGGCACCCGGTTCGTATGGCAGTGATGGAGAGTCGATCATGCGCAACGCGGTTCTGGCATCGATCATCGGTTTTGTCGTGGTGGTTCCGGCCGTGGCCGGTGATCGCGAGGGCACGTTGTCGCTGGCACTGGAAAACGATCTGTTCGGTGCCGGCACCGATCGCCACTACACCCACGGCACCGAGATCAACTACGTCAGCGACACCTATCAGCCGGCATGGCTGAAGGCGTTTGCTTCCGGTATCGGTTTCCATGACGACGATGACGAGCTGCGTTTCGCCTGGTCGCTCGGGCAGCAGATGTACACGCCGTCCGATCTCCGGCGCACCGACCTGATCGTCGACGACCGCCCCTACGCCGGCTGGCTCTACACCAGCATCGGCCTGACCTCCGATTCGCGCCTCGCCGCCGAGCGCGACGGCGGCGTGCGCACCATCGACCGCATCGAACTGATCGTCGGCATCGTCGGCCCCGATTCGCGCGCCGAGGATACGCAGCGCGCGCTGCACAAGGTATTCGACTCGGAAGAGCCGCGCGGTTGGGACAACCAGCTGCGCAACGAGGCGACCGTCGACCTGCAGTATCAGCGCGAGTGGATCGTGCCGCTGATCGGCAACCACGTCGACGTCGTGCCGCGCATTGGCCTCTCGCTCGGCAGTTCGCAGCGCCACGCCGGCACCGGCTTCACGCTGCGCGTTGGCAGCGGCCTCGATGCCGACGCCGGACCGCCCTTGATCCGGCCGATCGCCACCGGCTCCCACTATTTCAAGCCGAGCCAGTGCTTCTACTGGTATCTGTTCGCCGGCGCGCACGGCCGCTACGTCGATTACAACATCTTCCTCGACGGCAACACCGATGGTGACAGCCACAGCGTCGAGGCCGAGGAGTGGGTCGGCGAGGTGCAGGCCGGCCTGGTGATGGGCATCGAAAACTGGCGGCTGACGCTGACCGAGATCTACCGCAGTCGCGAATTCGAGGGGCAGGACGAGCCGGACGAATTCGGCTCCGTCGCCCTCTCTTACCGGTTCTGAAACGGCTCTATCGGGAGGGTTCCGCCATGTTGTATTACGCGCTGGTCTTTTTCGTCATCGCCCTGGTTGCCGCGCTGTTCGGTTTCAGCGGGATCGCCACCGGCGCGGTCGACATCGCCAGGGTTCTGTTCCTGATCTTCGCCGCGATGGCGGTGTTTTCCTTTCTCATGGGGTATGCAAAAAGAACCTGAAAGAAAGAAGAGCAGGCTGTTCGATTCGCTGTTCAGGAAAACGGAGCGCAGTGTCGAGGAGAACTTCGAGTTCATCGATCAGGTCATCTGGCGCGATGCGCGCCGGCGAAACCGAAACGGGTTGGTCAACACAGAGCAGAGAGGACGCAATGATGAAAACAACAATGGCAACGCATGACGTGAAGACGGGTGGGAAGTCGCTGCGCGGTTATCTGACGCAAGCGCTGGCGGTGGTGTGTGTCTGCGGATTTCTGGCGGCCTGCGACAGCAACGACGGTCCGCTGGAACGCGCGGGCGAGCGCGTCGACAAGGCGGCCACCGATATCGGCAATGCGATTGAGGACAAGTGCGAAGAGGCGAAGGAACACGCCGGTGCGGCGGATACCGACTGCTGATGGTGTTTACCTATGACCCTCGGGTCATCACGGGAGAAGAATCATGAAACGACATTACGCAATGGCTGCCCTGCTGCTGGGTTCGACCGTTCTGATCGGCTGCTCCAGCACGCCGAAACCCGATGCCGAACTGGCGCTGTCGCAGCAGGCGGTGCAGAGCGCCGTCGCCGCCGGCGGCGCGGAGTACGCGCCGGTCGAGCTGAAGACCGCGCAGGACAAGCTGCGCGAGGCCGACGAGGCGATGAAGCGGGAGGATTACGTCAAGGCGCGTCGTCTGGCCAATGAGGTGACGGTCGACGCGCAGCTGGCGGCATCGATATCGCAGGCGGCCAAGGCACAGGCGGCACTGGACAAGGCCGAGAAGAACCAGCGCGCGCTGCAGCAGGAGATCGGGCGCCAGGGCGCGCAGTGAGCGATCGCCGCTGACTTGCATACGACTTACGACCGGGACCGGGCGCATCGGCAAAGCAGCGCGCCGTACCCTCGAGGAGAAATTGCCATGAAACAGATCAGACCGTATCTGCTCGCCACCGCGATTGGCGCGGTTGTCGCGATGACCGGATGCAGCTCGACCCCGCAACAGAACGAGCAGCTCAATGCGGCGACCGCGCAGCTGTCGACGTTGAGCGCGCAGATTACCGACCCGAGCCTCGCTTCGGCCGAATTGAAGGAGGCGCAGGATGCCGTCGCCGATGCACAGCGCGCGGTCGACGAGCGCGCCGATGCCGCGGTCGTCAACCACAAGGTCTACGTCGCGCAGCGCAAGGTATCTATCGCCGATCAGATCTACCGGCGCAAGGTGGCCGAGAGGGCGCTGACGCAGGTGGACGAACAGCGCCAGCAGTTGCAGCTGCAGGCCCGCGCCGCCGAGCTCGATCGCGCCAGGGCCGAGCTGGCCGAACTGAAGGCGAAGCAGAGCAACCGCGGCATGGTGATGACGCTGGGCGATGTGATGTTCGACACCGGCAAGTACGAGCTGAAGCCGGGCGGCGATCGCGTCGTCGATCAGCTGGCGCGCTTCCTCGAAGCCAATCCGGAGCGCAGGGTGCGGATCGAGGGCTTCACCGATAGCGTCGGCAGCGACGAGTTCAACCTGCGGCTCTCCGACATGCGCGCGCAGTCGGTCAAGGCGCGGCTGATCTCCGCCGGCATCGACCCGGCGCGCATCGCCACGCAGGGTTACGGCGAGGCGTTTCCGGTCGCCAGCAACGACAGCGGTTCGGGGCGTCAGCTGAACCGCCGCGTCGAGATCGTCATCTCCGATGACGGCGGCGAGATTCCGGCGCGCTGACGCAAGGTGAAATCCTGTTGAGAGTCAGCGGCGACCGGCACGTCCCCCGTGCCGGCCGCCACGGTCCTGGAGGTTCCCATGTCCCACGAGGGGTATCACGAACCGGTCGCGGAACTCAGCGACGAGACGCGCGACATGCACCGGGCGATCGTCTCGCTGATGGAGGAGCTGGAGGCGGTCGACTGGTACAACCAGCGCATGGATGCCTGCAAGGACGCGGAGCTGAAGGTGATCCTCGAGCACAACCGCGACGAGGAGAAGGAGCACGCCGCGATGGTGCTGGAGTGGATTCGCCGCCGCGACGGCTGTCTCGACGACCAGCTTCGCGAATACCTGTTCACCCGGAAGGCCATCGAAGATTGATGGCGGAGGACTGCACATGAACGAGTTGCGAACGATTGATGGCAAACGGCTGACGGTGACGATCGCGCTGGCCGGATCGATTTCTCTGCTGGCGGCGTGCGCGTCGGTGTCGCCGTCGTCGGTGACCATCGCCGACGCGCTGGCGGCGCCCGACGGCACTGAGCTGGTCGTCACCGGCACCGTCGTCCAGCAGATGGCCGACGACGAGGAGCTGCTGCTGCAGGATGCCACCGGCCAGATCGTCGCCGAGGTCGACGACGACCTGATCGGCAAGCTGCAGCTCGGCACCAGCACGCAGCTGCGCATCAGGGGCGAGATCGATCGCGACGAGAACCGCTCGGTGATCGTGGCGGAGTCCGTGCAGCTGGTGGACTGACGCCCGTCGGGCGCGCCGGGCAGCGGGGCCCGGCCGGCCGGGAGGGCGGGGGCCGCTTTAAGCCGACCCCCTTCGCCAGTAGAATAGGCGCCCTTTCCGGCCCGGCCGTCCCAAACCTCCCTGGAGTGTTCCCATGTCAGAGATCAAAAAGGTCGTCCTCGCCTATTCGGGCGGCCTCGACACCTCGGTAATCGTGCGTTGGCTGCAGGATGTCTACCGCTGCGAGGTGGTCACCTTCACCGCCGACATCGGCCAGGGCGAAGAGGTGGAGCCGGCGCGCGCCAAGGCGCAGGCGATGGGCGTCAAGGACATCTACATCGAAGACCTGCGCGAGGAGTTCGTGCGCGACTTCGTGTTCCCGATGTTCCGCGCCAACACCATCTACGAGGGCGAATACCTGCTCGGCACCTCGATCGCGCGGCCGCTGATCGCCAAGCGGCTGGTCGAGATCGCCAACGAGACCGGCGCCGACGCCGTCTCGCACGGCGCCACCGGCAAGGGCAACGATCAGGTGCGTTTCGAGATCGGTGCCTACGCGCTGAAGCCGGGCATCAAGGTGATCGCGCCGTGGCGCGAGTGGAACCTGACCTCGCGCGAAACGCTGATGGCCTACGCCAGGGAGCGCGACATCCCGATCGACTTCGCCAAGGCCGGCAAGAAGTCGCCCTACTCGATGGACGCCAACCTGCTGCACATCTCCTACGAAGGTGGCGTGCTGGAAGATCCGTGGACCGAGTGCGAGGAGAGCATGTGGCGCTGGTCGGTATCGCCGGAAGCGGCGCCGGATAAACCGACCTATATCGAGCTGACCTTCGAACGGGGTGACGTCGTCGCCATCGACGGCGTGGCGATGAGCCCGGCCACCGTACTGGCGACGCTGAACCGGATCGGCGGCGACAACGGCATCGGCCGTCTCGACCTGGTCGAGAACCGCTACGTCGGCATGAAGTCGCGCGGTTGCTACGAGACGCCCGGCGGCACGATTCTGCTGCGCGCGCACCGCGCGATCGAATCGATCACGCTCGATCGCGAAGTGGCACATCTGAAGGACGAGCTGATGCCGAAATACGCCAGCCTGATCTACAACGGCTACTGGTGGAGCCCGGAGCGCAAGATGCTGCAGACGATGATCGACGAGTCGCAGCAGTTCGTGAACGGCATCGTGCGGCTGAAACTGTACAAGGGCAACGTCATCGTCGTCGGCCGCCAGTCGGAGCAGTCGCTGTTCGACACGAAGATCTCCACCTTCGAGGACGACGGCGGTGCCTACAACCAGAAGGATGCGGAAGGCTTCATCAAGCTCAATGCGCTGCGGATGCGGATTGCGGCGAGCAAGGGGCGCAGTTTGAGCTGAGGTGACCTCTGCTGTACGACAAAACGCCGGCCATGTGCCGGCGTTTTCATTGGTGGGGCCGGTGGTTGTAGATAACCAGCCGCGTATAGCCAAACAGCCGTATCGACGGTACCCGCGCCATGCGGATGGCCCCGCTTTAGTATCGTCAGCGGCCATACCTCCAGCTGCAAACAACGATAAGGAGCCCGCCATCGTGAGCAATGCGATCACCGTGAATGCACGAACCGAGTGGAGACGGGGCTGGGGAGTGGTACTCGCCGCCGCGTCGGGAATGGCGTTGGCCAGCATTCCGACCCAGTCGTTCGGCGTGCTGATCGGTGCGATGGAGCGCGAGCTCGGCTGGAGCCGCGCCCAAATCACGACTGGCCCGGCCATCGTCTCGATCATCGGCATGACGCTGTCGATCGTCGTCGGTGCCGCGATCGACCGCATCGGCGCGAGGCGCATCGGCGTGGCCGCGGTATTCACGCTGTGCGGCGCGCTGGCGCTGATGATGACGCTGGGACAGAGCCTGGTCAGCTGGTGGCTGCTGTGGGCGCTGATCGGTCTCGGCTGCGCGACGATGCCGACGGTGTGGGTCGTGCCGATCAACAGGCTGTTCAACAGTGGTCGCGGACTGGCGACGGCGTTGACGTTGAGCGGCTCATCCATCGCCGCGGCGCTGGTGCCGATCACCGCCACGCTGCTGGTCGAGCGCTACGGCTGGCGCGGTGCCTATTTCGGGCTGGCGCTGTTATTCGGTCTCTTCACGCTGCCGCTGGTGCTGTTCCTGTTCCGCAATTTCGATGCCCGGCCGGTGCCCGCCGACAGCGTCGAAGCCGTGGCGATGCCTGTCGAAAAGAGTGGGCTGAGCGTGCGACAGGGGCTGCGCTCGCTGTCGTTCTACGTGCTGGCCATCGCCGGCTTCGGAACCACCTTCGGCGGCGTGGCGCTGCTGATGAATCTGGTGCCGATCTTCATCGACTCCGGCATCGACAGCCGCACTGCCGCCGCTATCACCGGCATCATCGGCATCAGTACCATCCTCGGGCGGCTGGCCGGCGGTTTCCTGATGGACCGGATGAGCGTCAGCGTGATTGGCACCACGGTGACGCTGGCGACCATCACCCTGCCACTGGCGGTACTGCTGGCGCCGGGTTCGGTGATGGCGGCTGGCATCGGTGTGGCGATCTACGGCCTCACCAGCGGCGTCAAGATCACAGCCATCATCTATCTCGCCGGCCGCCACTTCGGCACGCGCGCTTTCGGCACCCTGTTCGGCGCCATCCAGGCGCTCACCGCGCTCGGCGTCGGCCTGGGGCCGCTGCTCGCCAACATGGCTTACGATGCCTTGCACTCCTACCGCCCGGTACTGATCGCCGTCATTCCGGTGTTCCTGCTGGTTGCCTGCTGCTTCATGGTGCTCGGACGCTACCCCGATTTTGAGGAGTGAGCAGGGCTGGCCTACAGTGATCGGGTAATTCGGGGGCGGTGGTCGCTGCGCGCGAACAGCGTTTGCCCCGCACGGACGAATCCGAAGCACAGCGAAGGAGCCCCGCTTGTCCAAGCTAGACCGAATCCAGCAGCTGCACCGGCTGCTGGCGAGCCACCAGCGCCCCGTGCCGTTGAAAAAGATCGTCGAGCGGCTCGAATGTTCGGAGCGCACGGCGCATCGGTTGATCGAAGACCTTCAGCTCTACTTCAACGCGCCGGTCGAATACTCCCGCGACAAGAACGGCTGGTACTACGACACGGCCGCCGGCAAGTTCGAACTGCCGGGGTTGTGGCTGACCGGCGCCGAACTGCAGTCGCTGACGTTGTTGCTCGACGTGCTCGAAAACGTCGGCAAGGGGCTGCTGGGCGAAGAGCTCGGCATCGTCGAACGTCAGATTCAGCACCTGTTGGTGGAGCGCGGTATCGAGCCGAGCGCATTCAGCCGACACATCAGGGTGTTGTCGCTGGGCAACCGCCATCTGCCCGGAAAGATCTTCCAGCAGGTCGGCGACGCGCTGCTGCGCCGTCGTCGCCTGACCATTCGTTACAAAAGTTATTCGCACCAGACCACCAGGCGCACGATCAGCCCACAGACGCTCGTCTACTACCGCGACAACTGGTACCTCGATGCCTGGTGTCATCTGCGCAATGACCTGCGCGTCTTTTCACTGGCGCGCATCGAGGCGCTCGCAATTTCCGACGAGCCTGCACAGGAGATTGCCGAAGAGATACTGCGGCGGCATTTCGGCGAGAGCTACGGCATCTTCGCCGGCAAGAGCACTCACACCGCCCGGCTGCGTTTCTTTCCCGAGGTTGCCCGCGAAATCGCCATGCAGCAGTGGCACCCCGAGCAGAAGGGTGAGTGGGATGGCGATGATTACCTGCTCAGTTTCCCGTATGGAGATCACCGTGAATTGATCGGTGACATCCTGCGGCATGTGCCCAATGTTTATGTGGAGTCGCCGGTGAAATTGAGAAGGGCTGTGCAGGAAAGGCTTCGTATCGGCCTGGAGCTGTTCTCCGGGCAGCGTGTGCGTCGGGTTTGAGGTGCTGTACTGGATAAATCACCAAGACAGGTTTTGTCGGGGTGGGGTGGGTAGGGTGTGTGCCTGTGGGTATTGGGCTCGGAGGGGTGGGGATGAATCGCAGAAAGCTGTTTCGGTTCGTAGGGGCGCTGGCCAGCGCGTTGCCGCTGACGGCGCTGGCGTCGGGTACGGGGGTGTCGCCCCGATCCAGAAAACTGCAGGTTCTGGATTCGCGTATCGCCGGCTTTGCCTATTACGACGGTGGCCATTGTCTGGCGCGGATGCAAGCAGGCGACACGCTGACATTCCGGCGCCAACCCGAGAATCCGCACGACCGTCGTGCCATCGAGATATTCTGGAACGGGCACAAGATCGGTTACGTGCCCCGTTCGCACAATCGGGCACTGTGCCATTTGATGGATGCGGAAGAGATTGTCGTCGGAGAGGTCAAGCGGGTCGACCCGGAGGGTTGGGAGCCGTTGTATTTCACCGCGAGCGTGGAAGTTTAATGATATGAAGCCATTTTTTGCGCACTCCACAGCCAGAGCCGATAAGTCGGACTGGCAGTCGCTGGCGGAACATCTGACGGCCGTTGGTGATCTGGCAGCCACCTTCGCGAGCGACTTTGGGGCGCAGTCGTTGGCCCGGGCTGCGGGGCTATTGCATGACCTGGGCAAGTACACCCAGGCATTCCAGCAGCGCTTGGAGGGTGGAAAGCCGGTTGATCACTCAACTTGGGGGGCACGTATCGCTACGGAGTTATTCGGCCAAGCGGGAATCCTGTTGGCCTATGGTATCGCGGGGCATCATGCCGGATTGGCCAATGGCAGAAGCAGTGAGGCAAGAACGGCTCTGGCGGATCGCCTGAAAGCGGAATTGCCGGAACTGCTGTCGGATTGGCGTCAAGAGCTGACTTTGCCCGATAAGTCGATGCTGTGGCCGATAGCTGGCTTCGAGCCGTGCAAAGATCGCGGCATGTTCCAGTTGTCGGTGCTTGTGCGGATGCTCTTCTCCTGCCTGGTCGATGCCGACTTCATTGACACTGACGAATTCTATCGTCATATCGAAGGTCGCTCACCCCGTCGTGTCGAAATGCCCCCTACGCTGGAACAATTGCGTCAACGGCTCGATACCAAGCTGGCAGGCTTCCGAACGGATACGGAGGTCAACAGTCTGCGTGCCGACATCCTGACTCATGTGCGCGGCCAAGCGACGCTTGAGCCAGGTCTGTTCTCGTTGACCGTGCCAACAGGAGGTGGCAAGACGCTGGCCTCGCTGGCCTTCGCGCTCGATCACGCCATTGCCCACGGTCTGCGTCGAATGATCTATGTCATTCCGTTCACCAGCATCGTCGAGCAGAACGCGCAGGTGTTTCGCGACGCATTCGGCGAACTGGGTGAAGAGGCGGTACTGGAGCACCACAGCGCATTCGATGACGATCCGAAAACGGCATGGGAGTCGAAGGACAAACGCCGTCTGGCGATGGAGAACTGGGACGCACCCATCGTGGTCACCACGGCCGTGCAGTTCTTCGAAAGCCTGTTCGCCGATCGGCCCTCGCGCTGCCGCAAGCTGCACCATATCGCCGGCAGTGTGGTGATACTCGACGAAGCCCAGACCCTTCCTCTGAAACTACTGAAGCCCTCTGTCGCCATGCTGGACGAGCTGGCATTGAACTACCGGACCAGTATCGTGTTGTGCACCGCCACCCAGCCGGCCTTGCGGGTGGACGATGGCTTTCGGGACGGTTTTCGCGACGTTCGCGAGCTCGCGCCGGAGCCACCGAAGCTGTACAAAAAACTGCGCCGCGTCGGTGTGCGTCACATCGGCACACTGGACGACGACGAACTGGCTGGGCATCTGCGCCAGCGTGAACAGGTGCTGTGCATCGTCAACAATCGTCGCCATGCACGCGCGCTGTACGAATCCATCGCGGATCAGGCGGGGGCGCGCCATCTGACCACGCTGATGCATGCCCGCCACCGTCGGCAGGTGCTGGTGGAAGTGCGACAGCGGCTGCGCGATGGTGAGCCGTGCCGGCTGGTATCGACGTCGCTGATCGAGGCAGGTGTCGATATCGACCTGCCGACGGTGCTGCGCGCGGAAGCGGGGCTGGACTCGATCGCGCAGGCAGCGGGGCGTTGCAACCGCGAGGGGCGGCGCGCGCTGGAAGCGAGTGAAACGTTGGTATTCGCGACAGCCAATCCAGATTGGGCACCGCCGCCGGAGCTGAAGCAATTCGCCCAGGTATTTCAGAGCATCTACCGCCGCCATGCCAACGATTTGCTGGCGCCGGACGCGGTTCGCGCCTACTTTCAGGAGCTGTATTGGCAAAAAGGTACAAAGGAGCTGGATGCCCACGACTTGCTCGGTCTGCTCACGGGCAGCAGCCCGGATAGCCTGCCGTTCGAAACGCTGGCGGCGAAGTTCAGGATCATCGAATCCGCCATGAAGCCGGTGATCGTGCCGTTCGATCCGCAGACCGGAGAGCATGATCCGGACGCCGCCGATGCTCTGCGCGATCTTGAATATGCGCCCGCCGTGGCCCGGCGGCTACAGCAATTTCTGGTGCAGGTGCCCAGACAGGCATTCGATGCCCTACGGCAGACTGGCGCGATCCAGCCGGTGGCGCCAGAGCGGTACGGCGAGCAGTTCATGCAATTGGCCAATCCCGATCTGTATGACGCGCGATTTGGGTTGCACTGGGACGATCCGGTCTTCGTGAAAGCTGAAAGATTGGTTATTTGATATTCAAGGAGATTTGGATGGCTTACGGAATCAAGCTCCATATCTGGGGCGAGCGGGCGCTGTTCACGCGCCCAGAGATGAAAGTGGAGCGAGTCTCCTACGACGTTATCACGCCATCGGCGGCGAGGGGCATTCTCGAAGCCATTCACTGGAAGCCCGCCATTCGCTGGGTAATCGACAGTATTCAGGTGCTGAACTCGATTCGCTTCGAGTCGATCCGCCGCAATGAAGTCGGCGGCAAGCTGTCCGCAGCCAGCGTCGGTAAGGCGATGAAGGCGGGGCGTACGGACAATCTGCTCAGCTATGTCGAGGAAGATCGACAGCAGCGAGCCAGTACACTGCTACGTGATGTGGCCTATGTGATCAATGCCCATTTCGAACTGACTGCCAAGGCCGGGCCGGACGACAACGAAGGCAAACATCTTGATATCTTCAATCGCCGCGCAAGCCGCGGAAAGTGCTTTCATATGCCCTGTCTGGGCGCGCGCGAGTTTCCGGCGAGCTTTCGCCTGATCGATAGCGATGAGGATGCGCCATCGCCGCATGAATCGTTGCGCGGCGAACGCGATCTCGGCTGGATGCTGCACGACATCGATTTCGCCAACGGCATGACGCCGCTGTTCTTTCG
>CAZEVP010000043.1:0-25666 GCA_964515735.1 uncultured Verrucomicrobiaceae bacterium | reverse complement strand
GATCAGAAGTTTTCAGCCCTTTTTAAACCGTCCGTGGAAACGGGGTAGAACCCTCCCGGCCAATTAAGCTGCGCGATCATGCTTCATTCCTATAACTAGGACTATAATATTCCGAGTTATTTTGCGCAAGGACTGATTGTTCATTTCTGCCGACTAAGGCTCGACGACACCGATGACTTGCGCTCACCACTCCATACGATTCGATCGAAAGCCCCCGCACTGGCTGAGCTTTGTCTGGGAATGCACGCAAGGGCGCTTACGTAACGGGAGGTGTCGGACGCCAGACTGGACGATCCTGCCGGGTGGCGTATGGACGAACATTTCACGGATCGCGAACGAGCTGCGCTGGTGAGAGCCTTCAGTCGTTTGGCAGCAGGGGGCTGAGCAGACGGGCGCGGAGAGCCTGTCCGGGGAGGCGTAGCATTCAGCTACTTTTCGTGTGTTGTTATGCGAGACCGCATCCCGACGATGCGTGCATCTTCGCGTGCGGCCTGGCGGTCGGCAAACCACGTCTGCACTTGATTCATGAAGCCTGAGGGCATCCCCTTGTCGAGGACGCCCGCCGAGAGTGAGGCAAGGCTGGTTTTTGCAAGTTCTTCGCGCAAAACTTTCTCGGCATTTAGCATCACCGCGTGAATACCACATACCCCCCGATTTGCCCATTTGGGAGGAGTGGCATCAAACAGGGCGCATCGCCCACGGACTTCCTGGCAGTCGAACAATGCCTTCCGTCCCTCCACCGCATCCACCACATCGAGGACGCTGATGTTTTCGGGGGCACGAGCCAGGCGGTAGCCACCGCGAATCCCGCCGCTCGCTTCGACGATCCCTGCTTTTTCCAGCTTCGGGAAAATCTTTGCCACAAATGCGGGCGGCACACCCTGAAGATCCGCAAGATCTCGGCTGCTTGGCCGTTGTTCAAGAGGCGCGACGAGCCAGAGAAGACAATGCAGAGCGTACTCGACGCCTGTTCCGATGTAGGCCATATCAAAAAACTTTCAAGAAGTCCATAACCCGGACTATAGGAGGGCGCATTATGGGTTGCAAGTGCGGCTGGTGAGCTCGAGGGTTGTCTGTGCGGGCGCCCGCGAAGCGGATGGCGGCGCGCCGATGGATTTAAAAATCGCGGATGCAGGCGGATGTCACAGGATTGCCGGGGCGGGAACGCTTCCCGGCAAATCATGTGCAGACTTCATTGGACGTTCATGGATTTCCATGGATTGCTGAGTATGGAGCGGGTGATGGGAATCGAACCCACGTTAGTAGCTTGGGAAGCTACAGTTCTACCATTGAACTACACCCGCATGGCGCAGCGCGTTGAATCACAAGCGCAATTTCGCGTCTCTTTCACGTCTTCCCGTCTCGCGTTCCGGGCCGTTGCCGGTGAGCGCCCGATTCGAAGCGGCAAAACGGCGCGCATTGTGAGATAGCCCGGCAGCCGTGGTCAATGGCCCTGCGTCGAGGGTTTCAGGCCGTCGGCGGGTTGCGCCCGTAGCGGTCGTGGCTGCTGACCCACTCCTCCGATACCACCGCCGCACCGAGCGACAGTTCGCCGCACAGCACCGTGGCGGCGACGATCTCGGCCAGCTTGCGCGCCTTGCCGTCGCCGTGACAGCCCAGCACTTCGAGACATTCGCGCTGTGTCGGCAGGCCGGTGCCGCCGCCGCGCGTGGCGACGATCAGCGATGGCAGCGTCACCGAGTAGTAGTAATCGCCAGCCGGTGTGATCTCGGCGTGGACGAGGCTGGCGTGCGATTCGGCCACGTTGGCGACATCCTGCCCGGTCGCCATGAACAGCGCCGCGATGCCGTTGGCGGGGTGGATGCCGTTGTGCACCGCACCGGCCATCAGGCCGCCGAGCTGCGATGTCCGGCGCGCGGCATACATCGCCTCCGGCGTGGTGCGCATCCGCTGCTGCAGCAGTTGTCGCGGCAGCGTCACTTCGGCGATGACGCGCTTGCCGCGGCTGCGAAGCGTGTTGAGCTGCGAGTGTTTCTTGTCGGTGTCCATGTTGCCGGACAGGAAGTGGTGGGCGATCGCGCCGTCGTAGTTCGCGCGGATCCACTGGCAGGCGGCGAAGGTCGCCTTGCCGCACAGGTTCTGGCCGGCGGCATCGCCGGTGGTGAAGTTGAAGCGCAGGTAGAGCATGCGGCTGGCGTGGTACTGCTCGATGTCGCGGAGCCTGCCGTTGCGGGTGGTCGACTCCGCCGCGTGGCGGATGCCGTCGAGATTGGCCGTGATCCAGCGGGAGAAATCCCGCGCCTGACGCGCATCGTCGAACAGGAACACCGGCGACCGCTGCATCGCATCGTCGACGACGGTGGTGGTGATGCCGCCGGCGGCGCGGGTCAGCGCCATGCCGCGGTTGTAGCTGGCGACCAGCGTTCCCTCCGAGGTTGCCATCGGCACGAAGAAGTCGCCCTGTGCGAATTCGCCGTTGACGCGCAGCGGGCCGGCGAATCCCAGCGGCACCTGCACCACGCCGGCGAAGTTCTCGATGTTGCCCGGCAGCACGGCGGGGTCGAACGAGAAGCGGGCGCTGTGCTCCAGCCGCGCGCCGGTCTGGCGCTCGACGAAGCGACGGCGCCCGGCGGCGGCTTCGCGCGAATAGTCGTTGTCGGCGATGCGGGGAATCTTCAGCGGCTCCATGGTGAAACGGCTCCTGCGTGCGAAAGGTGGGCTGATCGAACGGGTGGTCAAGGCGCGGCGACCTGAATGTCGCGCAGGCCATCGCGCAGTGCGCCGTCGATCGGCGTGGGGCGCTCGGTCGCGCGCTCGACGAAGACGTGCGTGAAGGTGCCGTGGGCGCTGGCCTGCCGCTCGCCCTCCCTGAATATGGCGATGCCGTATTCGACCGAGCTGTTGCCGATCCGGTTGACGCGCAGCGCGCCTTCCAGCCGATCGGGAAAGGCGAGGCCGCGCCGGTAGTGGCATTGCGAGTGGACGATGTAGCCGATCGTGCACCCGCTGTGGATCTCAAGACCGCAGTGCCGGATCAGGTAGACGTTGGCGACGGTGTCGAAATAGGCGTAGTAAACGACGTTGTTGATGTGGCCATAGACATCGTTGTCGATCCAGCGCGTCGTCAGTGGCAGGAACCAGCGGTAGCTGTCGTGCTGCAGCGGGTCGGGCAGATCGGTCTGTGCCGTCATCGTCGGTTTCCGGTTCCGTCAGCGCCAGGCGGCGCGATAGATCGCGAGCGCGTCGCGCTCGGTCACCGGCCGCGGATTGTTGACCAGCAGCCGCTGCTGCAGCATCGCCTCCGATGCCAGCAGCGGCAGGTCGCGCTCCGCCACGCCGACGGCCGAGAGCGTCGACGGCAGTTCCAGTTCGTCGATCAGTGCGGTGAAATGGTCGGCCAGCTGCGCACAGCGGGCCTCGGGCGTGGCTGCGAGCCGTTGCGCAGGCACGACGATCTCCGCCAGCTCCGCGTAGCTGGTTGCCGCCGCCGTGGCGTTGAAGCGCAGTACCTGTGGCAGCACCAGCGAATTACTGAGCCCGTGCGGGATGTGGTATCGGCCGCCGAGCGGATAGGCGAGCGCATGGACGGCAGCCACCGGCGCGTTGGCGAAGGCCTGACCGGCGAGGCAGGCGCCGAGCAGCATCGCCTGCCGCGCTTCGAGATCGTCGCCGCGCCGTGTCGCCGTCACGATGTTTCGCGACAGCAGCCGCAGCGCTTCGCGCGCCAGCATGTCGGTGTAGGGATTCTTGCGATGCAGGCTGGTGTAGGCCTCGACCGCGTGCACCATCGCGTCGATGCCGGTCATCGCCGTGATGCGCGGTGGCAACCCCAGCGTCAGTGTCGCGTCGAACAGCGCGACGTCGGGAATCAGCTGGCTGGCAACGACGCCCTGCTTGCTGCCCTCCGCGGTGGTGACGATCGCCACCGGTGTCACCTCGGAGCCGGTGCCGGCCGTGGTCGGAATCAGCACGAGCGGATGGCGCGCGCCGCTGACCTTGTCGACACCGTAGATCGCGCTCAGCACTTCGCCCGAGCGCGACAGCAGCGCGACCAGCTTGGCGGTATCCATCGAGCTGCCGCCGCCGAGACCGACGATGCCGTCGATGCGAGACCGCACGGCGATGTCGACCGCGCGCAGGATCATCGTGTCGGGCGGGTCGGCGATCACGTCGCTGAAGCTGCAGCTGGAGAGGCCGTCGTCGTGAAGCTGTCGTTCGACCGTATCGAGGATGCCTGTGGCGCGGATGCCGGCGTCGGTGACGATCAGTACGCGCGACATGCCGAGCGCGCGGCAGATCGCGCCGAGCCTGGCGAGCGATCCCGTGCCGCTGACGATCGAGCGGCAGCTGTCGATGGTGAATTCCCGCATGACGGAGCCTCGCTGAAAGCGCGCGGTGCGAGCGTGACGCCGCGACCGCGAGTCGAGTGCAACGAACGGGAGGAGATTCTAGAAAGTGCGCGCTGGCCGGCAATTGCCAAACCGACCGCGCTCGCAGGCAAAAAAGCTATTTATCGGGCGGCCTGTCGCTGCTTCGGCGCGTGACACTCCTGCGAGCGGTGTTCGCCGGGGGTGATGCCGGTCCACTTCTTGAAAGCGCGGAAGAAGGCGCTGACCTCGTCGAAGCCGAGTTTCTCGGCGATGTCGCGATTGCTGAGATCGGGGCAGCCGAGATAGTGGAACGCCGCCTCCATCCGGCATTCGTCCTTCAGGCGCTGGAACGAGGTTCCCTCGATCTGCAGATGCCGGCGCAGCGTCGTTACCGACATGTTGAGCCGGCGGGCGACGTCGTCGGCGCCGAGCGTGTGGTGGCCGACGCTCTGGTTCAGCAGCGCCTTGATGCGCGCCTTGGTCGAGTGTCTTGAGCCCTCGTTGACGATCAGTCCGAACGGTGCGGTGCGCAGGAAATGTTCGAGCGTCTCCTCGTTCTGGATCACCGAGTAGTCGAGATAACTGGCGGGGAACTCGACGCCGTTGAACGGCTGGTTGAACAGGATGTCGCGATACGAGAGCTGTGCCATCTCCCACGCCTGCGACGGTTGTTCGAAGCTGAACATGGCGCGGCTGATGGAGATCTCGCTGCCGATCAGCCAGCTCCAGTGGCGCTGCCACGCCGCCATCGTCGTGTGCAGCATCACCGGTTTCGCCTGCGCGATGATGGCGTCGAACTCGTCGTCGCCGACGCCGTCGAGCGGCGCCAGCCGGATGCGCGCGACGCTGCCGATCTGCTCCAGCCGGATACTGACCTTGAAGCCGCGACAGATCTGGCCGAAATCCCAGGCGCGCAGCAGCGCCTGACGCAGCGTCCTGCTGTTGACCATCAGCAGCGACAGCAGCCGGAACGAACCCCGGCGGATCTTGCCGCCGCTGAGCATGCCGAACCACTCGTCGTGCATCGCGCGAATGGCCTGCTGGTAGAGCCGGCCGTAGTTCGACGCGGAGTAGTAGAGCCGGTCCTCCAGCGTTCCGGGGTCGATGCCCGCGTCGGCGAGCAGCTGCCCGGCGGCATACCCCTGCGCTTCCACCTCCTGCAGCAGCGTGGTGATGTAACTGCGGGGGATGATCAGTTCTTCCGTCGCCATGGCTGAGCTCCTGTGCGGGAGAGGCCGAACTCATGATCGTTATTGTCACTGGCGCCGCCGGTTGCGATGACGGCGGTTGAGCGGCACTCAATACCAGCGGGCCGGTGTCGTCAAGGGCGGTGCTCGCATCGCCTCTTTTCGCAATCGACATTGGAAGAAATTGCCATTTCCTTCCGGCGGCGAACGCCTACCCTATCGCAGGCCGACGTCACGGATACGACGGGATGTCTGGCGCCGGGAATCGAATCGACGATCTCGCGACGGCAGCTTGCCGGAGCCGTTGGGATGGCCGCCGAAGAACAATAACAGGAGGCACTGATGAGCACAGGGTTGAAGCAGTTCGCGAAGGCAGGGTTGGGAACCGCAGTCGGTGGGAAATGCGGCGTGAGGGCGTTCTGTCTGGTCGTCGCCGGTGGTGTCGCGGCGGGGCTGGGCATCGCGCCGCCGGCGCAGGCACAGGCGAGGGAGACACCGCGCGGCGGCGCCGCGCTGCTCGAAGAGGTGGTGGTGACGGCCCGCAAGCGCGAGGAGGGGATGCAGGAGGTGCCGCTGTCGGTCTCCGCCTACGGTACCGAACAGCTCGATGCGCTGAAGGTGCGCGACCTGTCGAGCCTGTCGGTCGGCCTGCCCAACGTGTCGCTGGACGATACCGGCACCGCCAAGGGATACGCGAACTTCTCGATCCGCGGGCTCGGCATCAACAGCTCGATCCTCTCCATCGATCCCACCGTCGGCGTCTTCGTCGATGGCGTCTACATGGGGGTGCCGGCCGGCATGGTGTTCGACGTGTTCGATCTGGAGCGCGTCGAGGTGCTGCGCGGGCCGCAGGGCACGCTGTTCGGACGCAACGTCACCGGTGGCGCGATCCTGATGAGCACCCGCAAGCCGGGTGACCGCCTCGAAGCGACGGTGCGGACGGCCATCGATCGCGGCGATCACGGCGGCCTGAACAAATACGTGATGGGCACCGTCGGCGGGCCGCTCACCGATACCTTCGCCGGCAAGGTGACGGGCTATTACAACGACGACGATGGCTGGTTCGAGAACAAATTCACCGGCAAGGATTTCGGCGCCGTCGAACAGCAGATGTTCCGCACCATCGGCGTCTGGCGCCCTGCCGAAAAAACCGAGCTGATACTGCGCTGGGAACATGCAAAAACCGAGAGCGATGGTCCCCCCGCGCAGACCCACACCAACGGCAGCGGGATACCGGGTTCGTTCGTCAACTTCAAGCGTGACAGCTACGACTTCTCGATCGACGAGGAGGGCTTCTACGACACCGAGGCCGATTTCGTCACGCTCGAGCTGAATCAGGGCGTCGGTTTCGGCGATGGCACCATCACCAACATCTTCGGCTGGCGCACCTACGACGCGCAGAGCCGCGGCGACATCGATTCGCAGCCGGTCTGGCTGTTCCACTCCGACAGCTGGACCGAGGCCGAGCAGTTCAGCAATGAGCTGCGTTACAGCGGCCGTTTCAATGACCGGATGAACCTGACCGCCGGCCTCTACTACTTCCAGAACGACGTCGATTACGCCGAGCGGCGCAGTCTGCTCGGGTTGCCGCTGCCGAACGGCAAGCCGGGCGGTGTGCCGGCGGCGATCTTCGATGGCGGCGGCCTCTATGGCGTCAAGACCTGGGCCGCCTTCACCGCCATCGACTACGACCTCACCGACGCGCTGACGCTGAACGCCGGCCTGCGCTACAGCTACGAGGAGAAAGAGATAAAAATCGCGTCGCTGAGCCGCAATATCACGCAGTATCCGTCGACCAATACCTGCAATCTGCTCGACCGGCGTGCGGGCGAACGCCGCTGTGCGACCGATTTCGTCGACGACGATCACTGGGATGACCTCTCGCCGAAACTCGGTTTCACTTACGCGCTGTCGGATCGGTCGCGCATCTATGCGCACTGGACGCAGAGTTTCCGCTCGGGTGGCTACAACCTGCGCAACACCTCGTTCAATCCGGCCGACGTTCCGGGGCCGTTCGACGAGGAGAAAGTCACCAGCTACGAGCTCGGCTTCAAGTCGACGTTTCCGCGCGGCCGTCTGAACGCGGCACTGTTCTACAACGAGATCAGCGACATGCAGCGTGAGCTGAACTTCGCCGGCCCGATCGGGGTCATCCAGCTGGTGCGCAACACGGCGGATGCCGACATTCTCGGTGTCGAGGTCGATGCCACCTACGCCATCACCGACCGGCTGCTGGTCAACCTGTCGCTCGGCTGGATCGACGCCGAGTACGACAAGGTGACGGCGGACCTGAACCGCGACGGCGTCATCGATGGCCGGGACAAGTCGCTGGCGTTGCCGCGCGCGCCGGAGTGGACCTACTCGGTGGGACTGAATCACGACCTGCCGATCGGCGATGCCGGCTACCTCAGTTCGTGGCTCAGCTATGCCTACCGCGACGAATCGGCCTACACCGACGACAACCTCGGTTATCTGCTGGAGCAGGAGGTCGTCGACATCGGCATCGATTTCCACACCAATGACGAGCGCTGGGTGTTCGGCATCTACGGCAAGAACCTGCTGAACGACGTCAAGCACGGCGGCGACACGCAGCTGCCGGACGTCATCTCCGGCGTGCCGACCGGCGGCACCTTCGCACCGCTGACGAAGGGGCGGATCTACGGCGCTCAGGTGACCTACAACATCTTCTGAGCGCACCTTCGGAAGCGGCCGGCATTGTCCACCCTCGCACCGGTGGGTGATGGAGCAGGGATGCTCACGCCGGCCATTTCCCTCAATCCTCCCGTTGCCACCGGCAGTAGCGATTTCGACTCATGACAGCGATTCCCGATTTCAACCGCACCATCACCGATCTGTTCGAGGAAGCCTGTCGACGTCACGGCGACCGGCCGGCATTCAGCTGCCTCGGGCAGACGTTGAGCTACCGCGACGTCGATCGTCTGAGCGTGGCCTTCGCCGCCTGCCTGCAGCGGCACACGGAGCTGCAGCCCGGCGATCGCATCGCCGTGCAGCTGCCGAACCTGCTGCAGTTTCCGATCGTCGTCTACGGTGCGCTGCGCGCGGGCCTCGTCGTCGTCAATACCAACCCGCTCTACACCGCCACCGAGATGGAGCACCAGCTGCGTGATTCGGGTGCGAAGGCGCTGGTGGTGATGTCGTCGATCGTCGACAAGGCGCGGCAGGTGGCGGCTGCGACACAGGTGCGAACGCTGTTCGTCACCGAACCGGGCGACATCCATCGTCTCGCTGCCGGATCGGTCGCGGGCGGAGACAACCTCGCCACGGATACTGCCGTGCGCGAAGTGGCGTTGACCGATGCGCTGCTCGCCGGCACTGGACAGCCGCTGCGCGCAGTCGGGCAGACGCCGGAGCAGCTTGCGGTGCTGCAGTACACCGGTGGCACCACCGGAGTGTCGAAGGGGGCGATGCTCAGCCACCGTAACCTGGTCGCCAACACGATGCAGGTCGGCGAACACTCCAGCGCCTTCTTTCAGGATGCGGCGGAGTGCTACGTCGCCGCGCTGCCGCTCTACCACATCTACGCGTTCACGATTCACGGCCTGCTGCTGTTCCACCGCGGCGGCCACAGCCTGCTGATTCCGAACCCGCGCGACATTCCCGCGCTGATTGCCGCCATCGAGACGCATCGCTTCACCGGCTTTCCCGGCATCAACACGCTGTTCGCCACGCTCTGTCGCGACGAGCAGTTTCGCCAGCTCGATTTCAGCCATCTCAGAAGCACGTCGGCGGGCGGCATGGCGTTGACGGCGGAGGTCTCGGCCGCGTGGCGCGAGCTGACCGGCGTGCAGATCGCGGAGGGATACGGCATGAGCGAGACCTCGCCGGTCATCACCGCCAACCCGCCGGGACGAATCCGGGTCGGTACCGTCGGCCTGCCGATACCGCTGACCGAAGTGAAGACCATCGATGCCGACGGGCGCGCACTCGCCACCGGCGAGCCGGGTGAGCTGTGCGTGCGCGGCCCGCAGGTGATGCTCGGTTACTGGCAGCGCCCCGACGAAACGGCGCAGGTGCTCTCCGCCGATGGCTGGCTGCGCACCGGTGACGTCGCCGTGATCGAGGCGGATGGCTACATCCGCATCGTCGACCGGGTCAAGGAGATGATCGTCGTCTCCGGTTTCAACGTTTATCCGAGCGAAGTCGAACAGGTGGCGCAGATGCACCCGTCGGTGCACGAATGTGCCGCGGTCGGTGTGCCGGACAGCCATTCGGGCGAAGCGGTGAAGCTCTGCGTGGTGCCGACGAACGAGAACTTCGATGGCGAGGTACTGCGGCGTTTCATGCGCGAGCGCCTGACGCCCTACAAGATTCCCGCGCACATCGAGCTGGTGAGCGAGCTTCCGAAGAGCAACGTCGGCAAGATTCTGCGCAGGGCGCTGAAGGGAGGTTGATACGCGATGAAAGCAATCAGATGCAGCAATTTCGGTCCGCTCGACACTCTCGAGTATGGCGAGATCGCTGATCCCGTTCCGAAGCGCGGCGAGGTGCTGGTCGGGATTCGCGCCAGCGGTGTCAATTATCCCGATGCGCTGCTGGTGCAGGGGCTCTATCAGGACAAACCGCCGCTGCCGTTCATTCCGGGCATCGAGTTTGCGGGCGATGTGGTGCAGCTCGGCGAAGCCGCGAGCGGACTCGCGGTCGGTGACCGCGTGCTCGGGTTCAACCCCGGCTACGGTGCGTTCGCCGAGAAGGTGGCCTGTCCCGTGACCAACATCGTGCCGATTCCGGCGGCGCTGTCATACGAGGATGCCGCCAACCTGGTCTGCGCGCATGGCACCGCGCACCACGCGCTGAAGCAGTGCGCACGCATCCAGCCCGGCGAAACACTGCTGGTGCTCGGTGCTGCCGGCGGCACCGGCATCGCCGCCGTGCAGATCGGCAAGGCGATGGGAGCGAACGTCATCGCCGCCTGCTCCAGCGAGGCGAAGCTGGCGGTCGCCAGCGACAACGGCGCCGATCAGCTGATCGATTACAGCCGGCAGGATCTGAAGCGCGCACTGCGGGAGCTGACCGCCGGGCGCGGCGTCGATGTCGTTTTCGATCCGGTCGGCGGCGATGCCTTCGATGCCTGCAGCCGCAGCATGGCGCGTCATGGCCGACTGCTGGTGGTCGGTTTCGCCAGCGGCACGATTCCGCAGCTGCCGGTCAATCTGGCGCTGGTCAAGGAGTTCGGCGTCATCGGCGTGTTCTGGGGCAGTTTCGTGCGTCACGAGCCGCAGCTGTTTCGCGACAACATGAACGAACTGTTCGGCTGGCTCGCACAGGACAAGGTGCGGGTGCTGACCAGCGAACGCTTTCCGCTGTCGGGTGCGGCCGAGGCGCTGCAGCGACTGGTCGATCGTCAGGTCATCGGCAAGGTGACGCTGGTTCCGTAGCGATGGATACGACATCGATTGTTTCGGGCCGGCTTCGGAGGTTCGGGTGACGACAGCTGTGCATGGCGACGAATTTCGCGATCGGGTCGTGCTGATCACCGGCGCGGCGGGCGGGTTTGGACGTCTGCTGGCGGCGCGCCTGCTCGAACGCGGTGCCAGGCTCGTGCTAGGCGATCGCAGCGAGCAGGGGCTCGATGCACTGCGTGCCGCACACGCTGGCGATGGCGACCGCGTCGTCATCGAGCGCAATGACGTCGTTCGCGAAGCGGATGCGCGAGCGCTGGTCGAGCGTGCCGTCGCGACGTTCGGCCGGCTCGATATCGCGGTCAACAACGCCGGCCTGTCGACACCGATGTGTTCACTGACCGAGACGACGGAAGCAGAGTTCGACCTCAACTACGCGGTCAATGCCAAGGGCGTCTTCTTCGGCATGAAGTACCAGATCCGGCAGATGGTGTCGCAGCGCGATGGCGGCACCGTGCTCAACGTCGCATCGAAAGCCGGTGTCGGTGGCGCGCCGAAGCTCGCCGGATACGCCGCCGCCAAGCACGCGGCGATCGGGCTGACCCGCACCGCCGCGCTGGAGTACGCGCGGCACGGTGTCAGGGTCAACGCCATCTGCCCCTACTACAGTCCGACGCCGATGGTGACGAACGGCATCAGCGAACCGTTGCAGCAGATGCTGGCGAACAACTCGCCGATGAAGCGACTGGGGAGCCCGGAGGAGATGGTCGCGGTGATGCTGATGCTGCTGTCGCCGGACACCACCTATCTGAACGGGCAGGCGATCGTCGTCGATGGCGGCATGTCGGCTGGCTGAACGACACGGACGAGCGCGAGAGATGAGCACGATGAGCGACCGGATTCTCGATATCGACTGCGCTGCGCTCGGTGCTCATCTGCAGCGTCATGTCGACGGCTTTCGGGGCCCGGTTTCGTTGCGGAAATTCGCCGGTGGCCAATCCAACCCGACCTTCCTGCTGGAAGCCGCCAGCGGGCGCTATGTGCTGCGCTGCCAGCCGCCGGGAAAGCTGCTGAAGTCGGCCCATGCGGTGGATCGCGAATACCGGATACAGAAGGCGCTGGCCGCGACCGACGTGCCGGTCGCACGGATGTTTCATCTGTGCGAGGAGACCGCGCTGCTCGGCGTCAGGTTCTATCTGATGAGCTACGAGCAGGGCGACATCTTCTGGGACCCGGCATTGCCGGATGTCACCGCCGAGGTGCGTTGGGATTATTACGACGAAGCGATACGCATCCTGGCCGCGCTGCATTCGGTCGATGTCGACAGGGTCGGGCTCGCCGACTTCGGGCGCCCCGGCAACTATTTCGAGCGGCAGATCGGTATCTGGACGCAGCAATACCGCAGTTCGGAGACACGCGCGATCGACGCGATGGAGCGGCTGATGAGCCGGGTCACGGCAAACTGCCCGGCCGATGACGGCAGCGCGACGCTGGTGCACGGCGATTTCCGCTTCGACAACCTCATGTTCCGGTCCGGTGTGCCACAGGGGTTGGCCGTGCTGGATTGGGAGCTGTCGACGCTGGGTCATCCGCTGGCCGATCTCGCCTATTTCTGCATGTGCCTGCGCATTCCCGGCAACGAATACCGCTTTGGTCTGGGCGGCCGCGATCGTCGTGCGCTCGGCATTCCGCAGGAGTCGCAGATCGTCGAACGCTACTGCGCGCTGCGCGGCATCGAGCCGGTCCGGCACTGGCCGTTCTATCTGGCATTCAGCTTCTTTCGTCTCGCCGCGATCCTGCAGGGTGTCTACAAACGCTCGCTCGATGGCAATGCCTCCAATGCGCGCGCCGGCGCGATGGGAGCGATGGTCGATGAGCTGGCGGCGATGGCGCTGGCGGCAACGGAGGAGTGAACGATGGCTGCTGATGTTTTCGATCTCGCCGGGCGCGTCGCGCTGGTCACCGGTGCCAGTCGCGGTATCGGCCGGTCGATTGCGCAATTGCTGGCACGGCACGGTGCGCATGTCATCGTCTCCAGTCGCAAGCAGGATGAGTGCGGGATGGTCGCGGACGCGATTCGTGAAAGTGGTGGCTCGGCCGAGGCGATGGCCTGCCACGTTGGCCGGATGGAAGAGATTCGCCATCTGTTCGATGCGATCAGGCAGCGCCACGGCGGGCTGGACATCCTCGTCAACAACGCCGCCACCAACCCCTATTACGGCCATATTCTCGATACGCCGCTGGAGTCCTACGAGAAGGTGGTCGACGTCAACGTTCGCGGTTACTTCTTCATGTCGGTCGAGGCGGGCAGGCTGATGCGCGATCGCCGCAACGGGGTGATCGTCAATACCGCATCGGTCAATGCGCTGCAGCCGGGGCTGAACCAGGGGATCTATTCGATCACCAAGGCGGCCGTCGTCAACATGACGAAAGCCTTCGCCAAGGAGTGCGGGCCGCTCGGCATTCGCGTCAATGCCATCCTGCCGGGGCTGACCGAGACGAAGTTCGCCGGTGCCATCTTCAAGGACGACGAACTGTACGAGCGCTGCATCGGAGAGATTCCGCTGCGCCGCCATGCCCAGCCCGACGAGATGGCCGGTGCCGTGCTCTATCTGGTCTCCGATGCGGCGAGCTACACCAATGGCGCCTGTCTGATCATCGACGGCGGCCTGACCCTCTGACCCATTCACCTTGACCCGGCCTCGATCGACGGCCGGCGGGAGTCATGCGATGGATTTTGCCTATTCACCCAAGGTCGAGGCGTTGCGCGCGCAGCTGTCGGCGTTCATGACGGAACACATCCTGCCGCGCATGGGGACGTTTCAGCGGGAGGTCGAGCGCGGCTGTTTCCCGCCGCCTTTTTTCGACGACCTGAAGGCACTGGCGCGAGCCGAGGGGTTGTGGAACCTGTTCCTGCCATCGCTGCGTGAAGACGAACCGGGAACGCGGCTGACCAACCTCGAATACGCGCCGCTGGCCGAGATCATGGGGCGGGTGCACTGGGCGTCGGAGGTGTTCAACTGCAATGCGCCGGATACCGGCAACATCGAGCTGCTGCACATGTTCGCGACAGAGGCGCAACGCGAACAGTGGCTGAAACCGTTGCTAGAAGGTGAAATCCGTTCGGCGTTCTGCATGACCGAGCCGGATGTCTCGTCGTCGGATGCCACCAACATCACCACATCGATCCGGCGTGATGGCGGCGACTACGTCATCAACGGCCGCAAGTGGTTCATCACCAATGCGGCGCACCCCGGTTGTCGTTTGTTCATCGTCATGGGCAAGACCGGCCCGGATGCGGAGCGGCACCGCCAGCAGAGCATGATGCTGGTGCCGAGCGATGCGCCGGGTGTCACCGTGGTGCGCAATATTCCGACGCTGAATCACGTCGCGCCGGAAGGGCACTGCGAAATCCTGTTCCGCAACGTGCGCGTGCCGGCCGATTCACTGCTGGGCGAGGAGGGCGGTGGTTTCGCGATGGCACAGGCGCGGCTGGGGCCGGGGCGCATCCATCACTGCATGCGTTCGATCGGTGCCGCCGAACTGGCGCTGGAGCTGATGGTGGTGCGTTCACAGGAGCGCAAAGCCTTCGGCAGGTATCTGCACGAACACGGCACCATCGCCGAGTGGATCGCCCGTTCGCGCATCGCGATCGAGCAGGCGCGGCTGCTGGTACTGAAGGCCGCGTGGATGATCGACAAGGTCGGCGCCCGGGCGGCACGCAACGAGATCGCGATGATCAAGGCGCTTGTGCCCGATCTCTATGTAACCGTGGTCGACCGCGCCATTCAGGTGTTTGGGGCGATGGGGGTGACACCGGATACGCCGCTGGCCGATCACTACACCATCGCCCGTTGTCTGCGTATCGCCGATGGGCCGGATGAGGTACATCTGCAGACCATTGCCCGGCTGGAGCTGAAGAACGGCGGGGGCTATCGTGAGCGCATTGCGAGATATTTCCACCCTGCGAGTGCGTGATGCAGCGGGAGCGGGAGGGTCGACAATCAGTCAGAGGCGGAAGAGATTGGTCAGAAAAAATTCCATGTCGGATTAGCTGTCGCTTTCGTGATCTGATTCATTGGCCTCGGCCAGTTTCATGATGTTGATGGTTGCCCGTTGCATCAGCTCCAATAATTTCGATCTCTCCTGCGGAGAGAATCCCTCGAATATCTTCTCATCGCGCACATGCAGCAGATGTTCAATTTTGGCCGCCAGATGACTCCCTTTTCTGGTTAGCCAGAGGCCTTTGCTGCGGCCGTCAACAGGGTGTGGGCGTCTCTCGACAAGCCCTTCCATTTCAAGTCTGTCGATTGCCGGGACGATGGAGCTTCGCTTCAGATTCAGAGCACTGGCAAGTTTCCCCTGCGCCACACCCGGATTCGCATGGATCAGGAGAAGAGGGCGGAAAGCCGACCTCTCCAGTTCGATTTCACTCAAATCCTGATCCGCGTATTTAGACAGCCCCTTGTACATTTGATAAGCGTGAAAGGGCAGGACTCTCTGCAGCATTCCGGGGCTTAGCCCGTTTATGGACAAGGTTGCGTCCGCGTTGCGCTCACACTTTTTCTTCATTCCTCGCCTCGACGGGTAGGTTCGGTTCTGAATATCCACAAGTTGGTGATTCTATAGGAAAAGTTGATTCCCATGGAGCCGTTGTCAGTTGCGCGTCGCTCGGTTGACCCTGGAATCAGTATTGTTCTACCATCGAACAATATTGTTGAGGGTGAATGATTTCATGACGGCGAATAAACCTGTGGCTGTGGTTACTGGTGCGAGTCGGGGCGCGGGTCGTGGCATAGCGATCGCGCTGGGTTGCCACGGTTGCACGGTCTACGTAACCGGGCGTTCTCGAACGAATGCCGGGGCACCACTGCCGGGAACCATCTATGAAACTGCCGAGGCGGTTTCGGCAGCCGGTGGTGTGGGAATCCCGGTATGTGTCGACCATGGAAACGACGATGAGGTCGAGGCGCTTTTCGATCAGGTCAGACGCGATCAGGGCCGGATCGATATTCTGGTGAACAATGCGTTTGCGGCCCACGACCAGATGGTCGGGGAGGGACGGTTCTGGGAGAAGCCGCTGGACCTCGTCGATATGTGGAAGGTTGGTCTTCGCGGGAGTTATGTCTCGGCATATTACGGAGCGAAGCTTCTTTCCGAGCAGGGTCGTGGGCTGATGGTGTTCACGTCAGCGGGTGGGGCGCGTCATTATGTATTTGGTCCCGCCTACGGAGTCCACAAGGCTGGTCTCGACAAGATGGCTAATGACATGGCGGTGGATCTGAGGAGTGTCAATGTTGCGAGCGTATCCATTTGGATGGGGGCGCTGCTGACTGAGCGGATACGGTCGATGTTTCAGGGGGATCCGGAAAAATACAAGCACCTGAAACCGGAAAATATGGAGACGCCCGAGTTCACCGGGCATCTGATCTGGGCTCTTTATAATGACCCCGATCTGATGTCTTTGAGTGGCAAGACCCTCATAGGAGCGGAGGTTGCCGTCAGGTACGGAATCAAGGATGACGGCGGGCGTCAACCGCCTTCGTATCGGGACAAGTATGGGGTCTTCCCGATTGATCAGCATCCCTTCGAGATTCACTAGGTTTCATATCGATGACCCGGAATTGATCTGTTTCGCTGGGAATACGTGTCCCAAGGGTGGATTTCATGAGCATAGAAGAAAGAATAAATATCCTCGAAGACAAGCTCAGGTACCTGCAGGATCGTCAGGAGATACTCGATTGCATTGCCAGAAATGCACGTGGTTGCGATCGTCACGATTCCGGGATTCTGGCGGGTTCCTATCATTTCGATGGGGTGGACGAGCACGGTGCCGCCAATGTGATACGCGGGGAAAAATACCCCGACTGGGCCAATGAGGTTCATGCCAGAGGTTCCATCCAGAACCTGCACAACATCACAACTCATAGTTGCGAAATCGAAGGCGATGTCGCCCATGCAGAAAGTTATGTCATTGGCCTGTTCTTCAATTCGGATGGAAAAACTGCTCGATTGCTTGCTGGCCGCTATATCGATCGTCTCGAACGCCGGGATGGTGAATGGCGCATCGCGTTGCGACGCTGCACGGTCGAGGTGGGCATGACGGCTGAATCCTCCTTCATGAATTCCGAGTACTTTCTCGAGATGGGGTTTCTGAAAGGGCTGCGCAATGAGAGCGATTTGTCCTATGTCCGTCCACTTCGACTGGATGAAACTCCGGCAGGACACCGCTGGTAACCGAGAATGAGAGAGATTGTTGCTGTTCTCCCCGCGCCATTTGTCAGGTGAGTCATGAAAAGCATGAATATTCTGGCTCGACAGCTGGCCATCGTGGGGCACCCGCCTCGTATCGAGCCTTTGGCGAGTAGTGAAATCACGGACGAGCAGAGAGCTCAGATCGTGGCGCTGTGGCAGGCCATAGGCATTCCTCCCAGAGACGATGTGCCGGAATTCTTCAGCACCATGCTCCGGCACCCTCAGCTGATGATGCGTCAGACGGAATATGCGACCCAGCTCCTGAGAAGCGAGTTGTCACCACGGCACCGCCAGCTGGCGATATTGCGCATAGGGTGGCTCTGTCAGGCACCCTATGAATGGAGTCAGCACGTAAAGAACGGGAAGATGAATGCCGGGTTGAGCGATCGTGATGTTCAGCGCTTGACGGAAGGGGCTTCCGCCGTTGGTTGGGATGAGGATGATCGTGCTGTCGTCAAAGCCGTGGAAGAAATGTACGAAGTTGCGATGATTTCTGATAGTACGTGGAGTTCCCTGACCGGGTTCTTGAATGAAAAACAGCTGCTGGAGCTGCCCTTGCTGGTTGGTTATTACCAGAGCGTCGCCTATTTGCAGAATTCGGTACGCTTCAGATTGATGCCCGGCTCCCAGGGTTTGATGGCTCGCTAGTTTCGTCGAATGGCAAAAAAGAGGCGCCTCCCGGCGCCTTAATTTTCACCTCGGGGGGAGTGAGGCAGGGGTTACTGGAGGAGAAACGCCTCTGCGGGCATCTGCATGACGCTGGCCGGACCGGCGCGAAGAGTGGCGGCCAATGACAGGTTGCGCGGCAGCAGACGTTCGAAATAGAACGTCGCCGTCGCCAGCTTGGCCTGATAGAACGTCGTTTCGTTGCTGCCGTTTTCCAGCTTCTGTTCGGCGACGGCAGCGCTTTCGGCCAGAAAGTAGGCGAGCGTCGTGTAGCCGGCGATCATCAGATAGTCGTAGGCGGCCGCACCGACGGCATCGGTGTCCTGCTGTGCGGCGGCGCCGATCTCTCTGGTCAGTGCAATCCATAGCTCCAGCTGCTGTTGTAGCTGGACGGCCAGCTTTTGCGTGGCCGGGCGATGCGACTGTTCGCAGAAGGCCTGAACACGCTGCAGGAACGGCGCGAGGATTTTTCCGCCGCTCGGCAGGATCTTGCGGCCGAGCAGGTCGAGCGCCTGGATGCCATTGGTGCCTTCGTAGATGGCGGTGATGCGGGTGTCGCGGTACTGCTGCTCCTGCCCCCACTCCGCGATGAAGCCGTGGCCGCCGAGCACCTGCACGCCGTGCGAGGTCGCTTCCAGACTGATTTCGGTCAGGAAGCCCTTGGCGATCGGCGTCAGCAGCGCCAGTTCGGTTTCGGCGCGCTGGCGCTCGGTGGCGCTGTCGCTGGTGTGGGCGATGTCGACCAGTTGCGCGCAGTAGTAGTTGAGCAGGCGACCACCTTCGGCGAGCGACTTCTGCGTCAGCAACATGCGGCGCACGTCGGGGTGGGCGATGATCGGGTCGGCCGGTTTGTCGGGCAGCACGCGCACCGGCGCGCGCATCTGCAACCGTTCGCGGGCGTAGCGCAGCGCCGCCTGGAACGAGGCCTCGATGTGGCCGTGCCCCTGTTGTGCGACACCGAGGCGCGATTCGTTGATGAAGGTGAACATCGCGCTCATGCCCTTGTGCGGTTCGCTGATCAGGTAGCCGCGGGCGTTGTCGAAATTGAGCACGCAGGTGGCGTTGCCGTGGATGCCCATCTTGTGTTCGATCGAGCCGCAGCTGACGCCATTGGCGGCACCGACGATGCCGTTTTCGTCGACCCGGAATTTCGGCACCAGAAACAGCGAAATCCCTTTGACGCCTTCCGGCGCGTCCGGCAGTCGTGCCAGCACGATGTGGATGATGTTGTCGGTCAGGTCGTGGTCGCCGGCCGAGATGAAGATCTTGCTGCCGCTGATGTCGTAGGTACCGTCCGCGCGCGGTGTCGCCTTCGTGCGCAGCAGGCCGAGGTCGGAGCCGCAGTGCGCTTCGGTCAGGCACATCGTGCCGGACCAGCGGCCGTCGACCATCGGTGGCAGGAAGCGCTGTTTCAGTTCGTCGGACGCATGCGCGGTGATGGTCTTGATCGCGCCCCAGGTCAGGCTCGGATACATCGACCAGGCGTGGTTGGCGCTGGTCAGCAGTTCGTACAGCACGGCACTCAGCGATGCCGGCAGACCCTGGCCGCCATAGGCCGCCGGCTGCGCCATCTGCGGCCAGCCGCCCTCGCGAAACCGTTCGTAGGCCTGCTTGAAGCCCGGTGGTGTGGTGACGTTGCCATCGATCCACTGGCAGCCGTGCCGGTCGCCGCTGGCGTTCAGTGGGTTGATCACCTGCTCGCAGAATCTGGCCGCCTCTTCGACGATGGCGACGATCGTCTCCGGAGTCGCCTCGTCGGCTCCGGGCAGCTGCCGGTAGTGCTGCTCGAACTGCAGCACTTCGTTGAACGCAAAATGGATGTCGCGCAGGGGCGCCTTGTAGACCGTCATCGGAATCACCGCTGTTGAGTTCGAAGTTGTTACCCGGGGCCGTTTTCGAGATGCCTGTCAGGCGATCTCGAACAGGCCGGCCGCACCCATGCCGCCGCCGACGCACATGGTGACGACGACATGACGCACGCCGCGGCGTTTGCCTTCGATCAGCGCGTGGCCGACGAGGCGCGCGCCGGTCATGCCATACGGATGGCCGATCGCGATGGCGCCGCCGTTGACGTTGAAGATGGCCGGGTCGATCTCCAGCCGGTCGCGGCAGTAGAGCGCCTGACAGGCAAAGGCCTCGTTCAGCTCCCACAGACCGATGTCGGCAATCGTCAGTCCGTGCTGTTTCAGCAGCTTCGGCACGGTGAAGACCGGGCCGATGCCCATCTCTTCCGGCGCGAGGCCGGTCACCATCATGCCGCGGTAGATGCCGAGCGGTTGCAGCCCGCGCTGTTCGGCCAGCTTGCGCTCCATCAGCACGCAGGCCGAAGCGCCATCCGACAGCTGGCTGGCGTTGCCGGCGGTGATGCAGCCGCCATCGATCACCGGCTCCAGCGCCTGCAGGCTGGCCAGCGTCGTCGACGGGCGATTGCCTTCGTCCTGCGACAACGTCACCTCGCGGTAGCCGACCAGTTTCGTCTCCCGGTCGATGATCGCCTGCGTCGCCGTGATCGGCACGATCTCGTCGTCGAACAGACCGGCCGCCTGTGCCGCTGCGGTGCGCTGTTGCGACAGCAGGGCGAATTCATCCTGACTGTCGCGATCGATCCGGTATTTTTTCGCGACGAATTCGGCCGTCTGCAGCATCGGCATGTAGGCGTTGGCGGCATGGCGGGTGACGTTGTTGTCGATGGCGTCGGTGCAGACCTCGAAGTAGGGCGCCTGCACGGCGGAGATGTTGTCCTGCCCGCCGGCGACGATGATGTTCATGCCGTCGACGATGATCTGTTTCGCCGCCGTGGCGATCGCCATCAGCCCCGATGAGCACTGGCGGTCGATGGTCTGCCCCGGCGCGCTGTCGGGCAGGCCGGCCGCCAGCGCGGAGAGTCGCGCCACGTTGAGGCCGGCGGTGCCGCTGTTGAGCACTGAGCCGATGATGACGTCCTCGACCTCGGCGCCATCGATGCCGGCGCGTTCGACGGCGTGGCGAATCGCGTGCGCGGTCATCGTTGGTGACTTGATGTTGTTGAGCGCGCCGCGATAGGCGCGGCCGATCGGTGTTCTTGCGGTGGAGACGATGACGGCTTCTTTCATCGGTGATCGCTCTCGATGGTATTGGGTGGTGGAGATGGTGGTGCCGGTTATCGCCCGGCGTCGAAGTGCCGGAAGTTGCTGCCGGCCTGTGCCAGACGCTGCAGTAGCGGAGCCGGCTGGAACCACATCTCGCCGTAGTCGCCGAGCTGCTGGTGGTAGTGGTTCAGTCGCAGCAGCACGGTGTCGAGGCCGAGCTCATCGGCGTAGTGCATCGGCCCGCCGCGCCAGCGCGGGAAGCCATAGCCGTTGACGTAGATCAGGTCGCAATCGCTGGCGCGCAGCGCGATGCCCTCGTCGAGAATGCGTGCGCCTTCGTCGATCAACGGCAGCAGGCAGCGCTCCAGGATTTCGCGGTCGTCGATCTGGCGTCGCACGATGCCGAGCTCGTTGGCGGCCTGTTCGGCGATTTCCAGTACCTGCGGGTTGTCGCTGCGATCGCGGCCGTCGTAGAGGTAGAAGCCGCGTCCGCTCTTCTGGCCGAGATCGCCGCGCTCGCAGAGCCGGTCGGCGACGATGGCGTAGCTCGGGTCGTGTGCGAGTCGGTCGCGTCGCGCCTGTCGCGTCAGGTAGCCGATGTCGATGCCGGCGAGGTCGCTCATCGCGCACGGTCCCATCGCGAGGCCGAAGTCGGTCAGTACGCGGTCGATCCGGGCCGGTGTCGCTCCTTCAAGCATCAGCCGCATCGCTTCGCGGCCATAGGGTTCCAGCATACGGTTGCCGACGAAGCCGAAGCAGACGCCGACGACAACCGGCAATTTGCCGATCCGCTTCGCCGTTTTCAGTGCGGTGACGACGACATCGGCGGCGGTCTCCCGTGCGCGCACCACCTCCAGCAGCCGCATGACGTTGGCGGGGCTGAAGAAGTGAAGGCCGATGACATCCTGCGGACGCGAGGTCGTGGCGGCGATGGCGTTGACGTCGAGTGTCGAGGTGTTGGTGGCGAGAATTGCACCCGGTTTGCAGATGCTGTCGAGCTGCCTGAATACGCTCTGCTTGATGTCGAGCTTTTCGAACACCGCCTCGATGACGAGATCGGCATCGGCGATGTCGGTATAGCTGGTGGTCGCCGACAGCAGGCCGAGTCGTTCGGCGACCTGTGCGTCGGTCAGGCGTCCCTTCTTCGCGCTGATGGCGTAGTTGTTGCGAATGGCACCGAGGCCGCGTTCCAGCGCGTCGCCGCTCATGTCGACGATCTGCGTCGGGATGCCGGCATTGATGAAGTTCATCGCGATGCCGCCGCCCATCGTGCCGGCGCCGATGATCGCCACCTTCCGTATCGTGCGCGCGGGTGTTTTCGGGTCGATGCCGGGAATCCGGTTGGCGGCGCGCTCGGCGAAGAACAGGTGTTGCAGGGCGCGTGCCTCGGCCGTTGCCATGCAGGCGAGAAACAGTTCGGCCTCTCTTTTCAGGCCATCGGCGAGTGGCAGTGCGCAGGCGGCTTCGATCGCGTCGATGCAGCGTTCGGCGGCGAAGGTGCCGCCCTTGCCGGTCGCGATCGCGCTTCGGCGGCCGGCGATCAGTGCGTCGACATCCGTATTGCGAGCGATGGCGATGTCGGCGCAGTCGCGCAGCGGGGCGCCGCGCTCGACCAGTTCGCGCGCGTAATCGACGGCGGCGTCGGCGAGTTCGATCCTGCCATCGTGGATACGGGTGACGATGCCATTGGCGAGTGCCGTGCAGGCGGCGATCGGTGTGCCGGAGAGGATCATGTCGAGCGCGATGCCGACACCGCCGACGCGTGGCAGGCGCTGAGTGCCGCCGGCGCCGGGCAGCAGGCCGAGGTGGATCTCGGGCAGCCCGAATTTCGCCGATGACGCGGCGATGCAGTAGTCGCAGGCCAGCACCAGCTCCATGCCGCCGCCGAGGGCGATGCCATCGACGGCGGCGATGATCGGCTTGTCACTTTTTTCCAGCTCGTTCAGCAGGTTCGGCAGCGATGGTTCGCCGCCGAAGTCGGGGCGGGCGAATTCGCCGATGTCGGCGCCACCGCAGAAGGCGGGCGACGTCGAGGCGATGACGATGGCGTCGATGTCGTCGTCGGCGCTGGCGCTGCGAAACCCCTGCTGCAGGCCGGTGCGGACGGCGGCGCCGAGCGCGTTGATCGGCGGGTTGTTCAGCAGGATCAGCGCGATGTTCTGTCGCTTCTGGTAGATAACCGGTTCGGCCATGATTGCGAGTCCTTCAGGCGGTGCGGCGGTGCCGAAATCTGCTAACGTCGGCGTGATTGGCAGTGTTGGGAATGCGGTGGGTCCGGGCAATCACAATTCCCGCCATAGTGATTTGCCAAATGCGCCGGATGGCGATGCGGGCCTGTCATCGGAATGTGGTCGAGGTGAATGTCATGTGGTCTGAAATGCTGGCGAAGAAAAGCGTGATGCCGACGCCGGAGACGGCGCTGCCCGGTCGCGCCGAGCCGATGCCGGTGCCGGAGCGCCATTTCGTGCTCGACGCGCCGCTGCGCGGGCCGTTTCCGGCCGGTATGCAGCAGGCGCTGTTCGGCATGGGTTGCTTCTGGGGCGCCGAGCGCCGGTTCTGGCAGCAGCCGGGTGTGTTCACGACGGCGGTCGGTTATGCCGGCGGCTATACGCCGAACCCGAGCTACGAGGAGGTTTGCAGCGGTCGCACCGGCCACAACGAGGTGGTGCTGGTGGTGTTCGATCCGCAGCGGATCGGCTACGAGGAATTACTGCAGCTGTTCTGGGAGAGCCACAACCCGACGCAGGGGATGCGGCAGGGCAACGATGTCGGCACGCAGTACCGTTCGGGCATCTATTTGTTCGACGCGAAGCAGCGCGAGCAGGCCGAGGCGAGCCGGGATCGCTATCAGCACGCGTTGTGGAGCAAGGGGATGCCGGCGATCACCACCGAGATCGTCGATGCGCCGGTGTTCTATTACGCCGAACCGTATCACCAGCAGTATCTGGGCAAGAATCCGGGTGGGTACTGCGGGCTTGGCGGTACCGGTGTCTGCCTGCCGCCGGCGTAGGTCTGCAGCAAAACCACTCTCTGCCGGATTGGTGCCCACTGCAGGCAGTCCATGTCGCGAGTGTTTCCAGCAGCGTCGGAGACGTCCTGTCTCCGACGCTGCTGGAAACACTCGCGACACGGCCTGCTTCAGGCGGTGTGCCCGTGTCGTTTTGAAACAGGCTCTAAGCTGGAAACAGCCGTGTGGCCAGTACCGGCAGCGCCGTTTCGACACGCAGGATACGCGCGCCGATCTGCACCGGCGTCATGCTCTGTTTCTGCAGCAGCTCGAATTCGTATTGCGTGAAGCCGCCCTCGGGACCGATCGCCAGCGTGCAGGCATCGTCGAGGCCGATCGGGCAGGGGGAGAAGTCGCCGGGGTGGGCAACGAGGCCGCGCGAGTTTTCCAGCAGTGCCGGCAGTTCATCTTCGACGAACGGTTTGAAGCGGCGTGCGAGAACCACGGTCGGCAGCACGGTGTCGCGCGCCTGTTCCAGCCCTTCGCGCAGAAAGCCGCGCAGTGTGTTCTCTTCGAGCGATGGCGTCTGCCAGTAGCTCTTGTCGACCTTCCATGTATTCAGCAGAACCAGTCGCGCGATGCCGATCTCGGCGGCGGTGCGCAGCACGCGACGCAGCATCTTCGGGCGCGGCAGGCCGAGCAGTACGGTCAGTGGCAATTTGGGTGGCGGTGGTTCACTGCAGTGAACGGCGAGTTCGATGCCGTCATCGCTGTCGCGCAGCAGCTCGCCGAAACCGATCAGCCCGTTCAGGTCGCCGACGCGCAGCCGCGCGCCGGGCTCGGCGCCGAGCGTTTCGCGAATGTGAGCGGCGCGTCGATCGCTCAGGCGCACGATGCCCGGAGAGGTGTAGTCGCCGGGTTCGAGCAGGATCAGGTTCATCGGTACGCCTGAGTTATGCCGTCAGTCGGCGACCGGCGTCGCCCACAGGTCGTATTCGTCGGCGCCGGTCACTTCGGCCACCAGCGCATCGCCGGGGCGCAGGTCGGTGATGCCGTCGAGGAAGACCTTGCCGTCGATCTCCGGCGCGTCGCCCCACGAGCGGCCGATGGCGCCTTCGTCGTCGACCTCGTCGATCAGCACTTCGATGCGCTCGCCGACCTTGCGTTGCAGACGTTCGGCACTGATCGCCTGCTGTTTCTCCATGAAGCGCTCCCAGCGCTCGCGCTTCACTTCGTCGGGAACGTGATTGGGCAGTGCATTGGCGGTGGCGCCTTCGACCGGCGAATACTCGAAGCAGCCGACGCGGTCGAGCTGCGCCTCGTCGAGCCAGTCGAGCAGCAGCTCGAAATCGGCTTCCGTTTCGCCGGGGAAGCCGACCACGAAGGTGGAGCGCAGCGTCAGGTCGGGGCAGATCTCGCGCCAGCGCTGGATGCGCTCCAGCGTCTTCTCTTGGTGTGCCGGTCGTTTCATCAGCTTCAGCACGTTCGGGCTGGCGTGCTGGAACGGGATGTCGAGGTAGGGAAGGATCTTGCCTTCGGCCATCAGCGGAATGACGTTGTCGACGTGCGGATAGGGGTAGACGTAGTGCAGTCGCACCCAGACGCCGAGTTCGCCGAGCGCCTCGCACAGCGACAGCATCTGCGTCTTCAGCGGGCGGCCGTTCCAGAAGCCGGTGCGGTATTTCAGGTCGACGCCGTAGGCGCTGGTGTCCTGCGAGATCACCAGCAGCTCGCGCACGCCGGCCTTCACCAGCCGCTCGGCTTCACTCATGACGTCGCCGACCGGGCGGCTGACCAGATCGCCGCGCATCGACGGGATGATGCAGAAGGTGCAGCGGTGGTTGCAGCCTTC
>CAZEVP010000042.1:3470-26517 GCA_964515735.1 uncultured Verrucomicrobiaceae bacterium | reverse complement strand
GCGCCTACAACGTCGACGGCACGCTGACCTACAGCTTCGTGCAGTCGGTCGAGGCCAGCATCCCCGGCTACATCGTGCGCCTGATCGGCGGCGGCTTCTTCCTGCTCGGCATGTTGCTGATGGCGTGGAACACCTGGCAGACGGCCCGCGCCGGCCGCCGCGACGCCGCCCTTGCCCCGGCGCAGCCGGCCTGATCTGGAACGGGAATCGAACCGATGAAACATGAAGCCATCGAGAAACACGTCGGCCTGATGGTCGTGCTGACCATCATCGCCATCAGCTTTGGCGGCCTGGTCGAGATCGTGCCGCTGATGTTCCAGCGACAGACCACCGAGCCGGTCGACGGGCTGAAGCCGCTGACCGCGCTGCAGCTCGGAGGGCGCGACATCTACATCCGCGAGGGCTGCGTCGGCTGCCACTCGCAGATGATTCGCGCGCTGCGCTCGGAGACCGAGCGCTACGGCCACTACTCGGTGGCCGGCGAGTTCGTCTACGACCGCCCGTTCCTGTGGGGCTCCAAGCGCACCGGCCCGGACCTGGCGCGCGTCGGCGGCCGCTACTCCGACGAGTGGCACCGCACCCACCTCTACAACCCGCGCGACGTGGTGCCCGAGTCGATCATGCCGGCCTACCCGTGGCTGCTGGAGAACACGCTCGACGGCCGCGACATCGCCGCCAGGATGTCGACCCTGCGCAAGCTCGGCGTGCCGTACACCGACGAGGACATCGCCGGTGCGCAGAAAACGGTGGCCGGCGTCAGCGAGATGGACGCGTTGATCGCCTATCTGCAGCAGCTCGGCACGCTGCTGAAACAGCAGCGCTGAGGGGTGGCCGGTATGGACATCAACGAATTGCGGGGCGTGGCGACGATCTTCGTCTTCGTCGCCTTCATCGCGATCTGCATCTGGGCCTGGAGCGGCAAGCGCAAGCAGCGTTTCGACGAGGCCGCCAACCTGCCGTTCGCCGATGACGACGTGCCGGGCGAGAGCACCGGACGCAATACCCAGCAAGATTCCAAGACAGGGGAACAACCATGAGCTCGTTCTGGAGCGCCTGGATCATCATCCTGACCGTGATCTTCACGGCGGGCATCACCTGGATCCTGTTCGCCAACCGCAAGAGCACCAACAAGGGGCCGGGCGGCACCACCGGCCACGTCTACGACGGCATCGAGGAGTACGACAATCCGCTGCCGGCGTGGTGGTTCTACATGTTCGTCATCACCATCGTCTTCGCCGTCGGCTACCTGATCGCCTACCCCGGCCTCGGCTCGTTTCCGGGGCTGCTCGGCTGGTCGCAGGAGGGGCAGCTGCGCAAGGAGATCGACGAGGCGCAGGCCGAGTACGGCCCGCTGTTCGCCGCCTACGCCAGCACGCCGATTCCGGAGCTGGCGAACGATCCGCAGGCGATGAAGATGGGCCAGCGCCTGTTCGCCAACAACTGCAGCACCTGCCACGGCACCGACGCCCGCGGCAGCCTCGGCTTCCCGAACCTGACCGACGGCGACTGGATCTGGGGCGGCAAGCCGGAGCAGATCGTGCAGACGATCCGCGACGGCCGCCAGGGCGCGATGCCGGGCTGGGCCGCCGCGCTCGGCGACGACGGCGTGCGCCAGGTCACCGCCTACGTAGTGACGCTGAGCGGGCGCGAAGCCGATGCCGCCGATGCCGACGCCGGCCGCGACCGCTTCGGCATGTTCTGCACCGCCTGCCACGGTGCCGACGGCAAGGGCAACCAACTGCTCGGCGCGCCCGACCTGACCGACGACGTCTGGCTCTACGGCGGCTCGCCGCTGATGATCCAGCAGACCGTGCGCAATGGCCGCAGCGGTCTGATGCCGGCGCACAAGGAGATCCTCAGCGCCGACAAGATCCATATCGTCGCGGCGTACGTCTATTCGCTGTCGCACGGCGCCGAGTAAAGCTCTCCCCGCTCCCTTCAGGGAGTACCCGAAGGGCCGGGTATGAAAGGGGCCGGGGGAGAGGCCGCTCGGGCAAGGAGCGACGACACATCGATCATGGAATGGCCCTCTCCCTGACCCTCTCCCTGAAGGGAGAGGGAACCAGAGTGTGCGGCGGGGCTGCGGCCCCTTCAGCCACCGACAAGCCGTGAGTACCCCATGAGCGAACCGGAAAAGATCCCCGTCCAGCAGCTCGCCCCGGCCGAAGTGGCCGAGCTCGACCTGTACCAGAAGCGCGAGAAAATCTACACGCGCGCGATCGAAGGCTTCTACCAGCGCATTCGTCTCTACACCGGCTGGCCGCTGCTGCTCGGCTATTTCATCCTGCCGTGGCTGCCGTGGGGCGAGCGCCAGGCGGTGCTGTTCGACCTGCCGGCGCGCAAGTTCCACATCCTCGGCCTGACCCTGTGGCCGCAGGATCTGCCGCTGCTGGCGTGGCTGCTGATCATCGCCGCGTTCGCGCTGTTCGCCGTCACCGTCTGGGCCGGCCGCGTCTGGTGCGGCTACACCTGCCCGCAGACGGTATGGACGGCGATCTTCATGTGGGCCGAGCAGGTCGCCGAAGGCAGCCGCAACCAGCGCATCAAGCTCGACAAGGCGCCGTGGAGCGCCGCCAAGCTGTGGCGCAAGAGCCTCAAGCACGGCATGTGGCTGGCGGTCGCGTTCTGGACCGGGATGACCTTCGTCGGCTATTTCACGCCGATCCGCTCGCTGGCCGTCGGCCTGTTCACCGGCGATGCCGGCTTCTGGGGCTACGCCTGGACGGTCTTCTTCACCTGCGCCACCTACATCAACGCCGGCTGGATGCGCGAGCAGGTCTGCATCTACATGTGCCCGTACGCGCGCTTCCAGTCGGTGATGTTCGATCGCGACACGCTGATCGTCTCCTACGATCCGAAACGCGGCGAGCCGCGCGGCGCGCGCAAGCCGAGCGCCGACCCGAAACAGCTCGGCCTCGGCGACTGCATCGACTGCAGCATCTGCGTGCAGGTCTGCCCGACCGGCATCGACATCCGCGACGGCCTGCAGGTCGCCTGCATCAACTGCGCGCTGTGCATCGACGGCTGCAACTCGGTGATGGACAAGATGGGCTACGCGCGCGGACTGATCCGCTACACCACCGAGAACGCGCTGGAAGGCAAGCCGACGCACGCGCTGCGGCCGCGCATCATCGGCTACGCCGCCGCGCTGATGGTGATGGTGGCGCTGTTCTTCTACGTGTTGCTGTCGCGCGTGCCGGTCGGCCTCGACGTCATCCGCGAACGCGCGCAGCTCTACCGCACCACCAGCGAGGGTCTGGTCGAGAACACCTACCAGCTGAACCTGCTGAACATGGATGAGCGCGCGCACGTCTTCGTCGTCACCGTCAGCGGGCTCGACGGCAGTACCATCGTCGGCACTGTCGATGGCAGGACGCGCATCGAGGTCGATGCCGGCGAGGCGCTGGAGCTGCCGCTGCGGCTCAGCATCGACCCGATGCTGATGAAGTCGACCAACGTCGACATCGAATTCCGCATCGAGGCGGAAGAGAATCCGCGGTTGCGCGCCAGCGCCGAGAGTCGCTTCCTCGGCCCGCGCGTCGCGCGTTAGCCATCCGGGGATTCCGTCATTCTGCGCGAAGCGGAGCGGAGTCGCAGAATCCATCCGGTCAGTTGCAGCGACCATGGATTCTGCGACTGCGCGCAGAATGACGACGAGTATCAATGACTACCGCACGCCAACCTTCGTGAGCCCTGATAGCGATGAAAGAGACCCTGCACATGAACAGCGAACCGGTAACGCCGTGGTACCGGCAGTTCTGGCCGTGGTTCCTGATCTCGCTGCCCGGCAGCGTCGTCATCGCCGGCACCATCACCGTGGTGCTGGCGGTGATGAACGACGACAGCCGCGTGCGCGACAACTATTACAAGGACGGGCTGGCGATCAACCAGACGCTGGCCGCCGACCGCCTGGCGACGCAACTCGGGCTGGCGGCCGCGCTGCAATTCGATGGCGACGGCCATCTCGCACTGCGGCTCGACGGCGAACTGGCGCCGCCGGCGCGGCTGCGGCTGCAGCTGATCCACCCGCTCGACAGCCGGCGCGACGCCACCGTGGCGCTCGAACACCTGGGCGGGCGCGACTACGCCACGCAGCTGGCGGCGCTGCCGGAGGGCCGCTGGCATCTCGAAGTCGACGACCCGGCCGACCCGCGCTGGCGGCTGCGCGGCGACGCCCACTTCGCCGCCGGCGCCACCGGCAGCGCGCTGACACTGCACGCCGACACTCCCACCACCACCGAGAGCACGCAGCGGGAGCGGTGATGAACGCGCGCACCGACGCCCTGCCCGCCTGCTTCCACTGCGGCCTGCCGGTCACCGATGGCGGGCGTCACGCGCTCGACATCGACGGCGAGCGGCGCTCGTTCTGCTGCCCGTCGTGCCTCGCGGTGGCGCAGACCATCGTCGGCAGCGGCCTCGGCAACTACTACCGCTATCGCGACAGCGCGGCGCCCGGCGACACCACCACCGGGCCCGGGCAGCAGACCGACTTCGGCCACTGGGACCGGCCCGAGCTGCAGCGGCGCTGGCTGCGCGCCTGCGGCAACGGCGAGGTCGAGATCGAACTGCTGATCGGTGGCCTGCACTGCGCCGCCTGCGTCTGGCTGCTCGAACACCGGCTGCAGCGGCTCGACGGCGTCAGCGCGGTGCGCATCAATCTGGCCGAACAGCGCGCCAGCGTGCGCTGGCGCCTCGACGCGCAGCCGCTCTCCGCCATCGGCCGCGCCATCGCCGCGGTCGGCTATCAGGTGCAGCCGTACAACCCCGATCTCGCCGAACGGCTGCGCGAGCGCGAGGAGCAGACGCTGCTGCGCCGGCTCGGCGTTGCGCTGATCGGTTCGATGCAGGTCGGCATGCTCGCCGTCGCGCTCTACTCCGGCGACCTCGCCGCGCCGTACCGCGACCTGATGCGCGTCGCCAGCCTGATCCTGACGCTGCCGGTGGTGCTCTACTCGGGGCAGCCGTTCTTCGTCGGTGCCTGGCGCGCGCTGAAACTGCGCCGCGCCGGCATGGACCTGCCGGTGGCGGTCGCCGTCGCGCTGGCAACCGCCGCCAGCATCTGGGCGACCTGGCGCGGCACCGGCGAGGTCTACTACGAGTCGGTGACGATGTTCGTGTTCCTGCTGCTCGGCGGCCGCTACCTGGAGATGCGCGCGCGCCACTACGGCGGGCGTCGCAGCGGCGACCTGCGCGCGCTGCTGCCGCTGACGGCGACGCGCCTGAACGGCGATGTCTGTGAATCGGTAGCGCTCGACGACCTCGCCGTCGGCGACCGGCTGCTGATCGCCGCCGGCGCCACGCTGCCGGCCGACGGCGAACTGCTGGACCCGTCGACAAGCAGTGAAAAGCCCTCGGTGAATGGTGATGAACCCGCGGCTGCGGTCAGCGAGGCGGCGCTGACCGGCGAATTCCTGCCGGTGCCGAAGCGGCCCGGCGACGCGCTGCTGGCCGGCAGCGTCAACGGCGACCAGCCGCTGCTGCTGCGCGTCACCGCCACCGGCGCCGACCTCTATCTCGCCACCGTGCAGAACCTCGGCCTGCAGGCGCACAAACCGCGGCTGGCGCAGCTGGCCGACCGCATCGCCAGCCACTTCACCGCGCTGATCCTGCTGCTGGCGGCGGCGACCTGGCTCGGCTGGCACTTCGCAGCGCCCGAGCGCGCGTTCTGGATCGCGCTGTCGGTGCTGGTCGTCAGCTGTCCGTGCGCGCTCGGGCTGGCGACGCCGGCGGCGATCACCGCCGCCACCAACCGGCTGCGTCAGCTCGGCCTGCTGGTGACGCGCGGCGACGCCTGGGAGCAGCTGCCGCGCATCACCGACGTCGTGTTCGACAAGACCGGCACGCTGACCGAAGGGGTGATTCGCATCGCCGACCAGCAGGCCGCCGGCAGCCGCAGCCCCGAGGTCTGCCGCGCCATCGCGGCGGCGCTGGAGGTCGGCTCGTCGCACCCGATCGCCAAAGCGTTCCTGACCACGGCCACCGCCATCGAACCGGCGCAACAGCGTCGCCACGTCGCCGGCTGCGGTGTCGAGGGAGCCATCGCCGGCCGCCGCTATCGGCTCGGCACGCCGGCCTTCGCGCTCGATGCGCCGCTGCCACCGCCCGGCGATGGCCACTGGGTGGTGCTCGGCGAGGAGGGCCGGGCGCTGTGCTGGTTCCGCCTCGACGACACGCTGCGCGCCGATGCCGCCGCCACCGTGCTGGCACTGCAGCAGCGCGGCCTGCATCTGCACCTGCTGAGCGGCGACCCCTCCGACGCGGCGCCGCTGCTGGCACAACGGCTCGGCATCGAACAGGTCGAGGCCGGCGCCACGCCACAGCGCAAGCTCGACTACCTGCGCGCACTGCAGGCGCAGGGCCGGCGCGTGCTGATGGTCGGCGACGGCATCAACGACATCCCGGTGCTGGCCGCCGCCGACGTCTCGGTGGCGATGAGCGATGCCTCGCAGCTGGCCAAGACCAGCGCCGACTGCATCTTCCTGTCGCCGAGACTGACGCGGCTGCCGGCACTGCTGGCGCTGGCGCAGCGCACGCGCGCCATCGTTCGCGAAAACCTCGGCTGGGCGCTGCTCTACAACGCCGTCGCACTGCCGGCAGCGGCGGCCGGGCTGGTCGCGCCGTGGCTGGCCGCGCTCGGCATGTCGGCCAGCTCGCTGCTGGTGGTCTGCAACGCGCTGCGACTGCAGCGGGTGAGAGTGCAGGACGGGCACTGATGGAGAGTCTCTACGTACTGATCCCGATCGCGCTGCTGCTGGCCGGCAGTGCCACCGCGCTGTTCCTGTGGGCCGTGCGCAGCCGCCAGTTCGACGATCTCGACATGGAGGGGAAGCGGCTGCTGTTCGACGACGAACCACCAGTGCCGTCGAGCGAGAACGCACCGCCAGCACCGGGCGACGACGAACCGCATGGCTGAGACGCTGCTCGCCGGCTTCCTGCTCGGCCTGTTCGGCAGCGGCCACTGCCTCGGCATGTGCGGCGGTATCGGCGCCGCGCTCGGCGGTGCCGCCAACCGGCGCGCGCTGGCACTGGCCTATCACGTCGGCCGCATCGGCAGTTACACGGCGCTCGGCGCGCTGATCGGCACGCTGGTCGCGCTCGGCGCCGGCGCACTGCAACCGCTGCTGCCGCTGGTCGGCGCGCTGCTGCGCACGCTGGCGGCGCTGCTGGTGATCGCGATGGGGCTCTATGTCGCCGGCTGGTGGTTCGGGCTGACGCGGCTCGAAGCGCTCGGCGCGCGGCTGTGGCGCCACGTCGCGCCGCTGACGCGCCGGCTGCTGCCACCGCCAAATCTCGGCGCCGCGCTGCTGCTCGGCGCGTTATGGGGATTGCTGCCGTGCGGGCTGATCTATTCCAGCCTGGCGTGGGCCGCCGCCAGTGGAAACGCGCTCGATGCGGCGCTGCGGATGGCGGCGTTCGGTCTCGGTACGCTGCCGGCGATGGCGGCGGTCACGTTCGGCGGCCAGCAGCTGCAGCAGCGCCTGCAGCGACCGTTGTTACGCCGGGTGGCGGGTGTCGTGCTGATCGGTTTCGGATTGTTCGCGCTGGGGCAGGTGTGGCTGCACGACCATGACAACCACGCGACCGCGCCCGACGACATGCCCGGCGCTCACGAACATCACCACCACTGACGCATCTGGCAGGCAAACGGCGCGTTGGGTTTCACAAGCTCAACCCAACCTACAACACTGCGAGAAGCGAATGTGCAGGGGCAGCCACTCGCTGTGTCCCACACTCACGATTAGAACTTCGCATTCAGCGTCAGCATGAAGTTGCGCGGATCACCGTAGACGCTGTTGGCCGTGGCTAGCCCGGCGAAATAGTTCTTGTCGAATAGGTTGTTGCCATTCAGCGCGATCGAGAAGTTGTCGTTGAGGTGGTAGGCAATGCGTGCGTTGACCAAAGTATAACCACCCTGATCGGCCCATGCCGTTGCAGTTCGTGCATAAATGCCGCTCTGCGCGGCAATGCCTCCACCGACGGTCAGCCGCCGCCAGTCGCCCGGCAGTCGATAGCTGCTCCACAGCCGCAACAGGTGTCTCGGCGTCGTGCTGGAAAACGTCTGGCCTTCGTTGACGCGATCCCTGATGTACTCGGTGGTGTTGTAGGTGTAGCCGGCAAGCACCTGCCAATCGGGCAGCAGTTCGCCGGAAATCTCAGCCTCGAAGCCTTCGCTGCGCACTTCGCCCGCGGCCACGTAGCACCAGCTCGAAACCGGCACGCCCGGACAAGGGTTGTTCAGATCTTCCTGAGCGCGGTTCTGTTGTTCGATGCGGAACAGGGCAAACGACGTGTTGAGCTTTCCCTCCTTGAATTCACCCTTCACGCCCAACTCGTAGGTGTTGCCCTCGATGGGGTCAAGCGGCGAACCGCTGGCGCTGAACTGGCTGGTCTGCGGCTGGAAGATGCTGGCGTGGCTGGCATAAGCCGACCACCTCTTCGAGAAATCCCACACCAGACCGACATACGGTGCGAACTCTGCGGACAGCGAGTAATCGGCGTTGGTCGTGGTCATGCCGGCAGCGAAGTCCCTGTTGGTCGCCAGCACATCGAACCAGTCCAATCGACCACCAACGATCAGTGTCAGGGGATCACTCAGGCTGAACCGGCCGCTGCCATATACGCCGTACTGTTCCACTTCGGTGACAGAGTGGGAGATGTAGGGGAGATCAGGCGCCGGTATATCCCTGGGATCGAAATCGAACGCGTCGGCAATGGCAATGAACTGGCTGGCTGTATTGTCGTAAGCCTCCCGCCTGTTGCGAAAGCTGACACCGGCCAGCAACGTATGCCCGCGACCCGCCAGCGCAAAAGGTCCGGAAACACTGGCATCCATGCCATCCCGATCGGTGTCGCCATCCCAGCCGCCCACTCTCAGCCGGGTGCTGTTGGTCACGACATCGATCGCCTGAGCCTGACTGCGCTTGACGTAATAGGGCGATTCCCATTCCCGCTCCAGCGACAGCTTGGCCGTCCAGTCGTTGCTCCACCGATGTTCGAGCAGCGCAAAGAGCTGCATCAGTTCGACCGTCCAGTCATTCCAGACCGGGCCGTAATAGGTCGAACGGGAAAACGGAGCGGCCTCTCCATTGCTGTAACGCGGCACACCAAAAATCAGTGGCACTCCATCCCGCTCCTGCTTCTGCCAGCCGACAGCCAGCGTGGTGGCCTCCGTAAAATCGTAATCCAGTACGCCGTAGAGAACCTTGTTGCGCGACTGCGCGATGTCGATGAAGTAATCACGATCCTCATACGCCGCCACGGCGCGGGCACGCAGATCACCCGATTCATTCAACGGGCCGCCCACATCCACTTCCGTGCGGTAGTAGTCCCAGGAACCCGTTTTGGCAGTCACCGAAGCCGACAACTCGCGAGCAGCCCGCTTGCGCACCAGATTGATCGCCGCCGATGGATTGCCCGAGCCCTGCAACAGCCCGGCCGAACCGCGCAGTATTTCGATCCGCTCATAGGGGGCCAGATCGGGGCTGCCGAAAGCCTGCGTGAAACCGGTATGCGCAACACCATCGAACTGAAGCGTATCGACCAGAAATCCGCGTGCATTGATACCGCCCCCACCCGGTCCGGCGGAGGCGGGCATCAAACCGGTGCTCTGCGCAGCCAGTTCCCCCAGCGTGGCCAGGTTCTGATCGTCGATGAACTGCCGCGTCACGACGCTGACCGACTGTGGAATTTCCCTCAGCGTCTGCTCCGTCTTGCCGATCGTCATCCGGCTGCTGGTATAGGAACCACTACCCTCGGTGACGACATCGGCGGTGGCCGACACCTTCACCGGCGCCAGCACGGCGGCATCGGCGGGCACGACGGTGAACGTATTCGCATCCCGCGCCTGCACGCCGAGCCCGCTGCCCTGCAACAACCGGTCGAGCGCTTCGCGTGGCGTGTAGCTACCCTTCAGCGCCGATGCGCGCTTGCCGGCGGCGATGTCGCTGGCGAACAGAATCTGCACGCCGCTCTGACGGGCGAGCGCGTTCAGCGCCCGCTCCAGCGAATCGGCGGGAACGTCGACCGCGACCGGCATCTGGGCGTGGGCAAACGCGGCGGACAACAGACTGACGGCAAGGTACAGGCGCGCGCGGTGCGGCAGGCGGAACGGGGCTGGCATCGAGGATCTCCCTGAAAGATCGTGGCTATCGGGGAGAACTGCCGTTTGCCGGCCTGCCGAACCCTACCCTTGGCGAAAAACTGGAGTTCGTCGACATCTATACCGCCCTCGACAATAATGACCGCCGGGCGTTCGAACAACGCTACCCGCAAGAGGAACACGTCATGAGCAGCTATATCGCCACCGTCAGGGAAGAAGCAGCGCAGAAAGGTATGCAGGAGGGCATTGAGAAAGGAATCGAGGAGGGAATCGAGAAAGGCCGTCTGGAGGGCATCAGACAGGTGGTGCTGAAAATGCTGCGCCACGGGATGGCCGAAGATGAAATCGCCGATCTGCTGGAAATGCCGCTGTCGCAGGTACACGAAATCAAAGCGCAAAACCCGCACTGACTCCCACTGTTCTGCCCCCATTGTTGAAAGCGTAAAAACACCGGCGCGCCTTGCGGGATATGCCGGTGTTTTTTGTGACCGCCGTCCGTGGCGATCACCCTGCGGGTCGTCGCTGACGCGACGCCAAAAATCGCTCCCGGCGATTTTTTGTGACCGTTATTCGTGCGCAGCTTCGACGCGCACTCCACCATCATCGGTGCGCACCAGCCGCACCGGCAGAATCCTCGGCAACAGCGCCAGCAGCGTATCGCCGCGGTCGGTATCGAACACACCGGAGACCGGCAGCGCCGCGAGCTGCGAATCGGCCGTCAACGCCGTTTCGGTATAGCGCTGCAGCTCGGCCAGCACGTCGCGCAGCGGCGTGCGCTCGAACACCAGCCGGCCATCCTTCCAGGCGATATCGGTCGCGGCGTCGACCCGACGCGCATCGCCGGGTGCACCCTCCCGCACATCGACCCGCTCATCGGGCGACAGCAGTACCTCCGTGCCGCCGGCGCCGACCGCGACCCGGCCGCTGAGCACCGTGACGGCGATGGCATCGCCATCACGGCGCACGTCGAACACCGTGCCGACGACGCGGATGGCGGCAGCGCCGGCCCCGACCGAGAACGGCCGGTACCGGGCGCGCTCGACCTCGAACAGCGCCTGACCATACGACAGGAGCGCGCGACGCGAGCGCAGATGCCAGGCGACATCGAGACGGCTGTCGGTGTTGAGCGTGACACGGCTGCCGTCCGGCAACTGCACGCTCTGGCGTTCGCCAATGGCGGTGGCGAAGCGCTGCGTGCGATAGGGCGGGTCGAGCCAGAACAGACCGGTGATAGCGAATGCGAACACAAGCGCGGCAACGATTTTCTTCGGCGCGCGGCGCGGCGCCAGTTCATCGGCGGCCGGCAGCGGAAAGCGCTCGCGCAGCGCGTCGCGATGGCGATCGAGCACCCGCTCGGCCGATGTGCGGTCGGCCGGCACTGTTTCCGGCCCGCTCGGGCGTTCGTCAGCCGGCATGAAGGCGCGCCTCGCGTTCGAGCCGTTCGCGGCAGGCGACCATTGCCAGCCGCAGCTGCTTTTCGACCATCTTGATGGAGATGCCCATCCGCGCCGCCACCTCGGCCTGCGGCAGCTCGTGAATCTTGTGCAGGACGAACACCTGCCGGCGCCGTTTCGGCAGCGCGTCGATGACCTGCACCAGCAACTCCAGCTCCTGCCGCGCGCTCAGCACGCGCAACTGGTCGGGCGCGGGGCAGGCGGTTTCCGGCAGCGTGTCGACCGCATCGATCCACGCGCGCCGCGCATCTTCGGCGCGACAGCGATCGACGGCGGCATCGTGCGAAATCCGCCGCAACAGTGCCAACGGCGCCTGCACCACCTCGGCCGACGCCGGCCGCTCCATGATCTTCACGCAGACGTCGTGGACCACCTCGCGGGCGAAACCGCGATCGCCGAAACGGCGGCGGATGTAGCCGACCAGCTCGTCGTAGTGGCCAATCAGGGCCACCAGCAGCGGTGGTCGCGAACCCGGCGAGTCATCGGGAGAACGCATGGGGGTACCGCCCGTTCCGGGAAGATGCCAGGCACCCACCCACTGAAAATGAGAAAGCTTCGCATCTTAATCAGGGGCGGTGGCGACGTACAGGGGAACGGGCCGGTCAGTCGCGGAAATTGGTGTACTGCAGCGGCTGCTCCTGCGGCTTCTCGCGCAGCAGCGCCATCACCGCCTGCAGGTCGTCGCGTTTCTTGCCGGTGACGCGGACCTGCTCGTCCTGGATCTGCGCCTGCACCTTCAGCCCCGCTTCCTTGATCTGCTTGACGATCTTCTTCGCCAGCTCGGTCTCGAGGCCGTTGCGCATCTTCACTTTCTGCTTCACCAGCATGCCCGAGGTCTGCGGGTCGTCGATCTCCATCGCCTGCGGGTCGATCTTCGATTTGATCAGCGTGCCGCGCAGCATGTCCTGCATCTGCTGCACCTGCATCTCCGACTCGGCGACCAGCGTCACCTCCAGCTTGTCGCGCTCGAAGCGCGCTTCGACACCCTTGAAATCGAAGCGGGTCTCGATCACCCGGTTGGCCTGATCGACCGCGTTGGTGAACTGGTGCAGATCGACTTCGGAGACGATATCGAAAGAGGGCATGGCGGGTTCCTCGGACACGAAAGCGGCGGCGAGTTTACCATTGCGCCGCCGATGACGACCCCGAACGGAACCACCCGCATGTCCAACCCGATCCACATTCTCGGCGCCGGCGCCATCGGCACGCTGTTCGCCGCCGAGCTGGCGCGCGCCGGTGCAGCGGTGCGCCTGCTGCTGCGCGACGACGACGGTGTGGAGACACTGCGCCGGCGCGGCGGCCTCGGCGTCGAGCGCGACGGTGTGCACAGCGTCATCGCCGTCGACGCGCTGACACTGTCGCAGCTCGATGGCCCGGTCACCACGCTGCTGGTCTGCACCAAGGCGCCGCAGACCGTCGCCGCCGTCGCCCCCCTCGCCGACCGGCTGAGCGACGCCACCGACATCGTGCTGCTGCAGAACGGCATGGGCGTGCGCGACGAACTGCGCGCCGCCCACCCGCGACTGACCTTCCTGCAGGGGCTGATCACCGAGGGGGCGTTCCTGCGCGAACGTTTCGACGTCGTCCACGCCGCGCGCGGCGACACCGTCGTCGGCGGCTTCGACGCCGACTCGCAGCAGCGCGCCGAGCGTTTCGCCGCGCGCTGGCCGGTGACGGCGCTGCCGCTGCGCGCCGTGCCCGACATCGTGCGCCGGCAGTGGCTGAAGCTGGCCGCCAACTGCGTCGTCAACCCGCTGACCGCGCTGCACCGCTGCCGCAACGGCGAGCTGCTGGCGCTGCCCGGCATCGACGCCACCGTGCGCGCGCTGTGCGACGAACTGGCCACCGTTGCCGCCGCCGACGGCACGCCGCTCGACAGCGCCGAGCTGCAGCGCAACGTCTTCGCCGTCATCCGCACCACCGCCGCCAACCGCTCGTCGATGCTGCAGGATGTCGAAGCGGGGCGTGCCACCGAGATCGACTGCATCAACGGCTACATCGTCCGCCGCGGCGAACACCACGGCATCGACTGCCCGACGCAGCGCGACCTGTGGCGGCGCGTCGAGCGGCTGACGGCCTGAAAGCCGGACTCCACCCACCGTCAACGGTGAGCATTCGCTATTGCCAACCATGCCGGCAATTCGGAATTCGGATAGCCGCCGAATTGCCGGACAGACGGCTCTTGACCATACTGCCGTGGCGCCACGGCCGGCGCACATCGCACCAGGTTCGCCGTTGCGTCGGCGGCCTCCGGTCACGGACTCAGGATCACCTCATCGTCATGGATCGCCCGCACCAGCCCCCCGCCTCCGCACTCGACGGCTTCTCGCGGCGGACACTGCGCAGGATTCGCTGGACCAGCATCGGCGGCGGCGTGATCGCCGCGCTGGTGCTGTGCGCGCTGGTGCTCTCCGCACTGGCCGCCAGTAAGCAGCGCAACTTCCTCGAACAGCGCAACCGCCTGCTGGCCGACCTGTCGGCGCAGCTGATCGCCTACCACGCCGTCGCCAGCAGTTTCCGCGCGCTGTTCGACTCCTCCGAGCAGGTGACGGAGGCCGAATTCTCGCGCTTCGCCGACGCCATGCTGCCCGACCTCCAGCTCAGCGAGGACAGCCCGGTCATCTACGCGGCATTCGCTCCGCGCATCGCCGACGACGAACTCGCCGCCTTCACCGCGCAGCTGCGGCAGCGCGACGCCGCGCTCGCGATCGAACCGCAGGCGATCGCCGACCGCAACGCCGCCAACCCCGACGCGCACTACCGCTTCCCGGTGCTGTTCATGTCGCCGCGAACGCCGGAACTGGACCGGGTGCTCGGCAACGACCTGCTGCAGCTACGCCCGGACGCCGTCACCGCCGCGCTCGCCGCCGACTGGAGCCTGACGCGGCCACAGCAGAGCGACGGCACCGACGCCACCGTGCTGCTGCAGGTACTGCCGGTCTACCGCCGCGCCGACACCGCCGCGCCGACCGCCGACAGCCTGGTCGGCCTGCTGGCGCTCAGCGTGCCGCTGAAACCGCTGATCGAGAGCGGCGGCTATCTCAGCAGCGACAGCGCGCTCGCCATCGCGATGCCGGGGCAGACGCCGCTGGAACTGCTGATCCCGAGCCGCCGCGAGCCGACGCTGCTGGAGCGGCCAATCTGGCGATTCGAGCCCTACGTGGTCCAGCGCACGCTGGAGATCGGCGGCCTGGCGGTGCGGCTGCAGGTCGCGTCGACGCTGACGCTGCCGGTCAGGGATCTGATCTGGCTGGCGCTGTCGGTCGCGGTCGTCGTACTCCTGACCATCACCCTCTATGCGCGCCAGCGCGCGCAGCTGCTGGCCTCGGTCGCAGCCGGCGCCAGCCGCGCCAAGAACGACTTCCTGGCGACGATGAGCCACGAGATCCGCACACCGCTGAACGGCGTGCTCGGCATGGCCGAACTGCTGGCGCAGACGCCGCTCAACGCGCAGCAGCGCAGCTACACCGACACCATCCGCTCCGCCGGCAACCAGCTACTGGAGATCATCAACGACATCCTCGACCTGTCGAAGATCGAATCCGACCGGATGGCGCTGGAGGCGGTCGGCTTCGATCTCGCGCAGCTGACCAGCGAGATCGCCGACATCTACCGCGTGCCGCTCTACCAGCGCGGCGTTCACTTCAGCGCATCGATCGCGCCGGGCACGCCAACGCAGCTGATCGGCGACCCGACACGGCTGCGCCAGGTACTGACCAACCTGCTCGGCAACGCCGCCAAGTTCACCAGCAGCGGCGACATCTCGCTGCGCGTCAACGCGATGCCGGGATCGGGCAACCGGCTGCGCTTCGTCGTGCGCGACAGCGGCATCGGCATCCCCCGCGATCAGCAGCAGGCGATCTTCGACGCCTTCACGCAGGCCACCGGCGATACCGCGCGCCGCTACGGCGGCACCGGCCTCGGCCTGAAGATCTGCAAGGATCTGGTGGAGATGATGGGCGGCAGCATCGGCGTCGACAGCACGCCGGGGCACGGCAGCCGCTTCTGGTTCGAGATTCCGCTGCCGGTGGCGGCGGCGGTCGACGAGCCGGCCAGTGCGCTGGCTGACGATCTGCTGCCGAGCCGCGCGCTGGTGCTGGTGGTCGACGACTACCTACCGGCGCGGCAGATCCTGCTCGAACAGCTGCGCGCGCTCGACCTGCGCGCCGAGGCGGTGGAGAACACCCGGCAGGCGTGGAGCTGGCTGGTCGAACACGAGGCGACGCCGCCCGACCTGATCATCAGCGACTTCAACATGCCGGGTGAATCGGGCGCCGAGTTCGCCGTGCGGCTGGCCGACGACAACCGCTTCCGCACCGTTCCGATGATGGTGCTCTCCGCCAGCGGCCTGCCGCCGGCCGACCTGACGACGCTGCCGAACGTGCGGCTGGTCAGTACCAAACCGACCGCCACCAGCCAGTTGCAGCGCCAGCTGCAACTGGCGTTGCAGCACAACGGCAACGGCAGCGGCGCCACCGTGACGCCGCTGCTGCAGCCACTGAACGTGCTGGTGGCCGAGGACAACCCGGTCAACGCGCGGGTGCTGAAGGGGATGCTGGAGCAGCTCGGCCACCGCCCGCTGCTGTGCGGCGACGGCGCCGCCGCGCTGGCGGCCTACCGCCGCGCGCCACAGCGCATCGACCTGATCCTGATGGACTACGAGATGCCGGTGCTCGACGGGCTGGAGGCGACGCGCCGCATCCGCCAGCTGGAGAGCGAACAGAAGCTGCCGCGCAAGCCGATCATCGCGCTGACCGCGCACGCCTTCCGCGAGCAGCAGGAGAAGTGTCTCGCCGCCGGCATGGACGGCTACCTGAGCAAGCCGATCTCGCTGAACCAGCTCGGCGACACACTGCGCGAGTATCAGCACCAGCTGCAGCAGCTGGCGGCATTGCGAGGCATCACGCCGACCTGAACACACCGCGGCCACCTCCCCGACACCCCGTTTCTTGACTCCCCGCAGACCCCTCCGTAGAGTGCCGCCCCACTGTCTCCGGTGCCTATATCCACAGCGGTCATAACCGCGTGAGATGGCTTGAATGGGAAGTCTGGTACGCGATCCGCCGAGTGGATTTCGCCAAGCCAGCGCTGCCCCCGCAACGGTGATTCGTCGCTTCGCGACGAACAGCCCGACACCAGCCGCGACAGCACATTGCGATGATGCGGAGGGCGTCGTCGGTGGCCGCACTCCGCTCCATTCGTTCGTGCCTCCACACTGTTGCTCTCCCTCGTTCGTTCACGCTCCGACGAATTGAGGACTTCCACATGCCCCTGTTCCAACGCTCCGCGCTGGCGGCCGCCGTCGCCTGTGCCGCCCTGTCCGCCAACACCAGCGCCATCGCCGACACCTCGCCGCTGCAGCTGGCCGCCGTCGACTATCGCCCGGCGCTGGAGGTGATGGTCGTCACCGCCACCCGCACCGACCTCGACCTCTACCGCGCACTGGCGCCGACCGACGTCATCGATCGCGACCGCATCGAGCGGCTGCAGCCGGTCACCTTCGTCGAAACCGTGCAGCAGAGCCCCGGCGTCGACTTCGCCACCGCCGGCGGCCCCGGCTCCGCCAGCAGCCTCTACCTGCGCGGCACCAACACCTCGCACACGCTGTTCCTGCTCGACGGCCAGCGCATCGGCAGCGCCACGCTCGGCTCGACCAGCATCGAACAGCTGATGCCGGAGATGATCGAGCGCGTCGAGATCGTGCGCGGCCCGCGTTCGAGCCTGTACGGCTCCGATGCCATCGGCGGCGTCGTGCAGCTGCTCACGCGCCGCGCCGGCGACAAACCGTCGGCCTACGTGAAAGCGGGCTACGGCGATCACGGCACCAAGGTGCTGGCGGCCGGCGGCGATGCCCGCATCGGCGCGCTGCGCGGCGGCCTCTACCTGAGCCGCTACGACACCGACGGCATCGACAACGTCGTCGACGACACGCCGCCGAACCAGGACGACGATGCCTATCGCAACAACAGCGGCCTGCTGAAGCTGGGCTACGACCTCGCCAACGGCGGCAGCATCGATGTCGGCCGTTTCGAAAGCCACTCGCGCGGCGACACCGACGACGTCTACGCCGGCGGTTTCAGCGAGCCCTACAACCGGCACCGGCTCGAAAACACCTGGCTGCAGCTCGACACCCCGGTGGTCGGCATCTGGCAGACCAAGGCCTCGATCGCCCGCACCGTCGACGATGACGATCAGTTCGACAAACTCAGCAGCTTCAGCCGCAGCGACTTCCGCACCACGCGCGATTCGGCCAGCTGGCAGAACGATCTGGTGTTCGACGAGCGCCACACGGCGACGCTCGGCGTCGACTACTACGAAGAGAAGATCGACTCCAGCAGCCTCTACACCAAACCGGACGGCACGCCGGTCGACGAGCGCGACAACACCGGCTGGTTCGCCCAGTACCTCTACAGCGGCAGCCCGGTCGACCTGCAGCTCGGCCTGCGCGTCGACGACAGCTCGGCCTACGGCGACGAGACCACCGGCAACATCGCCATCGGCTTCCACCTCGACGCGCGGCACCGGCTGATCGTCTCCTATGGCGAAGCGTTCAAGGCGCCGACCTTCAACGACCTGTACTGGCCGGTCGACCCGTGGAGCCAGGGCAACCCGAACCTGAAATCGGAGTCGTCGGAGAACTACGAGATCGAGCTGCGCGGCGACTACAGCAAGCTGCGCTGGTCGGTGGCCGTCTACCGCAACGAGGTCGACAACCTGATCGAGTGGGCCGCGCTCGACCCCAACGACCCGTGGGGCGTGTGGGTGCCGAGCAACGTCGCCAACGCCGAGATCGAAGGCGTCGACGCCTCGATCGCCACCGAACTGGCCGGCTGGCTGATCGGTGCCAGCTACAGCTACGTCGATGCCGTCGACGCCGACAACGACCGCCGTCTGGTCAACCGCGCGCAGCAGCTGTTCAACATCGAGGCCGACCGCAGTTTCGGCCGCTGGGAAGTCGGCGCCAGCTGGCGCGTGCGCGACGAGCGCTACGGCGACATCGCCAACACGCAGCGGCTCGGCGGCTTCGGCCTGCTCGACCTGCGCGTCGCGTTCAACCCGAGCGATAACTGGCAGCTGCAGCTCAAGCTCGACAACGTGTTCGACAAGGACTACCAGCTCAACAGCGCCTACAACCAGAAGGGCGCCGGCTGGCTCGCCACGGCGACCTGGCGCCTGTAAGCGCCGGTCGCGCTCCACCGTCAGCACCACCCGCCCCTGCCGCACAGGTGGGGGCGGATCTTTTCGCTCCATCGTTCCAGGCTGTACCTCATGCGTCCGTCTAACGCCTCCGTGCTGGCGACCGCCATCGCCGGCGCCATGTCCATGACAACGGCAACCACCATCGCTGCGGAAACGTCCGCGTCGAACCCGCCGCTGCTCGGCGTGGTCGCCGTCACCGCCACCCGCACCGCGCTCGATCGCAACGATACGCTCGCGCCGATCGACGTGATCGACCGCGACCGCATCGAACGCCTGCAGGCGATCACCTTTCTCGACAGCGTGCGGCGCAGCCCCGGCGTCGACTTCTCGACCGCCGGCGGCCCCGGTTCCGCCAGCTCGCTCTACCTGCGCGGCAGTAACGACAAGCACACGCTGATCCTGCTCGACGGTCAGCGCATCGGCAGCGCCACCACCGGGCTGGTCTCGATCGAACAGCTGCAGGCGGAGATGATCGAACGCATCGAGATCGTGCGCGGCCCGCGCGCCAGCCTGTACGGCGCCGACGCCATCGGCGGCGTGCTGCAGGTGTTCACGCGGCAGCCGGGCGACGAACCGTCGGCCTACGTCAAGGCCGGCTACGGCGCCAACAGCTCGACGCAGCTGGCATTCGGCGGCAATGCCCGCCTCGGCGCGCTGCGCGTCGGCGCCTGGCTGAACCACTACGACACACAGGGCATCGACAATCTGGTCGACGACCGCCCGCCGAACGATGACGACGATGCCTACCGCAACAGCAGCGGCCTGTTCAGACTCGGCTACGACTTCGGCAATGGCGGCGCGCTCGACCTCGGCCATTTCGCCAGCCATTCCGAATCGGAGACCGACTCCACCTCGCGCGCAACGCTGCTGCCGCGTCCCTACAACCGGCACTGGGTCGAAAGCAGCTGGCTGCAGGTGAGCGCGCCGGTCGCCGGCATCTGGCACAGCAGCGCGTCGATCGGTCGCACCATCGACGACGACGATCAGTTCAACGAACGCAGCGCGACACCGCAGCGATCGACCTCGCACTTTCGCACCACGCGCGCATCGGCCAGCTGGCAGAACGATCTGGTGTTCGACGAACATCACACGACGACGCTCGGCATCGACTACTACGAAGAGAACGTCGACACCAGCAGCGCGTTCCGGACACCGGCCGGCAACGACATCGATCAGCGCGACAATCGCGGCTACTTCGCGCAGCACCTCTACAGCGGCGGTCGCTTCGACCTGCAGGCCAGTCTGCGCGCCGACGACAACTCGGCCTACCGCAGCGAAACCACCGGCAACCTCGCCGTCGGCATTGCCCTGGATGCGCGGCACCGGTTGATCGTGTCGTGGGGCGAGGCGTTCAAGGCGCCGACCTTCAACGACCTCTACTGGCCGCTCGACAGCCTCGGCTACATCGGCAATCCCGACCTGAAATCGGAATCGTCGGAGAACCTCGAAATCGAACTACGCGGCGACCATTCACCCGGCAACCGCAACGCGCTGCGCTGGTCGATCGCGGCCTACCGCAACGACGTCGACAACCTGATCCAGTGGGCCCGCATCAGCCCGACGCGCTGGACCCCGAGCAACGTCGCCAACGCCAGGATCGAGGGCATCGACGCGACGGTCGCCACCGAACTGGCCGGCTGGCTGATCGGCGCCAGCTACAGCTACGTCGATGCCGTCGACGCCGACAGCGACCTGCGCCTCGTCAACCGCGCGCAGCAGCTGTTCAACGTCGATCTCGACCGCGATTTCGGCCGCTGGGAAGCTGGTGCCAGCTGGCGCGTGCGCGACGAGCGCTACGGAGACGCCGCCAACGCGCAGCGGCTCGGCGGCTTCGGCCTGCTCGACCTGCGCGTCGCGTTCGAGCCGAGCGAGCACTGGCGGTTGCAGCTCAGGTTCGACAACGTATTCGACAAGCGCTACCGGCTGCGCAGCAACTACAACCAGGAGGGTGCCGGCTGGTTCACCACGCTGACCTACCGGATGTGAGACGAACAGACATGCGCCCCGAACACGCCTTCTCCGACGCCGAACGCGCCGCGCTCTACCGCGCCATCGAAGAGCGGCGCGACATGCGCCACTTCCGTCCCGACCCGGTCGACCCCGAGCTGCTGCGACGTCTGTTGCAGGCGGCGCATCGCGCGCCGAGCGTCGGCCTGATGCAACCGTGGCGTTTCATCCGCATCACCGACCGCGCGTTGCGCGAGCGCATCGGCGGGCTGGTCGAACGCGAACGCCTCGCCACCGCGCAGGCACTCGGCGAGCGCGAACGGGAATTCCTGAAACTGAAAGTGGAAGGCATCCGCGACTGCGGCGAACTGCTGATCGCGGCGCTGATGGACAAGCGCGAGCCGCATATCTTCGGCCGCCGCACGCTGCCGCAGATGGATCTCGCCTCGGTCGCCTGCGCGATCCAGAACCTGTGGCTGGCGGCGCGTGCCGAAGGACTCGGCATGGGCTGGGTATCGCTGTTCGACCCGGACCCGCTGGCCGTGCTGCTGAAGATGCCGGCCAGCAGCGAGCCGGTGGCGATCCTCTGCCTCGGCCATGTCGACGAGTTCTATCCGGCGCCGATGCTGCAGCTCGAAGGGTGGCGCCAGCCGCAATCGCTCGACAAAATGGTGATGGAAAATTACTGGAACAGCTGAGGTCTCCGGGAAAATCGCTGTTGTTTTGAAGCCCTTCACATATCACCCGTCATCCACTTTCAGACAACGACAGGAAATCCATACACTGTCGCGACCTCATGACGGGTTATCAGGCGACACGGCAAGGGAATACCATGCTTCATTCCTCCATTGGATTGGGAGCCCCACCTCTCACGGTGACCGCGCTCTCTCCGGCAATCCTTCCCGCCTCATTTTCGACGAACCGACCGCCTGTGCCGGCGACGTATCTTTCTGCCAATGACCCGCTCCGACAAACCCCTTTCATTCACGAACGATATTCATATTTTCCGAATCATCTGGAGGACGTATGCGTAAACTTGTCGCCTGCCTGGCCCTGACATCATCGATCACGCTCACGGGGTGCTCCGACCCCAAGGCAGCGAACGAAAAAAACCTTGGAGCCGCCATCCAGGCATATCTGGACCAGACCTACCCTCAGTGCTACGTGCGCATGAAATTCCCTCTGGAGGGGTTTGTTCCCGACTCGCAGCGCAGGCAGCTGGAGGCACTGAAGAGCGTCGGTTTCGTCTCGGAAAAAGAGCTGTCCCGCAAGGAATACAAGGAATGGGGAAGCGGTGAAACACGGGTGAATATCCAGTCGGTTTTCGACCTTACCGATGAGGGTCGAAAAAATTACCGGCTGGATACCGAGGGCTATGGCGCGGGGAAATTTGGCGGTTTCTGCTTCGGCAAGGCGACCGTGAAGGAAATCGTCAACTTCACGGAACCCAGTGAAGCACTCGGCCATAAAATCACGCGAGTCAATTTCACCTATCAGGTCGACGACATTCCCGCATGGGCCAGGAACGATGGCCTGACCGCCGGAAATCAGCGACTTCGAACCGACATCGAATCCGGGAAAAAGCCGGCAAAGGAAGAGGCCACGCTCATCGCCACCAACAAGGGATGGATACACGAGCGTCTTTTCAGGCAATGAAACTGCTGGCGGCCGGACGCGCCACGAGCGCGCCCGGCCGCCAACCCCATCAAACGACCGAGGTATGGAGCCGGCGCTGCACCAGCGGCGAATTGCGCAGGCCGTGCAGCACCTTGGCACCGGCCAGCACACCGAGGTCGACCAGCGGTTCGAGCAGGATGACGCTCATGTAGGCGATGCCGAACGAGCCCGCCTTCGCCAGATTCCCGGCGCCGAAGCCCTGACCGTAGAACGCCCAGAACGCCACCCAGGCGACGATGCCGCCCTGATAGGTCACCGACAGTTTCAGCGCCTGCAGATAGCTGACATCGACATAGGCGGTGTTGGCCGGAATCACGCGCTGCGCCAGCGCCGCCATCGCGAACAGCGGAACCAGCAGCGTGGTGACGTTCATGCCGTACTGCGGCAGATCGAACGGCGCGAAGAAGACGCCCTGAATCAGCAGCCCGGCGATCAGGCCAAGCGCCGCCGGCGCCGCGCCGAACAGCAGGAACAGCGTGGTGCCGAGGATCAGGTGCACCTCGGAGACGCCGACCGGATGGTGCGGCAGCACTTCGAAGAAACAGAACACCAGCAGCGTCGCCAGCGCACCACGCAGCAGCAGTGGCGCCACACCGTCCTGACGGATGGCGTGGAACGACGCCCTGCCGACCAGCCCCAGCGACACGATGGCGGTGCCGACGCTGAGCAG
>CAZEVP010000042.1:0-3370 GCA_964515735.1 uncultured Verrucomicrobiaceae bacterium | reverse complement strand
ACGACGCCCTGCCGACCAGCCCCAGCGACACGATGGCGGTGCCGACGCTGAGCAGAATTTTCCCGCCCTCGACGATTCCCGGTTCAATGTGCATTTCTCTATCTCCTTGCTAATGGTGTTCAACCCGCGTTGAACATTTGCCGTGAATCGGCGCCGGCCAGCAGCGCCGACGCCGAACCAAAAATCCGCTACACGTTCACCAGTGCATCGGCGCGCACATAATCGGCGCGCCACCGTTCGGCCAGCCGCTGCGCGCGACCGAGCGGCAGCGTCGCCTGCTCGAAATCGACGACGACGCAGAAATCGCTGCCGCCCGGTGGCGGTGGCAATTCGGCAAAGCGACCATCGGTCAGCAGCCACAACCCAAGCCGGCGACCCTGTTGACGGCGGCGCTCGCGCTGCAGCAACTGCTCCGCCTGCGCCAGCGCGTCGGCCACCGGCGTCGCGCCGCCGCCGTCGATTGCCGCAATCCATCGCTCGTTAATGGCGACCGCCTTGCGCGGCGGCTGCAGCAGCCGCGCGCCGGCACCGCTGAAACCGATCACCGCCACCTCGGCGCGCTGCCGGTAGAGCTGCGCGCTCCAGTGCAGCAACAACCCTTTCGCCAGCGCCAGCTGCCGGCGCCGCAGCATCGACCCCGAACAGTCGAGCAGCAGGCAGTGCAGCACGCCGGATGCCGCCGGCTGGCGTCGCCGGCGCAGATGTTCAAGCGCCAGTGGCGCATTGCGCCGGGCCCGCAGCGTGCGCGACCAGTCGATCGCCGTACCGGCCTGCAGCGCACGGCCGCGCGCTCCACGGCGTCCGGTACCGCGCGCGAGATCGCCGCATCCCGGCGCCGCGCGCGGCGTCAGCGCTTTTTTGGCGGCGGCATCTCCGCTTTCGCCAGCCGCTGAATCGGCACCGGCTGCGGCGACAGCGCGCCCCACTCCTCATCCATCCGCGACGGCGATGACGCCTGTTGCTGCGCATCGGACCGTGCTGAATCGCCCGCGCGCGGCGGCGTGCGATCGGCGGCCGCCTCCGCTGCCGCGTGCGGCCGGCGCCGATGCGCCAGCACCAGTTCGGCCACGGCGTCGACATCGGCAGCGTCGATGGCGGTGCGCTGCCGCAGCGCCGCATAGGCGCGGGCGGCGCGCAACATCACCAGATCCGCGCGCACACCTTCGACGCCGGCCGCGTGACACAGCATGCTGACGCGCCGATGCAGCTCGTCGTCGAACGGCAGCGTCTCCAGCCGAGCACGCGCGGCGACGACCGTATCGCGCAACTCGCGCTGCCGCGCCTCGAAGCGCATGGCGAACCCCGACGGATCGCTGTCGAACGCGAGGCGCGCGCGCACGATGCGTTCGCGCAGCGCCGGTTCGATCAGATCATCGAGACGGACGAACAGGCCGAAGCGGTCGAGCAGCTGCGGCCGCAGTTCACCCTCCTCCGGATTCATCGTGCCGACCAGCGTGAAACGCGCTTCGTGCTGATGCGAAATGCCATCGCGCTCGATCAGGTTGACGCCGCTGGCGCTGGCATCGAGCAGCAGATCGACCAGCGTGTCGTTCAGCAGATTGACCTCGTCGACATAGAGCACGCCGCCGTGTGCGCGCGCCAGCAGACCGGGCCGGAAATTGACTTCGCCGCGCTGCAGCGCCGCCTGCAGGTCGAGCGTGCCGACCAGCTGCTCCTCGGCGGTATTCAATGGCAGGTTGACGAAATGGCCACCCGGCAGCAGATCGGCCAGCGCCCGCGCACTGGTCGACTTGGCGGTGCCGCGCGGCCCTTCGATCAGCACGCCGCCGAGCAGCGGATCGATCGCCGCCAGCAGCAGCGCCGTGCGCAGGGCCGGCTGCCCTTCGATGGCGGTGAACGGAAAATGGGGGCGCGCACTCATCGTCACTGCTCCAGATACTGTTCGGCATCGAGCAGCTGCCGCTCGATGCGCTCGCGATAGTCGCCGGGTTGCTGCCACAGGCCGCGCTGCATCGCCTCGACCAGCCGTTCGCAGATCTCGTGCAGCACGTCGGGATTGTGACGCTGCAGGAAATCGCGGTTGTCGGCGTCGAGCACATAGGCGTCGGCGACGCGCGCGTATTGATCGTCGCGCACGACGCGCGCGGTGGCGTCATAGGCGAACAGGTAGTCGACCGTCGCCGCCATCTCGAACGCGCCCTTGTAGCCGTGGCGTTTGACGCCATCGATCCACTTCGGGTTGGTGACGCGGGCGCGGATGACGCGGCTGATCTCCTCGGCCAACAAGCGGATGCGCGGCGATTCGATGTTGCTGTGGTCGCCGAACAGCACCAGCGGCTGCTGGCCGCGAAAATGGCGCACCGCCGCCGTCATGCCGCCCTGGAACTGGTAGTAGTCGTCGGAGTCGAGCAGGTCGTGCTCGCGGTTGTCCTGGTTCTGCACCACCACGTCGATGGCCGCCAGCCGCCGCGCGAACAGGTCTCGCTCGTCGTCGCCGTAAACCTTGTCGCCGTAGGCGTAGCCGCCCCAGTCGCGATAGGCGCCGGCGAGATCGGCGTCGTCGCGCCACTGGCGCGAATCGATCAGCCCCTGCAGGCCGGCGCCGTAGCCGCCCGGTTTCGCGCCGAACACGCGATAGCTGGCGCGGCGGCGCGCGGTCGTCGCATCGACACCTTTCGCCAGCAGCGCGCCGGTGTCGCGGCGCACGCGCGCGCGCAGCGGGTTGATGTGGTCGGGCTCGTCGAGTTCGGCCACAGCCTGCACGGCGGCGTCGAACAACTGCATGACATTGGCGAAGGCGTCGCGGAAAAAACCGGAGACGCGCAGCGTGACGTCGACGCGCGGCCGGTCCAGTAGCGACGCCGGCAATATCTCGAAGTCGGTGACGCGATGGCTGCCGGTGGCCCACTTCGGCCGCACGCCGAGCAGCGCGAACGCCTGCGCGATGTCGTCGCCGCCGGTGCGCATCGTCGCCGTGCCCCACACCGACAGGCCGAGCGCGCGCGGGTAGTCGCCCTGCTCCTGCAGATGGCGCTCGATCAGCAGCGCCGCCGATTTCAGCCCGAGCGTCCAGGCGGTCGGCGTCGGGATCATGCGGGTGTCGACCGAGAAGAAGTTGCGGCCGGTCGGCAGCACGTCGGGGCGGCCGCGCGTCGGCGCACCGCTCGGGCCGGGCGGCACGAAACGGCCGGCCAGCCCGCGACCGAGCTGGTACAGCTCCTGTTCGCCGCAGGCGGCCAGTCGCGGCCGCAGCTCGCGTTCGACCCGTCGCAGCACATAAAAAGTGTTAGGAAAGCCCTGCTGAAAGGCGCATTTCTCCCCTCTCCCTGAAGGGAGAGGGGACTCGATCAGAGGCTCCTTTGCCCTGGATTCCAGCAATCGCAGCGCCAACAGTTCGAGCCGCTCGCGC
>CAZEVP010000041.1:0-28285 GCA_964515735.1 uncultured Verrucomicrobiaceae bacterium | reverse complement strand
CCGACCAGCTGCCCGCAGGCGGCGTCGATATCGTCGCCGCGGGTGGTGCGAACGGTGACGACATAGCCGGCATCGGTCAGCACCTGCCAGAAACGCGTGATCGCGTTGCGGCTCGGGCGCTGGTAGTCGGACAGCGGGAACGGGTTGAACGGAATCAGGTTGATCTTGCACGGCAACTCGCGCAGCAGCGCCGCCAGCTCGCGCGCCTGCTCGACGCCATCGTTGACGCCGGCGATCAGCGTGTACTCGACCGTGACGACGCGGTGGGTGTCGCTCTGCTTGCCCAGATAGCGGCGGCAGGCGGCCAGCAGCTCGGCGATCGGGTACTTGCGGTTGATCGGCACCAGTTCGTTGCGCAGCGCGTCGTTCGGCGCGTGCAGCGAGATCGCCAGCGACACATCGCTGACGTCGCCGAGCCGGTCCAGCGCCGGTACCACGCCGGAGGTGCTGAGCGTGACGCGGCGCTTCGAGATGCCGTAGCCGAAGTCGTCCATCATCAGCGACATGGCGTCGACGACGTTGTCGAAATTGAGCAGCGGCTCACCCATCCCCATCATCACCACGTTGGTGACGATGCGGGCGCTGCCCGGCTGGAAACCCTCAAAAGAACGAATCGCCAGCCACACCTGACCGATGATCTCGGCAGCGCTGAGGTCGCGCTGGAAGCCCTGCTTGCCGGTCGAGCAGAAGCTGCAGTCGAGGCTGCAGCCGACCTGCGACGACACGCACAGCGTGCCGCGGCCGTTGTCCGGAATGAACACCGTCTCGACCAGACTGCCACCATCGACGCGCAGCGCCCATTTGCGGGTGCCGTCGGCCGAGTCGCGCTGGGTGACGATCTCGGGCGGACGGATCTCGGCGACGGCGGCGAGTTTGGCGCGCAGCCCCTTGCCGATGTCGGTCATCGCCTCGAAGTCATCGACCCCGCGGTGATGGATCCATTTCAGCAGCTGCTGGGCGCGAAAGCGCTTCTCGCCGAGACCCGCCAGAAACTCCTCCATCCGCGCACGCGACAGTCCGAGCAGGTTGACCCTGCCCGGAACGGCTTCTGGTGCGATGGCAGCGGCTTCGGTCATGGCGCTGGGGCGATCACCGGGCCGCGCTCAGGCGCGCGGGCAGAGTTCGCTGGTGGCGAAGAAGTAGGCGATCTCGCGGCTTGCCGAGGCTTCCGAGTCGGAACCGTGCACGGCGTTGGCGTCGATCGATTCGGCGAAGTCGGCTCGAATGGTGCCCGCCGCCGCGTCACGCGGGTTGGTCGCGCCCATCAGCTCGCGATTGCGGGCGATCGCGCCCTCGCCTTCGAGCACCTGCACGACGACCGGGCCGGAGGTCATGAAGTCGATCAGCGCCGGGAAGAATGGGCGACCCTTGTGCTCGGCGTAGAAACCCTCGGCGGCCTCGCGGCTCAGCTGAAGCATGCGCGCAGCGACGATTCTCAGGCCGGCCTGCTCGAAACGCGTGTAGATCTGACCGATGACATTCTTGGCCACGGCGTCCGGCTTGATGATGGAAAGGGTGCGCTCAACTGCCATTGCTGATGATCTCCAGAAACAGGTGGAATCGGCCCGGTCGGTGGGCCACGAAAAATGAAACCGCGGAATTATACGCGTGTCGGGATGTGATTTACATGACCGCGACCGGCGCCGGAGACGACGGCGATCAGCGCTGGCGCAGCCCCGAGACGACCCGGCGAACCTGCTCCGCCGCTCGCGCGCCATCTTCCGTTGACGTAAAGCGACCGAACGAGAATCGCAGCGCCGCGTGCGCCAGCGCATCCGGCAGGCCGATCGCCTTCAGCACGTAGGAGGGTTCCAGACTGGCCGACGTGCAGGCCGAGCCGGTCGACACCGCCAGATCCTTCAGCGCGATCAGCAGCTCCTCGCCATCGACACCGCCGAAGCTCAGGTTGAGGATGCCCGGCAGGTGACGCCCGATATCGCCATTGACGTGAACGCCACCAAGGCTTTCGATATCTCGAAAAAAAGTCTCTCTGATCAAAGTAATACGATCGGCTTCTGCAGCCATTTCAACAGCCGAAATGGCACAGGCTTCCCCCATGCCGACGATCTGGTGGGTGGCCAGCGTGCCCGAGCGCAGCCCGCGCTCGTGGCCGCCGCCGTGGATCAGCGGCTCGATCGCCACGGCCGGCCGGCGCCGGACGTAGAGCGCCCCCATCCCCTTCGGACCGTAGAGTTTGTGCGCCGAGATCGACAGCAGATCGACCTGTAGCGCATTGACGTCAACGGCAATCTTGCCGACCGACTGCGCGGCGTCGACGTGGAACGGGATCGAACGCGCGCGGCACAGCGCGCCGATCGCGGCGATCTCGTTGACGGTGCCGAGTTCATTGTTGGCGTGCATGACCGACACCAGCACGGTGTCGTCGCGCAGCGCCGCCTCGACCAGCGCTGCGGTGATGACGCCATCGGCCGGCGGCCGCAGGTAGGTGACGTCGAACCCCTCGCCCTCGAGCCAGTGGCAGCTGTCGAGCACCGCCTTGTGCTCGATCGCGCAGGTGACGATGTGACGGCCGCGCTGCCGGTTGGCCCGCGCCACCCCTTTCAGCGCCAGGTTGTTCGATTCGGTGGCGCCGGAGGTCCAGACGATCTCGCGCGGGTCGGCGCCGATCAGGTCCGCCACCTGGCGGCGGGCATTCTCGACCGCCTCTTCGGCGCGCCAGCCGTAGCGGTGCGAGCGTGATGCCGGGTTGCCGAAGATGCCGTCCATCGTCAGGCAGTCGGCCATCCTTGCGGCGACGCGCGGATCGACCGGCGTGGTGGCGGCGTAATCGAGATAGATGGGGCCGGTGGCGCTCGGTGACACGGTGACTCCGGAGAAGATGAAAGACGGGGCCGCGCTCAGTCGAGCGAGGCGACCGCGATCGGCTGCGCCGCCGCGCTCTGCTGGCGGCGACGCTGGCGGGCGGAGACCGCCTGCACTTCGCGGCGCGCCACCAGACTGGCGAGGCTGATGCCGCTGAGGAAGCTGTGGATCTGGTCGCTGAGATTGCACCACAGCTGATGCGTCAGGCAGACCTCGCCGTTCTGGCAGTCGGCGCGACCGTTGCAGCCGGTGGCGTCGACGCTCTCGTCGACGGCATCGACGATCTCGGCGACACAGATGTCGCTGCTGGGACGGCTCAGCAGGTAGCCACCGCCGGGACCGCGCACGCTGACCACCAGCTGACGGCGGCGCAGCTTGGCGAACAGCTGCTCCAGATAGGAGAGCGAGATCTCCTGCCGCTGCGAAATGTCGGCGAGGCTGATCGGCCCGTGCTCGGCGTTCAGCGCGAGGTCGAGCATGGCGGTGACGGCATACCTGCCCTTGGTAGTCAGACGCACGAATCTATCTCCCGCACTGCTCGCTCCCGCATCGCTCGACTCCGGAATGCCCGGCTGGATGCCGATCGACGCAATCGACATCGATTCTCAACAACGAAGGTGGCGAGTATGCGAAAGCCTACTAATTAGATCAAGTATTACCGTCCGAATCATTGACCCGGTCGTCGCTCTGCGCCGCCTGCGCACGCTCCACCCACTGATCGGCACTGGTCAGGATGCCGCGCAGGATATTGACTTCCATGCGGTCGAGCCGGGTGCGCTGGAACAGCCGCCGCAGTCTGGTCATCGCCTGCTTCGGCGCCTCCGGATTGAGGAAGCCCATCGCCGTCAGCGTCTGCTCGAAGTGGCCGAACAGCCGCGTCAGGTCGTCGCCGCTGGCGAACGGCACATCCCAGTCGGCCATCGGGTCGGGCAGCCGCTCGGCCAGTGCCGCGGCGCGCAGCTCGTAGGCCACCACCTGCACCGCCATCGCCAGATTGAGCGCGCTGTAGTCGGGGTTGGCCGGAATCGTGATGTGCAGCTGACAGCTCTGCAGTTCGTCGTTGGTCAGGCCGCGATCCTCACGCCCGAACAGGATCGCCACCGGGTGGCGCTGCGCCTCGGCGGCGATCTGCCCGGCGCCGGTGCGGACATCGACCAGCGGCCACGGAATGTGGCGCGTGCGCGCGCTGGTGCCGACCACCAGCGCACAGTCGGCGATCGCCTCCTCCAGCGTCTCGACCACGACGGCCCGCTCCAGCAGGTCGCGCGCACCGGCGGCGCGATCGCTGGCGGCGCGGTCCGGAAAACTGGCCGGCGCCACCAGCCACAACTGTTGCAGCCCCATGTTCTTCATGGCGCGCGCGACGGCGCCGATGTTGGCCGACAGCGTGGTGTGCAGCAGCACGATACGGATGTTGGCCAGCGCGTCGGCTGGTGAAAAAGCAGGCGGATTCACGAAGCGGACCGGAAAACTGGGAGGTCGCGCAGTCTATCAGAGAGCGTCATTTGCTCCGCTGAGGTCGCCAACCCTTTGATATACTGCGCGCCCTTTCGATCCGGCGAGTCCTACACCATGCACCCGATGCTCACCATTGCCCTGCGCGCGGCCCGCAAGGCGGGCGAACTGATCGCCCGCGCCGCCGATCAGGTCGATCTGCTGACGGTGGATGAAAAACGCGTCAACGACTTCGTCACCGAGGTCGACCGCAACGCCGAGCGCGAGGTCATCTTCCACCTGAAAAGGGCCTATCCGGATCACGCCTTCTTCGGCGAGGAGAGCGGTCTTTCCGGCAACAAGAAGGGCGAGTACCGCTGGATCATCGACCCGCTCGACGGCACCACCAACTTCATCCGCGGCATTCCGCACTTCGCCGTGTCGATCGCCTGCGAGTATCGCGGCCAGATCGAACACGCCGTCGTGCTCGATCCGATCCGCCGCGAGGAGTTCACCGCCAGCCGCGGTCGCGGCGCGCAGCTGAACGGCCGCCGCATCCGCGTCAGCGATCGCAAGAGCCTCGATGGCGCGCTGGTCGGCACCGGCATTCCGTTCAAGTCGCGCAGCGAGGCGCACATTCCGGCCTATATGAAGAGCCTGCAGGCGGTGGTCGAACAGACCGCCGGCGCGCGCCGCTGCGGCGCGGCCGCGCTCGACCTCGCCTACGTCGCCGCCGGCCGTTACGACGCCTTCTGGGAGATGGGACTGGCGCAGTGGGATCTGGCCGCCGGCAGCCTGCTGGTGCGCGAGGCCGGCGGGCTCGCGGCCGATTTCAACGGCGGCAACGGCTATATGGAAAGTGGCCACATCGTCTGCGGCAACCCGAAGTGCTTCAAGGCGGTCCTGCAGCTGGTGCAGCCGCACCTCGGCTATCTGTGCCGGCCGGCGGTGGAGCAGCCCGCCGACTGAGTGCGGTGACTGCCGCCGCTACGCCTGCAACCCGCCGTTGATGCTGACGACCTGACCGGTCATCCGTCTGGCGCCGTCGCCGCACAGAAACAGCACCGCCGGTGCGATGTCCGCCGGCGTCGGCAACCCTAGCCCCGCTCTCTTTCTCGCCGCTTCCAGCCGGTCCGAGCCGGCCTGTTCCAGCTTTGCGGCAGTCTCCGTTTCGAGGACGAAACCGAGCGACAGGCAGTGCGCCCGCACGCCATCGCGGGCGACCTCGACGGCGAAGTTCCTGATGAAGCCGACCGTCGCCGCGCGCGCCGCGCCGATCAGCGTCTGCCGCGGCGCGGCGAACAGCGCCGCGTCGGAGACGAACGCGATCAGGCAGCCACGACTCGCCTTCAGCCACGGCAGCGCGGCGAAGGCCAGCCGCTCCAGATAAACGACGGACAGTTCCATCAATGCCAGATAGGCGCCGGGCTCGGTGCCATCGAACGGCCCCACCACCTTGCCACCGGCCGGCCCGGTGGACAGGCAATCGACGACCGCGTCGAGCCGGCCGTGACATTGCGCCGCCCGCGCCACCAGTCGCTCCACCGCTCCGTCGTCCCGGATATCCGCCGCGATGCCCTGCAGCGGCGCACCGGGGAAGGCCACGCCGAGACGACCGCACACCGCATCGACCGAACTCGTGCTGCTGCCGTGGACGATCACGGTCCAGCCCGTGCCCAGCGCCTGCGCGGCGATCTCGCGGCCGATGGAACCGGTGCCGCCGGCGATCAGCATGACCCGATGCGGCTGACTCATTTCCGCATCGGCACGCCCGCCGACAGACCGCCATCCACCGGCAGGTTGACGCCGGTGATGTTGGCGGCCAGATCCGAGGCAAGGAACAGCGCGGCGCCGGCGCACTCCATCGGCTCGATCGCGCGGCCGAGCGGATGCGCCGCCCCCATGCCCTGCCTGACCCGGTCGGAAGACGCGAAATCCTGCCCCATGAAATTGGTCGGCATGCCGGCCGGGCAGACCGAGTTGACCCTGACCCCCTGCGCCGCCACTTCGAGGGCAAGCGTCCGCGTCAGGCTGGTCACGGCGCCTTTGGTCGCGCCGTAGATCACGCCGCCATAGCCGACCAGACCGGCGACCGAAGCCGTATTGACGATCACCCCGCCGCCGCCCTGGCGTTCGAACTGCCGCAGCGCGGCGCGGCAGCCGTTCAGCACGCCGTTGACGTTGACCGACTGCAGCCGCCCGATCTCATCGTCGCCGGCATCGACGAAGCGCTGCAGCGGCTGCCCCGGCTTCGGCACGATGGTGATGCCGGCGTTGTTGTACATGATGTCGAGCCGGCCGAACGCCTCCACCGCCAGCGCCACCGCCCGCTCGACCGACGCCCTGTCGCTGACGTCGCAGTGCGCCGCCACCGCCGCGCCGCCCTGCGCGACCACCTGCGCCGACGTCTCTTCCGCCTGACCGGCATCGATGTCCGCCGCGACGATCTTCGCACCGTGCTCCGCGAACAACAGGCACGCCGCGCGCCCGACACCGGAACCCGCGCCGGTGATCACCGCGACTTTCCCCTCGACCAGACCCCGCATCGCCCTACCCTCCGATATTGAGACAGCTGACCTGCTGATAGACGCGCAGCCCTTCGATGCCGCGCTCGCGCCCGACGCCGCTCATGCGCTGGCCGCCGGACGACGCATACGCGCTGAACACGCCGGTGTTGACGTTGACGGTGCCGCTGCTGATGCGGCAGGCGACGTCGAGCGCCTGGCGCCGGTTCTGGCCGAAGACATAGCCGGAGAGGCCGAACTTCGAGTCGTTCGCCATGGCGACGGCGTGATCGATATCGCGATAGCCGATCACCGCGACGACCGGACCGAAGATCTCGCCCTGCGCCGCAGGATTCGCGTTGTCGGGCAGGTCGAGCAGCGTCGGCTCGAAGAAATGGCCGCGGTCGAGATGAACCGGCCGGCGCCCGCCCGTCACCACCTTGCCACCGTGCTGCCGCGCGGCCGCGACGAAGCTTTCGCAGCGCTCGACCGCCACCGCGTTGATCAGCGGCCCCATCTGCGTCTGCGGATCGTCGGAATACCCGACCCGAATCGCCCCGACGGATTCCGCCATTTTTTCCAGCAACTCCGCCTTGCGCTCCTCGGGCACGAAGATCCGCGTGCCGAGCGCGCAGCCCTGCCCCGCGTGGGCCGTGCAGACCGACGCCGGCGCCGACACGGCGCGCTCGGCGGCATCGGGCAGGAAGATCTGCGCGGACTTGCCGCCGAGCTCCAGTTGCAGGCGTTTCATCGTCGCCGCGGCCTGCGCCATCACCTGCGCGCCGACGGTGCTGGAGCCGGTGAATGCCACCATGTCGACGGCCGGGTGCGTCGTCATCAGCTGCGCGCCGTGCGGACCCGGCTCGATGACGACGTTCAGCACGCCCGGCGGCAGGCCGGCCTCCATCGCCGCCTCGGCGAAGAACAGCGCATTCAGCGGCGTCAGCGGGCTCGGCCGCAACACCACGGTATTGCCGGCGACCAGCGCCGGCAGCACCTTCCAGAACGCGGTGTAGAACGGCACGTTGTAGGCCGCGATCGCCGCGACGACGCCGATCGGCGTGTAGCGGCGCAGGCTCTGCACCACCTGCCCCATCGCCGACACCCGCTCCGCCAGCGGCAGCGGATTCTCCTCGACCTGCGGCAGCGCCTGATAAAGGTTGAAGATGCCGTCCGCCTGCCGCAGCGGCGTGTTCACCTGCGCGTGCGCGACCGAGGTGTGGCCGGGACAGCCGGTTTCGGCCAGCACCACCCGGGTCAGCTCGTCCGCGCGGCGACCGAGCGCCGCGACGAACTCCCGCAGCCGCCCCACCCGCTGCTGCACCTCCAGATCGCGCCAGCCGCCGGCGTCGAAGGCGCGCCGGGCCGCGGCGATGGCGCTCTCCACCTGATCGATCGAACAGCCGGTCAGCTTGGCGAACGGCCGGCCATCGGACGGGTTCTCGACGGTGAACGTCTCACCATCGCCGCCGATGAAGGCGCCGTCGACGAATCCCGCGTGTCGATACACTTTCATGAAATTCCTTATTTAGAATTAAGTTTCTATTTATTGAACTTTTATATATTGCCCGCGACCGGGCTGTCAAACCCCGCGACAGCGCGGATCAGCGGACAGGGAAAAGGCCACCGACCGGTTTCACCGGTAGTGAGGCAGGGACTATCGGACGGATCGAACGGACGGCTGCCGCCGACGAACAGCGGCAACGCCAGCAGAGAAAAGCAACGCGCACGGTGCGGGAGAGCGCGCTATTCGGGGAACGGGTACGGCTCGCTCCTGCCGTTGATGAAGTAGGTGATGCGCTCGACCGCCGCGCGCAGCATCTCGCCCATCTCCTCCACCCGCTTGCCGGACACCGGCTCCCGGAAGCCCGACAGGTTCAGGACGAACTCGGTCTCGCGCTGGCGGTTGAACACCGGCGCCACGATGAATGCCAGATGGTATTCCGCGCTCTTGGTCAGCTTCGCCACGGTGGAGACCGGGTACTCCGCCTTCTTGCCGGTGAACACCAGTTCCGGCGCATCGACGTTGCGCTCGATGCCGGGATTGAAGACGCCGAACGAGAAGCCGTGCTTGCGCGTGAATTCGATGCCGGCCATCAGATCCTTGCGCTCCCGCTCCGTCGCCGCCGGCGTCAGCCGGTCGAGCCAGCGCTCGACGTCATAGGGCTTGGAAGCGGCGAAAAAAGCGCCGGCGAACGGCGCCCGCAGCGGCAGTTCGATTCCCTGCGGCACCGACCAGCCCAGATGGGAACCCGAGCCGGCGCGCACGCGGATGACGGCGTTTCCATGCTCGTGATAGACCGCCGAGCAGATCGCCCGGCACTCGTCGGAGAGCGCCCGCATCTCGGGCTGCGCGGCCTGCATCGGCGAGAACTGCTCGTTGGCGATCTTGCCGATCAGCGCCAGCGCGGGGCCGATCACATAGGTCTTGTCGACGTTGCGGTGCAGGTACTGCGCCTCGACCAGCCCGGCCAGCAGCGCGTGGCAGGTCGCGCGCCCCAGATCGAGCGCCCTGACGATGTCGGTGAAGGTGAACGACTGACCGGGGTGCTCCGCGAAAAAGTTGAGCACGGCAACGATGCGATTGACGCCGGGAGGGGCCTTGGACATTCCGATTCGCCATTTCGAACAAACTGGCCGCACACTAATGAGTTGACCGATACCCGTCAATAGAACCTGCCGACTCACTGCCTATCGCGAAAAACTCCCGCACTGTCACTCCACCTCGACCAGCGGCGCCGGCCGCCGCGCCGCGCCGGCGCCCGGCCTTCCGATGGAGACTTGCCATTACCAATAATTAGAATTACTTTTCCGTATTACGAATTCCAATAATATCGAGGAGCAGATCGACAATGCGACAGGTCACGCTGAAGCGACACCCCGACGGCGATCCACGGGTCGACGATTTCCAGATCGAATCGGTGCCGATGCCGACCGCCGCCGACGGCGAAGTGCTGCTGCGGACGCTGTGGCTGTCGCTGGACCCTCTGATCCGCTTCGCCGTCGACGAAGTGACGCTGACCGGAAGAGCGCATGTCGGTGTCGGCGAGGTTCTCTACGGCGCCGCGGTATCCCAGGTGGTCGAATCGCATCACCCGCAGTTCGCCGCCGGCGATCTGGTCGAGGGCCGCACCGGCTGGCGCGAATACGCCGCGATCGACCCGGCCGCGATCGCGCTGCGAAAGCTCGACGCCGACATCGCCCCCGCCTCGGCCGCGCTCGGCGTCCTCGGGATGCCGGGACAGACCGCCCACGCCTGCATGATCGGCGTCGGCCGCGTGCGGGCCGGCGAGACCGTCGTCATCTCCGCCGCCGGCGGCGTGGTCGGCTCGACCGCGGGCCAGATCGGCAAGCTGATCGGCGCGCGCGTGGTCGGCATTGCCGGCAGCGATGACAAATGCGCGGCGCTGGAGCAGCTCGGCTTCGACGCCTGCGTCAACTACCGCGCCGACGACTTCGCCGCCCGGCTCGCGGCCGCCTGTCCGAAGGGCATCGACGTCTACGTCGAGAACGTCGGCGGCGCGGTCACGCAGGCGGTGCTGCCGCTGCTGAATTACGGCGCGCGGATGCCGGTCTGCGGCTACATCGCCTACTACGGCATCGGCATGCAGGGACCGGGACCCGACCGGCTGCCGGGGTTCATGCGCGCGATCATGTCGAAGGGGCTGGAGGTCCGCGGTTTCGGCGGCGCCATGGTCGGCGGCCGGCAGGCGCTGGAGGATCTGACCGGATGGGTGCGGCAGGGCTCGATCCGCTGCCCCGAAACCGTCATCGACGGCATCGACAACGCCCCCGCCGCCTTCGCCGGCATCTTCGGGCGCAACGCCTATCTCGGCAAACTGCTGATCCGCGTCGCCGATCCGCTAGCGTCAGGGAAGCCCTGATTCAAATCCCCTCTCCCTTCAGGGAGAGGGTTAGGGAGAGGGCTGCTCTTCCTGCAATCCCCTCTCCCCCGGCCCCTTTTATGCCCGGCCCTTCGGGTACTCCCTGAAGGGAGAGGGGAGAAATATTCCGCCTGCATCAGAGCCCGAAAAGCAGCTCGTAGCTGCGATGCCGCGTCACCGCCGCGCCGAGCCGTCCGAATGCCTGGTTGGTGATGGCGGGCAGCACGCGCTGCGTTATCGCCCACTGGTAATAGCCGTAGACCGGCGCGCAGCGATAGTGCTTCCACGCCCCCTCGCGCTCGGGCGCGTCGCCGCCGTGCGCCTTCAGCACCGCCAGATAGTGGTCGAGCAGGTGGCGCTCCTCCTTCTCGGCCACCTCCACCGGCAGCACCGACGCAATGTGGTAGGCGACATCCAGCGACCAGTTGCCGCTCTGGATGCACTGCCAGTCGGTGAAGGCGAGGCCGACGCCGGGCATCCGGTAGATGTTGCCCGGGTGCACATCGCCGTGCAGCACGGTCTGCGGCAGCGCGGCATTCATCTGCGCCAGCGCGCCAACACCGCGCATCAGGAGCTCGGCGTCGAGCGTCTCATCCGGCAGACCCGCGCGCCGCTCGTCGTGCATCAGCTGCTGGATGCGGCCGACGCCGAGGTGACCGCCGTGCAGCGCGATATCGCGAATACGGCACGGAATCCACCTGTTCTGCGCCAGCAGCGCGGAGGCCACATGTAACCTGGCGAGCTGATCCAGCGTCTCCGCCACCTCGTCCACCGTCAGCGGTTCGAGCGCGCTGTAGAAATGCGCACCGGCGGCGATCATGTCATCCATGACGAACACGCAGCGGCTGGCCTCCCGCTCCGCCACGACGACGCGGCACGGCGGCGTCCGCATCGACAGCTGTGGCGCGATCTTCAGGTAGAAATCGGCCTCGCGCAGCGTGGTCGCGCCGCCGGCATCGGCGCCGAGATCGTGATCGAGAAAGCCCTTGATGCAGAACCGGTGCACGCGCTCGTCACCGGCGAACCGGATCGCGACCAACACCTTGGCCGCCATCGCCTTGACCACTTCCGTCAGCTCGACGGAGGCCACCGGCGCACCGCCGGACAGCGACGTCAGCACGGTGCCGAGCCAGCGCGGATCGAGCACCTGCTCCAGCGTATCCGGTATCTGCGCACGGACTTCCACGGCCGTGCAGTCGTTCTTCGTTGTATTCATCGAGGGATTCCCGGGCATGGTCTGCGTGCAGACCGGAAAGAGTTGTCGAAGCGGACGCGCACGCCTGCCGGCGCGACGCTATTCATCGGGCGAAATCAGCATCGTCATCAGGTTGCCGGACCGGGAGCGGTCGAGCGTCGGCGCGAAGTGCTGCATCGCGTCGGCGAGACGCCGGGAAAAGCCGGCGAAGTCGTCGGTCTCGATCTCATAGGCCGTCACGTAGGGCCACGGCTCGTCCATGCCCGGCACCTTGCCGCGCAGCGTCCTGAAGCGACGCGCCGAAACCACCTCCGGCATCTTCCTGAATTCGGGCAGGTGCTCCTGCTCGTACCAGGCGTTGTATGCCTCCTCGTCCCCGGCTCCCGCGGTGGGGCCGTTCATCGCCAGCAACAGGTAACGCGCCATTTCCAATCGCTCCTCGGCAGCAAATCGCCGCATCAATATAATTCTATATACGGAATATTATTTCACATAAATGAATTATACTTTTGTCGCCGGGAAGATCAAGGAGGGGGCGGGGCAGAAAAACACCCGGAGATAGCCGGAATTTCTGGAGACGGAGAAAAATCAGGCCTCAAATTTCCAGAAACCTATTCGATATGATGAATAATCCATACGATCCGGACGATGCCCGCGCGCGCCGTGCCGCGCCCGACCGGAAAAACCAGGGGGCCGCAAACAGGATGGGAGCGACACGATGAGAGCGACATGTGCGATAGCCGGGTTCGGCATGACGGCCCAGGGCATCGGGCTCGGATTCGAAAGCCGGGAGCTGCGGGCGCGCGCGGTCGATCTCGCCCTCGCCGATGCCGGCCTCGAACGCGACGCCATCGACGGCTACATCCACACCTATATCGACCGCGAGGATCTGCGCTACATGGGGCTGTCGCCCAATTTCTCGCTGTCGATGATGACCGGCGGCGCGACGCCGGTGGTCAGCCTGCTGACGGCGGTCGGCATGATCCTGTCGGGGCAGGCGGAGATGGTCGCCTGCGTCTACGGGCAGGCGCAGTCGGCGCGCGCGGCGCGCGGCGGCCAGCCGATCGGCGCCTACGGCTACGGCTATCCGATGCTGTACGGCATGGTCGGTGCGGCCGCGACCCATGCGCTGCACGCGCGCCGCCACATGCATCTCTACGGCACCACCTCCGAACATCTCGGCGCGGTCGCGGTGACGCAGCGCAACTACGCGCTGCTGCGCCCCGAGGCGATCGGCTACGGCCAGCCGATCACGCTGGCCGATCACCAGGCCTCGCCGCTGATCGCCGACCCGTTTCGCCGGCTCGATTGCACGCGCGATACCGACGGCGGCGTCGCCGTGCTGGTGACGACGGCCGAACGCGCGCGCCGACTGCACGCCAAACCGGTCTACATCCTCGGCGGCGGCACCGGCCACAACATCGTCAACTGGCATCGCGGGCAGGTCTACGAACACCACGACAACATCGCGCCAGCCAAACGGCGGGCGTTCGAGCAGGCCGGCATGACGCTCGCCGACATCGACATGGCCCAGCTCTACGATCCGTTCACGATCTCGCCGCTGATGCAGCTCGAAGCCTACGGCTTCGTGCCGCCCGGCCACGGCGGACCGTTCTACGCCGACGGCGGCGCCGGTCCCGACGGTTTGATCCCGACCAACACCGGCGGCGGCCAGATCTCGGCCTACTACACCACCGGCTTCACCGGCATCATGGAGTCGGTCCTGCAACTGCGCGGCGAAGCCGGCGCCGGGCAACTGCAAAAGGCGGAGACGTCGCTGGTCAGCGGGCACGGCATGAACGCCGGCGTCCACAACACCTGGGCCCACGCCACCTTGATCCTGGGGAATCAGCCATGACGCGCGATCTGTCAGCCGCCATCCACGGCGTCGGCGGCGATTCCGCCGACCTGCCGTTCTGGGAGGGGTGCCGCAACGGGCTGTTCCTGCTGCACCGCTGCAACCTCTGCGGCCGCCACTACTGGCCCGCCAGCCGCTGCATCGAACACGGCGATCGCGACATGCAGTGGGTGGAGGGCAGCGGGCGCGGCGAGCTGTACACCTACACCGTCATGCATCGCGTGCTGGCGCCCGCCTTCAGGGAGAAGGTGCCCTATGTCGTCGGCGTCATCCGGCTCGACGAGGGTCCGTTCTTTCACAGCAATGTCGTCGATTGCGACCTCGCTGCCATCGAGGTCGGAATGCGGCTGGCCGCCACGATGGTCGAGCACGAGAGCGGTCTGACGACGCCGCTGTTCAAACCGGTCTCGCCCTGACGGCGGGGCGAGATCGCCGGTGTTGCCGAGAACCCGCCCCGACTACGGGATGACCCCCGCCCGCTGCAGCGCCTCGACCTGCTCCCAGGCATACCCCAGTTCGAGAAGGATGCTCTCGGTGTTTTCACCGAGTTCCGGCGCGCGCCGCATCGGCGGCGGCTGCTCGTCGAACTGCACCGGCACGGCCGGCAGCCGATAGGCCGGCGTGCCGTCTTCGGGCTGCACTTCGCCGATGTAGTGGTTGGCGATGACCTGCGGATCGTCCAGCAACTCGTTGACCGTCTGCACCGGCGCCCACGGCGCATCGGTGCGGGCCAGCACTTCCTTGCACTGCGCGAACGTGCGCCGGCCGAACTCCGCATCGAGCAATGCCACGCAGGCCGCGCTGTTCTGTCGCCGCGCCGCCAGCGTCGCGAAGCGGGCATCGTCGATCAGCTCGTCGCGCCCGAGCGCGCGACACAGCGACGGCCAGTAGCGGTCGCCCTCGATGAACACCAGCTGGATGAAGCGGCCATCGGCGGTGCGGTAGGCGCTGGTCAGCGGGTTGGGCGTGTCGGCGCGGTTCGCCGGCCGCGGAATGTCGACGCCCTTCAGCGCACTCAGCAGATCGGACGACAGCGTCCACATCGCCGTCGCCAGCAGCGACACGTCGACCACGCCGCCCCTGCCGGTGCGCTGCTTGCGAAACAGTGCGCCGGCGATGCCGAACGCCAGCGCCATCGCGCCGTTGCGGTCGCCCATCGCGCCGCGCTGCGCGATCGGGTAGTCGCGCTCCGGCGGCGTCAGCGCATCGGCCAGCCCGCCGCGCGCGAAGAACGCCGAGGCGTCGTAGCCCGGCTGATCGGCATCGGGGCCGCGCACGCCGAAACCGTGCCCGCGCGCATAGACGAGGCCGGGGTGACGCGCCAGCAGCTGATCGGCATCGAGCCCGAGGCGCCGCAACGCTCCGGGGCGCAGATTGGTCAGGAAAACATCAGCGTTTTCCAGCAACCGCTGCAGCACCTCCAGCCCCTGCGGACTTTTCAGATCGATCGCCAGCGACCGCTTGCCGCGGTTGGCCAGCGCGATCGACAGGTTGACGCCGCCGCCGTCGGCGCCGATGCCCTGCGTCATCAGTCCGCGATAGGGGTCGCCCTCCGGCTTCTCCACGCGGATGACATCGGCGCCCCAGTCCGCCAGCAGCGCGCCGGCGACCGGCACGAACACCCACTGCGCGAGCTCGACGACCCGCACCCCCTCGAACACATCCCGACTCACCGCCATGCCCACACTCCGAGCCCGCCCGCGAAACGCCGCGCGAAAAATCCGCCGCTCTCAATCGACGCCGTAGAGGCGACGCGCCCGGGTCGCGACGATCTCATCGATATCGGCCCGGGGAACACCGTCGAAATCCCGTTTGATGACGTCGAGCGAATGCGGGAACGTGGTTTCGGAGTGGGGATAGTCCGACGACCACATGATGTTCCTGCCGCCGGGCAGATGCCGGTTCAGGATGCCGACGCGGTCGTGGATGAACGACGCGTAGACGTTCTGATCCATGTAGTGGCTCGGCAGCTCGGTCAGCTTGCTATCGGTCCAGAAACGCTGCCGCTCCCAGGTCCGGTCCATGTACTCGGCCATCCACGCCATCCAGCCGACGCCGCTCTCGACGATGGCCAGCCGCAGCGTCGGGAAGCGCTGGAAGATGCAGCCGTAGATCAGGATGGCGACCGGCTCGGCCATCGCCGTCTTGCTCATCACCAGGTCGGGCAGGAAATGCTGCTTGTCGCCGAAGCGCGGAATCCGCCCGCCGAGGTGCATCGTCAGCGTCAGGTCGAGCTCGGTCGCGGTCTGCCACAGCAGATCGAACTCGGCATCGGTGTACGAGCGCGAGCCGCCGGGGTCGCCGGTCAGCGCCGAACCCTGCGCGGTGTTGATCGACTTGACCTTGGCGCTGGTCGAGATGCCGTCGGCCGACTGCGGAAAGGCCGGGATGTTGACGTTGCGAAACCCGAGAGCGGCCAGCTCACGCAGCATCCGCACCGTCTCCTCGACGCTGCGCATCGGCACGTAGCCGACCGGCACCAGCCGCTTGCGGTCGCGGGCGCAGAAATCCCAGAGCCAGCGGTTGTAGGCGTCGAAGCTGGCGATGTAGAGATCGGCATTGGCGGTGCCGAGCGGGCCGCCGCCGAACAGCACCGCCGTGTCCATGCCGTCGGCGTCCATGTCGGCCAGCCGGGTCTCCGGCAGCCAGACCGGGCGCATCTCGGAACGCTTGCCGAACATCTTGTAGTCGCGCCCCTCCTTGCCGGCCATGTTGCTGATCATCCGCACCGGGCGGCGGTTGCCCTCGAACACGATCCAGTCGTGCTCGTCGCCCTCCTCTATGTAGGGCGCCAGCTCGCGCAGCCGCGCCGGCAGATAGTCCCGCCACATCTCATAGGGCGGGTCGATATGGGCATCGGCATCGATGATGCGGAAATCGCTGCCGAAACCGGCTTTCGTCACCCGCGACGCCGCGGGCGCCTCCACTGCAGACATCGTCATCGCTCTCACCTCCTCGGATCGGCGCCACTGCGACCCGGACAGCCCGCAGCATGGCCAACAAGTTCAGTTATTAAAATATATATTCGTCATTTGGAACAACGAAGACATTCTCCACGCTTTTGGAATGCCCCGCAAGCCGGCGCGGCCGCCTTCCGCACGAGACCGCCCTTCGAGCGTGCCGCAACACCAAAAGTGCATAAGGAATCGCTCAATCCATCATTAATCGACGCATTCGGCGCCAACCCGCCCCCGCTTCGCGGCAGCAGGACGGATTTTCCGAGCGGCGCCGGAAACCCTGGCGCCGCTGTCCGTGGAAAAAATCATAGTTCCATATTTTGTCTTTTGATTTATTATCGTGAACTTCAACAAAAACCCCGCACCCCGTCGCGGCTGCCGGGACAGGCAAAAACAGCGGGAAACACCGATAAAAACACGAGGAGCCAAACGATGCCGGTCGTCACCTTCATCGAAGCCGACGGCACCCGACACACGCTGGAACTGCCCGCCGGGCAGTCGGCGATGGAGGGAGCCGTCAGTCACGCCCTGCGCGGCATCACCGGCGAATGCAGCGGCAGCCTGGCGTGCGGCACCTGCCACTGCTTCGTCGACGAGCGCTGGCTCGACCGGGTCGGCGAGCCATCCGAGCTCGAACGCGAGCTGCTGGAGTGCTCGCCGGTCATCCACACCGCCGGCAGCCGCCTCGCCTGTCAGATCAGGATCACCGAACAGCTGGACGGGCTGGTGATCCGCCTGCCCGCATCGCAGTACTAGCAGGCGCAACCCTCTCCACGCCGGTCGCCGCCCACCGGGCCCGCCCGAAGAACGACATAAGAACAGGGGACTACCCGATGAAAGCGCTCAACAGTCTCGACAACAGCGGCGTCGCGCCGACCTCGACGATTCCGCGCTACGCCTACTACGCGCTGCTGGTGCTGACGCTGGCGAACACGCTCAACTACCTCGACCGCCTGATCCTTTCGATCCTGGCCGAGGAGATCAAACGCGACCTCGGCCTCGACGACGCCCAGATGGGCTTCCTGATGGGCACCGCCTTCGCCGTGTTCTACGCGGTCGTCGGCATCGCGATGGGCCGCATCTCCGACCGCCTCAACCGGCGCACGGTGATGGCGGCCGGTCTGGCGATCTGGTCGGCGATGACCGCGCTCGGCGGAGCCGCCGTCAACTTCCTCACGCTGGCCGCCGCGCGCATCGGCGTCGGCATCGGCGAGGCTACGGCCAACCCCTGCTCGCACTCGCTGCTGTCCGATTACTTCCCGCCCAGCAAGCGCTCGGTCACGCTCAGCGTCTACCTGACCGGCACCTTCATGGGGTCGGCGCTGTCGATGATCGTCGGCGGGCTGTTCATCGACCACTGGTCCACGTCGATCTGCACCAGCGTGCCGCTCGCCTCGGCCTGCGCGTTGCCGAGCTGGAAGGCGGCGCTGATCGCCGTCGGCCTGCCGGGCATTCCGCTGGCGCTGCTGGTGTTCAGGCTGCGCGAACCGAAGCGCGCCGCGCAGGTGGGCAAGGCGGCGCCGGCACCGATGATCGTGCTGCGGGAGTTCGCGGCGGCGATTCCGCCGTTCACGCTGCTGACCGTGTTCCGCCTGGGCGGCCCGCGCGCGCTGCTGATCAATCTCGGCTTCGTCGCCGCCATCGCCGCCGCCGCGCGCGCCATCACGCTGGCCGTGGGCGACCCCGCGCAGTGGATCGCCATCGGCCTCGGCGCCTACGCCATCCTGACCTGGGGGCAGGTGCAGCGCTTCAACGACCGCCCGGTCTACGCCCTCACCTTCGGCTGCCGCACCTTCGTCTACGCCACCATCAGCGCGGCGCTGCTCGCCTGCATCGGCGGCGCGGTGCAGCTGTGGGTGGCGCCCTACGCGATGCGCACGTTCGACCTGTCGACGTCGCAGCTCGGCTTCTCGATCGGCACGCTGCACGTCGTCGGCGCCGCGTTCGGCATCCTGCTCGGCGGCTGGTGGGCCGACCGCTGGAAACAGCGCGACCCGCGCGCGCCGGCCTGGCTCGGCATGATCTCCGGACTCGCCGGCGTGCCGGCCATCGTGATCCTGCTGATGGTCGACAACGTCAACCTGTTCCTCGCCGTGTTCTTCGTCTACAGCGTGCTGCACTCGCTGAGCCCCGGCGCGTTCGCGGCGCTGGCGCAGGATCTGGTGACGCCGAGGATGCGCGGCACCGGCGCGTCGGCGTTCTCGCTGATCGCGATCGTGATCGGCACCGGCGCCGGCCCGTACTGGGCGGGCAAGGTCAGCTCGCTGTCCGGCTCGCTGGTCACCGGCCTGATCAGCATGCAGATACTGGTGCCGATCGCCGTCCTGCTGCTGTGGCTGACCGCGCGCCGGCTGCCGGCCGAGACGCCGGCCAGAAGGCGGGCGCTGGCGGAAGCGGCCGGCGAAACGCCGCCCACAGAGGATCGGCAACCGCCGCAGGCCGGCCACTGAAATCGCGGCGAACATCGGCATGGACAGACACATCCCGCTCTCCGGCGCCCGCAATTTCCGCGACTTCGGCGGCTACCCGACCCGCGGTGGCGGCAGCGTCAGGCGCGCCGCGCTCTACCGCGCCGACAGCCTCAGCGCACTCGACGACGGTGACCTGCAGCTACTCGAACCGCTCGGCATCCGCACCATCTGCGATCTGCGCCGCGGCGGCGAGCGCGAGCGCTCCCCGTCGCGCTGGTGCAGTGGCGCCGACACCACCAACCTTCACCTGCCGCTGCTGCTCGATGACACGCCGGGCAACACCGGCACGCTGCTCGCCGATGCCCGGGCGCTCAACAGCGAAGCCGGCTCGCGCGAGCTGATGAAAACGGTCTACCGCAACATGGTGACGGACCCGCACGCGCTGCGGCAGATCGCCCGCATCTTCGAGCTGGCCGCCGATCCCGGCGCGCTGCCGCTGCTGATCCACTGCAGCGGCGGCAAGGACCGCACCGGCGTCTGCTGCGCGCTGCTGCTGACGCTGCTCGACGTCGATACAGCGCTCGTCATGGAGGACTACATGCTCAGCCTGCGTCTGTACACGGACCGGCTGCGGGCATCGGACGACGCCTCGTCGCAGGTCGTCGACATCGCGCGCGCGGGCTCGCCCGTCGATGCTGCGCTGAAACCGATCTACGCCGTCGAACCGGCCTATCTGCAGAGCGTCTGGGGCGCCATCGCCGAGCGCCACGGCACGATGCACGCCTTCTTCACCGGGGCGCTCGGTCTCGACCGCCATCACATCGCCGCGATCAGGGCCAATCTGGTCGAGTGATGTGCGGGGCGCTCATCGCGCCCCTCTCTTCCATCCCGCATCGTCCGTATTCCACGGCATCGCAATTCGCCGCGTCGAAAAACGCGTGCAACCAGAACCATGTACGAATGAAATCGCGGGAAAATAAAAAAGAGAAACAAAAAAAGTCGCGACACCGTTCGAACCGAATGTCGCGACAATAGCGGGGATGATCAAGTCCCCTCTCCCTGAAAGGGAGAGGGGAGACATTCGCTCTTCAGCGTTTTCCTAGAAATTCCACTGCAGCGAAGCGCCGTAGGTGCGCGGCGCGCCGTAGCTCTGGGAAACGTAGCCAACCGACGAGATGACGTTCAGGCCGCCGGTCTTGTACTCCTCGTCGAACGCATTGTTGACGAACGCGGCGAGATCGAACTTCGACCCCATCACCCCGCGCCAGCCAAGCCGGAAGTTCCACAGCGCATAGGCATCGGCGATCGCCGTGTCGTAGGCCGTGTCGAGCAGCCCGGCCGGCCAGTTGCGGGCGGCGGCGACCTCGCCGAAGTAGTGCTTCTCCGGGTGCGTGTCCATCTTGCTCTGCCAGTAGACGTTCGCCATCAGCGACACCTGGCCGATGGCGGCATCCAGCGGCAGGATGTAGTTCACCGTGCTCGACAGCGAATGGTCCGGCACGTAGACGAAGGCCGACGACCGGTTGTCGATGACGCCGAAGGCCGGGTCGTCGCGCAGCCACTCCTTGAAGTAGGCATCCACGTACGAATAGGCGAACGAGACCGACAGGTTGGCCGTCGGCGCGATGGTGATTTCGAGATCGGCGCCGCGAATGACGGCCTCGGCAGCGTTGAACGTCGAGGTGTAGAACACGCCATCGCGCTCGATGCCCTGTGTCTTCTGGATGTCCGAGTAGTCCTGCCAGTAGAGCGCCAGCGAGGATCGGACGTTGCCGAGATAGTCGAGCGTCCAGTCGCCCTTGTGGCCGATCTCGTAAGTGACGACCTCTTCCTGATCGAACGGTTCGAGCGTCACGTTATCGCTGCCGCGCATGTCGAAACCGCCGGTGCGATAGCCGGTCGAGACGCCGCCGTAGATCAACTGGCCGTGATCCGGCTTGTAGTTGAGAGAAAACCGGCCGGTCGGGCTCGAAAAGCTCTCGTCGACCGTGCGCGAGCAGGCATCGTTCGGCAGCAGGTTATTGTTCTTGTCCCTGACGACGCAGCCGGGGGGCGTGGAGAGACGCGCGAAATCGGTTCGCCGCGCGTGCGTCGTCAGCTCGCGGGAGTCCCAGGTCTGCCGCAGGCCGAGCGTCAGCGACCAGCGGTCGCTGAAGTCGTAGGTGCCCTCGCCGAACACGGCGTAGGACTCGTTGACGACCGACGCCTCCGCTGAACTGCCGTAGGCGCCGTAGCGCGCGAGGTCGTAGATCGTCTGCAGGCCGGGCGACGGCGCCGGGCCGGAAGGCCAGTTCGGATTCACCCCCGAATTGACGGCGAGGCTGCTCTCGTCGCCCTCCATCCGGTACCAGAACGCACCGGCGATCCACTCCAGCCGCTCGTCCAGCGCATAGCCGACCAGCTGAATCTCGTTGCTGAACTGCTCGGCGTCGACGGTCCGGCCACGGCCGGCGAAACCGGCCGGCACGGTGGGCGAATCGAGCACGATCGAGCCGAACATCGACATCGCCGTGCCGTCGGTATCCTGCTCCTGGTAGAAGTCGACCTTGCGATAGCCGAACACGTTCTTGATGGTCAGGTCGTCGCTGAAGTCGTACTCGGTGACGTTGGCCAGAATGTGGTTCTCCACCGTCTCCTTCGGCAGCTGGTCGCTCTCGATGTCGTGCACGCTGCGCCGGCTCTGGCGCGCGATCGCGTTGTCGATCTCGGGACCGCCGATGCCGACGCCGCCGTTGAACACGCGATTCCAGATCGCGCCGAGGCTGCCGGTCGGGTTGAACGCCAGCGGCACCAGCGACTTGCCAATCGAATCGTTCTCGTCGTACGAGATCGTCGTCAGGTTGCGGAAACCGCCGGTGTCGATGCTGGCGATCAGGCGAATGCCGAGCGAATCCTCGTCCCACATGCAGTTCTTGCAGCGCAGGTCGTTGTCGGCGACGTTGCTCTGGTAGCCGTCCCGGTCGGTCTTCTGCATCGCGACGCGAAACGCCAGCGCGTCGCTGACCGGCAGGCTGGCGGCGCCCTGCAGCTTCCAGAGGTTGTAGTTGCCGACCTCACCTTTCAGATAGCCCTCGACCTCATTGGACGGCAGCTGCGGCGAGAACAGCACCGCGCCGCCGGTGCTGTTGATGCCGAACAGCGTACCCTGCGGCCCTTTCAGCACCTGCACGCCGGCCATGTCGTACAGACCGAGGTTGGCGCCATAGACCGGCGTGATCGGAATTTCCGCGAAATAGAGCGGCACCGCCGGGTCCAGCGTCAGCAGCGTCTCCGACGGGCGCTGGCCGCGCAGGCCGACCAGAGGAATGTTGGAGCCCGAGGTATTGCCGCTGATGCTCAGCGACGGTACGTGCGCGCCGAGATCGGAGAACTCGTCGATGCTCTGCTGTTCCAGATAGTCGGGCGTCAGCGCCGTGATCGAGATCGGCACGTCCTGCGCCACCTCCTCGCGCCGCCGCACCGTCACCACGATCTCCTCGATGACACCGGGCTGCACGGACTGCGGCTGCGCCACTGCCGAACCGGCCCCGGCCAGCAGCGACCCGACCAGCGCGGGCAGCCCCCACGCCAGGAGCCCGCCTCGCGACAGGCCGTGAACCTGCCGGTTGATTGCTTCGCTGAGTGCCTTTCTCTTCGCCATTATTTTTATTCCTCTGTAGTGGTGTGTTTACGAACCGACCTCTTTTGCGCCCCTCACGACCGCCGCGCGCCACTGCCGCGATTCGCGCCGGAGACATCCGAAGCCCCGGGCAAGAACCACGATCAATATTTTGATAAAAAAGACTGTATATGGAATTTATTTTCTTTCAGAAGAATACAGGCAAAAATCATTGATTCAAATATACGGAATATTAATTCCATATATCGTCTTTTAATAAGGAGAGATAAAAAACGGAAAAAAACGACCCGCGCCAGCAGCAATGGCGAAACGGTGAAGGCGTGAAGGGATATGCCCGCCTGCGCGCGCAGACGGGTGAACGGGAAGCGAGGCGGCTGTTATGCGAAGAGGCGCTTCACCGCGCCGAGATCGACCTTCATCGATGGCGTTCTCGGCAGTTCGGCAACGAATTTCCAGGCCACGGGAATGTGCGTCGCTGGCATCAGCCGGCGCAGTTCCGACTCCACCTCGGCCGCGCTCAGCCCGGCCTCGCCCGCTTTCGGCACGACGGCGGCGACCGGCACCTGCCCGAGCCGAACATCGGGAATACCGACCACGGAGGCCAATGCGATCCGCGGATTCTTCATCAGCGCCGCCTCGATGCTGGCTGGCACCAGCTTGAAACCACCGCGCATGATGGCGCCGTCGGCGCGCCCCTTCAGGAACAGGAAGCCGTCGCCGTCGATGACACCGAGATCGGAGGTGCGAATCCACGCCGGGCCGATGCGGCAGGAGATCACCTCGATGATGCCCTCCACGCCCGGCGGCAACTCCTCGCCGCTGCGTGCATCGACGACGCGCACCTGCATGCCCGGCAGCGGCCGGCCGACCGACAGCGCCTTGCCGTCGCCCCACTGCCGGCGCAGCGCCAGCGTCATCGCCGAGACCGGGCCGCCGAACTCGGTGGCGCCGTAGGAGAGCAGGATCGGGATGCCGTAGCGCGCCTCGAACTGGCGCTGGATCTCCGGGTCCAGCGGCGCGGCGCCGGCGCCCATCGCCTGGATCGAGGCCAGCTTCTCGTTCGGCACGTCGGCATCGAGCAGCATCTTGTAGCCGACCGGCGGCATGCCGAACTGCGCCGGCCGATACTCGGCGACGAAATCGAGCCACTGCGCCAGATCGAAACGGTCCAGCAACACGACCGGGGTGCCGATTACCAGCGGCGGCAGCGTGGTGTAGAGGCCGGAGATGTTTCCGACCGGAAAATAGAGCAGCGCCGCACCGGTAGCCGCGTTCGCTTTCGTCGCCGTGGCGGTCGCGACACCGCCGGTGTAGTAGGCCGCGACCGTCGCGTAATCGAGCGCGAACGGTTTCGGCGCGCCGGTGGTGCCGCTGGTCAGCAGCACGATCTGCGGCTCGCCATCGGATACCGCGGCCTGCGCGCTGCGCCCGCCGGCAATTCGTTCGTGACCCGAGAGAGGCGCGGCCGCCATCTCGGACAGCGCGATGCCGGCGGCCCCGATGCCATCGAGCACAGCCTTCACCGGCGCGGAGAAATCCTGTTCCGCCGCGACGACGATCGCAGGGCGAATCCGCTCCAGCTCGCCGGCGAGCGCCTCCGCCGACTGGAACGGATAGACCATGCGCACGCTGCAGCGCTGCACCAGCAGCCCGAGAAACGCCGCCAGCGCCGACGGCCGGTTGCGCGCGACGAAGGCGACCGTCGGCCGCTCGCCCGCGCCGCTGGCGCGCAGCGCATCGCCCAGCTGCTCGGCCACGCGGCGCACGTCGGCCCAGAGATACCAGCGGCCGTCGAAACGGATGGCGCGTTGGGCCGGATCGCGCTCGAGCGCATCGGCACAGATGTTTTCCAAAGCTGCTGACATGTTCACGACACCGGATTCACTGTTCTGACGGGAGCGATGCTATCAGTTGTCCGAGATGCACCTTAAGCGACTGCGCGCGGGTATAGCCCATGCCGTCCAGCGCCCGGGACTCCACCGCCTTGTAGATCGCGGCCAGCTCGATGCGCAGATCGAGCCCCGCCGGCGTGAAACGGATCGCGCCGCACTCCTCCACGATGAACCCTCGTGAAACCAATGCCTCGATTTCGTGCGCGACCGGCACCGTGCCGGTCGTCGCCAGCGACGCCAGCAGCGCTTGCCGGTCACCGCTGCCACTACGCGCCAGGTGCGCGAGAAAATAATGCTGAGAGAGTGTCAGATCGCGCTCGGCTAACGCCTGCGTCAGCGGCCCGATCAATCGCCGGTAACCGAGGCGCAGCAGATAGCCGAGCGAATCATCGGGCACGGCGTCGCCAACCGGATCCTCGTCCCGTTTGCGTATCTGCCCGTACGCGCCGCCGTGAAACAGCAGCGGCGCCCGCTGCCAGTGCTCGAAGTCGATCACCTCGCCGACGAAGATCAGATGATCGCCGCCCTCGTACTGATAGCGCGCACGGCAGACGAAACGCGCCGCGCACTGCTGCAGCAGCGGGATATCGTCCGGCCCTCGGTCTACCGCCAGCCCGGCGAACTTGTCGGCGCCGCGCTGCGCGAAGCGCGCGGAGAGCGGCTCCTGATCGTCGGCGAGAATGTGAATGGCGAAGTGGCGACACGCCTTGAACGCTTCCAGACTGCGGGCCGCCTTGGCCAGGCTCCACAGCACCATCGGCGGCTGCAGCGACACCGAGTTGAAGCTGTTCGCCGTCAGCCCGATATCCTCGCGGCCATCACCGCGAGTCGTGACCACCGTGACACCGGTGGTGAAGGCACCGAGCGCCCGCCGGAACTCGGTGGAATCCAGTTGCTGGAGACTGCGCGTGGCCGAATGCTCGCCGTTGTTCATCGTTCCGTATCCCTTCGACTGCGAATCGGGCGACGGTCAGCGCAAGCGCACCGGCACCGCCGACATGCCGCGCTGCTCGACACCGCCGAGCAGCGTCGGCGCCGGCGCCGTCTCGTCGAGCCGCAGGTTCGGATAACGGTCCATCAGCGCGTTCAGCGAGGTCAGCATCTCCTGCTTGGCCACGTCCATGCCGAGGCAGCGATGCGGCCCCATGCCGAACCCCAGATGCGACTGGAACGGCCGCAGGATGTCGTACTGATCGGGGTTGTCCCAGCGCGCGGGGTCGCGGTTGGCCGAGCCGAAGCACATCTCGACCCGCGCTGCCTTCGGAATCCGCACGCCTTCCAGTTCGACATCGTCGGTCATCACCCGCGTGAACACCGGATCGGTCGGCATCCAGCGCGCCGCTTCTTCAATGGCCGGCGCGATTTTCGTGCGGTCGTCGCGACACAGCTCCCAGAAGTGGTAGCGGGTCAGCAGCGCGTGAATCGTTATGCCGAGCTGGCGCCAGGTGGTGCCGCCACCGGCGAGCATGATCAGCCGGCAGTAGGCGAATATCTCCTCGTCGGTCAGCTTGCGGGTGGTGCCATCTTCCAGCTGCAGATCGTTGTTGATCAGGCCGGAGATGACATCCTCGCGCGGGTCCTTGCGCCGCTCCGTGATCAGCTCCTTGAGCATGCGCGACACCTCCGCCGCCGACTGCTGCCGCTCCTGCGGGCCGACCTCGCGCCCGCCGATCGTGCTCCGCAGCAGATGCTCGCGGAACAGCAGCGACTTGCCCTCGTCCATGCCGATGCCGCGCGTCACCACGTACACCGGCAGCCGCGCGCACAGATCCATGTTGAGGTCAGCGACCGGCTGATCGTGGATGCGGTCGAGCAGCGCCGCGACGGCATCGTCGATCCACTTCGGCGTCCACCAGTTGACGGCCTTCGGCCGGATGAACATCGGTTGCACGACGGCGCGGTAGCGCCGGTGCTCGTCACCGACCATCTTCAGGATCGCCTTGCCCATCGCCCGCACCGTCGGCGTGTCGTTGTAGCCCTCGGACGAGAACAGCAGGTTCTCCCGCAGCGCGCGGTCGCACAGCTCGAAGCTGAACAGCGTGTAACTCTCGCGCTCGACGTCGTAGTGGGTCAGCTCGGGCAGGCCGAGCAGCTCCCGCAGCGATCCTTTCATGACCGGCGCCCGCTCCCTGAGCGCGCACATCGCCGGCGACAGGTCGCCGTAGATATCGCTGTGCTCGGCGGTCTCCTTCTGGATGTCGAACAGCTTGGCGTAGCGGGGATCGTCGGAAGTCAGGGTGTTCATCGCGAACCTCATAGTTCCATATATAGAATTATTTATCTATTATTTGAACAGTATCGAGAAAAAGCCCTGACAGGTCAAGCGTCGGAAAAAGTGGACGGGCAGAAAAAAGAAAGCCCCGCATTGCGGGGCTCCATCGTGCAGCTGCGGACAGGATCGCGCGGCTCACGGCCGGTCGTCGACGACCTCCGTCTTCGCCCCGTCGCGCGCCAGCCCGACCATGTCCTCGCGGGTCAGATTGAGCCACAGCGCGATCGGCGACGCGATGTAGATCGACGAGAAGGTACCGACGACGGTACCGATGATCAGCGCCAGCGAGAAGCCGCGCAGTGTCTCGCCACCGAACAGCAGCAGCGAAAACAACACCGCCAGCGTGATGCCGGAGGTAGCCAGCGTGCGGTCGAGGGTTTCGGTGATCGAGATGTTCATGATCTCGACCACCTCGGCCTTGCGCAACTTGCGGAAGTTCTCGCGCATCCGGTCGAGCACGACGATGGTGTCGTTGATCGAGTAGCCGATGATGGCCAGCACCGCCGCCAGCACGTTCAGATCGAAATCCCACTGGAACAGCGCGAAGAAACCGAGCGCGACGATGACGTCGTGGAACAGCGCGATGACACCGCCGGCAGCCAGCTTCAGCTCGTAGCGCATCGCCACGAAGCCCATGACCGCGAGCAGTGCCAGCAACATGCCGAGGCCACCGAGCTCGCGCAGCTCCTCGCCGACCTGCGGCCCGACGAACTCCACCCGCCGCAGCGTCAGATCCTGCCCCGAGGCGGCCTCCAGCACGCCCACCAGCTTTTCACCGGCATGGGCATCGCCGGTCTCCGGCATGCGCACCAGCACGTCGCTGTCGGTGCCGTAGTTGACCACGCTGGTCCGTTCGTAGCCCGCACTCTCGAGCGCATCGCGAATCTGGTCGAGCGGCACCGCCTGCTGATAGCCGATCTCCACCAGCGTGCCGCCGGTGAAATCGAGACCGAAGTTCAGACCGCGCACGGCGATCACTACGATCGAGGCGATCGTCAGCAGGATGGCGAAGATCGCCACCGGCGTACGGACACCGAGAAAATTGATGGTCTTGCGTTGGCCTTTCACCGTATTGGAAGTCATCTCAGATCAGATCCACAGTTTCTGCAGGCGGCGGCCGCCATAGATGATGTTGACGAGGGCGCGCGTCACCATGATCGCGGTGAACTGCGACGCCAGCAGGCCGATCAGCGTGGTGACGGCGAAACCCTTGATCGGGCCGGTGCCGATCGCATACAGGATGACGGCGATGATCACCCCGGTCAGGTTGGCATCGAGGATGGTGCCGGTGGCGCGCTCATAGCCCGACGATATCGCCGCCTGTGGCGACAGGCCGGCACGCAGATCCTCCTTGATCCGGCAGTTGATCAGCACGTTGGCATCGACCGCCATCGCCATGCCGAGCACGATGCCGGCGATGCCGGGCATCGTCAGCG